>CALFCG010000362.1 GCA_937951315.1 uncultured cyanobacterium
CGCGCAAAGCTATCTGGTAGTCGTCCGGACTTCACGTTATTGCGATCACATTTTGGTTTTTTGGGATGTTTGAGATAGCTGGGGATAGCGTTCCAAGCCCAACAAAATTGTTCTGGAGCAGATGGAATGGGAGCACCATCATGTCTCTCAAAGAGCTGGGCCGTTACGCTTTTCCAGGTAATCAGTGAGGACTCAGGTTGTTGAGCAATATGGGATGGGGGCAAGGAATGCGCCGGAGAGACATTAATTGACTCAGTTACCGGGGACACTGCTACGGCCAAGAGGATGGATATGCCAGCACCAGAAAGCATTGTCTTTAATCTCCTCACGATGGTTGTCTTTATACAGGGTCGTTAAAACCCGTTAATAAGTGCCCCAATTGTTTTGCAGCCAAGGCCAAGTGTTTATGGAGAGCTTGAGATTGCTTCATCGTGCTTTGGAGGTAAAATCCACTTTCGAGCCAGCTCTAGTTCGTCCATTGTATAGATGCGAATTTGACCCAGCATGAAAAGACGGGAAGCTATTATCCCGCGCTTGACCCAGATTTGATCCGTTGCGATCGCATAGTGGCTCAGATCAAAAAAGTGACGAATCCCAAAGAGTACATCATGGAAAATCAGAGTTGGCTCAAAGCTAGATAGCTTCAACACCTTGATCAAGAGCCGAAGTTTTGCATGCTGTTGAAACTGCCCATCCATCATCTTTAACAGCTCAGCGAATTCTGCTGTCGTGATGTGGCCATCAATCGACATTTCGATGACATTCGTGTTGGGTACCACCTGATATTCGAGCATGGGGTGGGCATTCTCCTCACCAGAGCGACAGAATAATTGCTTATTATTCTGTCATCCTCTGGGGGGCTGTCGTTAAGATAGCTTTGTGAGTAGTCCCAAGAACTTAATGGTTCGAGGTGTCAGCAACGTCCGACGATAGCCATCAGCTGCTCGCTTAATCGCATCGGCTTGAGTGGGATAAGGATGAATGACGCTTGCCATACTTCCTAGCCCGACTTTGTTGACGATGGCTGTTGTAATCTCGCTAATCATTTCTCCTGCATGGCGAGCGACGATGGTGGCACCCAAGATCTGATCAGAACCTTTCTTGAGGTGGATTTTCACAAATCCTTCTTCTTCCCCATCGGCTAAGGCGCGGTCAACATCATCAAACAGCACTTTGATGGTACTGATATCTATCCCCTGATCCTGTGCTTCATTTTCATAGAGGCCCACATGGGCAATCTCAGGATCCGTGAACGTAACCCAGGGCATTACCAAGTCACTGAGTTTATACTTACCAATTCCAAAAGGAGAAAATAAGGTATTTTTCAGTACAATCCTCGCTGCTGCATCGGCAGCATGGGTGAACTTCCAGTTCATGCAGATATCGCCAGCGGCATAGATATTTGGATTCGTGGTCTGCAAGTTGTCATTCACTACTACTCCCTGCCGACTGTCATATTCTACCCCCACTGCCTCTAGATTGAGACTTTGTACATTGGGAGCTCGCCCTGCCCCTGCCAGGATTTCATCCACAATAACGGATTGCTCACGACCGCCAGACTCAAAGAAAATTTCCTTGCCTGTGGGTGTTTGCACGACCCGTTTGAGTTGACTGCCCAAAACGAGCTGTATCCCTTCTTCGATCAGACGCTTCTGGACGATCTCGGCCGCATCAGCATCTTCTTTATTCAAGATGTGGGCACCCCGATGAAAGAGCACAACCTTACTGCCCAAGTGATAAAAAGCCTGAGCGAGTTCACAACCAATGGGACCGCCGCCAATGACCGCCAATCGTTTGGGTGACTCAGTCAACGAAAATACTGTTTCGTTTGTGAGATATCCAACCGCTTCAATCCCCTCAACGTTGGGTTTGACAGCTCTTGCCCCTGTACAAATGACCGCTTTTTTAAAGCGCAATGTTTGGCCTCCCACCGCAACGGTATTGGGGCCTGTAAAGGTTCCTTCTCCCAAGAACATGTCGACGCCTGCTTTTGCCGCACCGGCAGCAGAGTCTACGGGACTAATCCGAGCGCGCACTTTCCGCATACGCTCCATTACCGCTGGGAAGTCTATGGTGACCTGCTCTGGCGGCACAATACCGTAGGGGCGCGATCCTTTGATATCCGCTGCTGCCCGTGCCGAGCGAATCAGACATTTTGAGGGGACACAGCCGACGTTGAGGCAATCTCCGCCCATTAGATGCTTCTCGATGAGAGCGACCTTGAGGCCTACGCCTAAACCTGCTGCTCCCTTTGCGGTGACAAGACCTGCCGTCCCAGAGCCTATCACCACTAGGTCATAGCATTCTGCTGGTGACGGATTCACCCAGTCTGAGGGGTGAACATTGGCAATGAGCTTCTGGTTATAGACATCCATGGGGGGTAAGGTGACCCCTTGACCTGAAAATTGCGTCATTATTTTGTCTACAACTCCTAAATGTTCTCCAATAACCTTATTGTTGGCCTCTGAAAGAGCATTCAAACTCCAGCATCCAAAGGGCAACTACTTTGATCTGTGTGCAAAGGATACAGCTATTCTTGGATCTGTTTCATGGGCTGATCAGTAAATTTTTGCCAGCCGCGGTATTTCTATCCCGAACATAAGCTAGAAGGTGAGACTGAAAGTAAGCCTGTAAGAGTCTGCAGGCTTACTGAGAATTGTGTAAGTATTTCCTGAGAATTATGAGACCGTGCCTATCTTAAATTGTTTGGGGGAGTTGGAGATAAGGGAGGTGATGTGTCGAATCTAGAACGACGATCAATACCCAATATGCTGCCCATCTCTGTGAGAATGAGCATGACTTAACCCTAATTAGTTACAAAACAATACGTTTCCTCCGTCATTTGTTGTCGAAATCAATGACGATGTCTTGAACAGAGGAACCCGAGTTTTTTGGTTCCTAAAGCTTTAAGTCGAAAGTCCTATAAGCCTTTGCTGTCAGTAGGTGTGGCTTCTAGTTCTGTTGTTTGGAGACGTTGTTTAAATCTGTCTTTAGATGTAAAAGTTTGGAGAAGACCCAAAGAAATCTTGAAAACCTTACAATTTCATGATTCTAGCGATACCATATTGGGCGAATACCCCTTAGAATAAACCATTGAAAATTCGATGCTGTAGGAGTTCCAGCTCTCTGGACGGTTTAGTCATTTCTTGATGACCCTAAAGTATTTTTAGAAACCTAAACTGCAGACTCGAAATTGCTAACCACGCTTAACTAATCACTAGGAGTTACCAATGAACAAAGGCGAACTCGTTGACGCGGTTGCTGATAAGGCAAGTGTGACGAAAAAGCAGGCTGATGCTGTATTGTCAGCGGCTCTAGAAACCATTATTGAAACGGTTGCAGATGGCGACAAGGTGACGCTAGTTGGTTTTGGTTCCTTTGAGCCTCGCGATCGTAAGGCTCGGGAGGGCCGCAATCCTAAAACTGGTTCAAAAATGAAAATCCCTGCGACCACTGTTCCAGCTTTCTCTGCTGGAAAACTCTTCAAAGAGAAAGTCGCGCCTTAGTGGCCCACGGAAAGTGAAGAGACCTCTCCATGGGGGCAACTTAGACTGGGCTGCAAACCTGGCGGGTTGTGCATCAGGAGAGGTCTTAGATTTTTCTGCCAGCATTAACCCCCTGGGGCCTCCCGACAGTGCTCTGGCTGCCATCCAGCATCATCTAGAAGACTTGCGTGCGTATCCTGACCCGGCTTCTACTGCTCTTTGTCAGGCGCTCAGCGAGTTTCATCAGGTGCCTGTTGACTGGATTTTGCCTGGAAACGGTTCGGCTGAGTTGCTAACTTGGGCTTGTCGTGACTTGGCATTGCTTCAGGCAACGCATTTAATTGCGCCGGCTTTCAGTGATTACTATCGAGCGTTAGTCGCGTTCTCGGCCCGGTTACAGACCCATGTGCTTGCGATTCAACCGGGTTCCCCTACCTTTCAGGATTGGCAGCCTCTTGTTCCTGGTCCCAATGAAGGTCTCTTATTTAATAATCCCCATAATCCAACCGGGGGGATTTTAAATCGTGAACATTTGCTAGATTGCCTCGAACGGTTTGATTTGGTGGTGGTTGATGAAGCCTTTATGGATTTCTTGCCGGTCTCAGCACAGCAAAGCTTGCTGAATGAGGTGGTCAATTATGAGAATTTAGTGATTTTGCGATCGCAAACCAAATTCTATAGTTTGCCGGGGCTTCGTCTTGGCTATGCTGTAGCCCATCCTGCTCGATTAAAACGATGGCAACAGTGGCGCGATCCTTGGTCTGTGAATGCACTCGCCAGTGCCGCAGGGATTGCTGTTTTGCAGGATCGAGCCTTCCAGCTGCAAACTTGGAAGTGGCTGCCAACGGCACGATCTCAACTTTTTACTGGGCTTCAGCAGCTTGGCTTTAAGCCTCTGGAGAGTGTGGCTAACTTCTTGTTAGTGGTGGCAGACTGTTCTGTGATCGCCCTCCAGCAGGCGTTATTGAAAGAGGCCCGTATTTTGATCCGAGACTGTCTCAGCTTCCCGGAACTGGGCGATGGTTACTTTCGGATTGCGGTCCGAACCCCCGCAGAAAATCAACAGCTTTTACAGGCTTTGGCCACTGTTTTGCCCCGCCTTCCTCCTGTCGGCCAGGGGGGGACTTGACTCAATTTTGATTGATTCAACTCTAAAATGAGCCTATGACAGTGGACTATAACTTGGTCGTAATGGGGGGGACGGATGCCGCACGGTGGGCCGCGATAACGGCAGCCCGTTTCCATGCCCGTGTGGCTCTGGTGGGAAAGCAAGTTGGATGGCATGGCCCAACAGATACTCCTGCGGCTCTCACGAGCTTGGGGGTTGATGTGGTAGAAGCTGAGGGGCAGTTGATTGAAAACCCCAAGCTGCAGGTGGAAGTACAGAATCGGGTGTTGCGAGCCCATCACTACTTACTTGCCTTGGCTCCGTCTCCCATCCCTGGGTCGTTTTACTTAGATATTAATGCTGCCGATGCCAAAGCTTATGGGAGTCCCCAGTCATTGCTTGTCATCGGAGATGGACCAACGGCTTTGCAGTTTAGCCAGAGGCTCGCTAAACAAGGACATGACGTTACCCTTGCAGCGCGCACTCGACTGCTGCCGCGGGAAGAACCTGATGCTGCTATTCTGCTTCAGGCTCAACTTGAAGCCGATGGTGTTTGTGTCCTGACCCATACCCCTATTCCTGCAGATCCTGCCTTTGATCAAGTTTTGTTGGGGAGCCGTTCTTTTCCGACCTCCCATATTGTTTGGGCTGAAGATAGTTTTTCGGTGCCCTCTCCCCACATTCAATCGCTTGGGCTAGCTCAAACTCCCCACGGGCTGTGGGTTGATGCGTATTTGAAAACGAGCCATCCTAGAATTTATGCTTGTGGTGCGATGCTCGGGGGCTATAACTTACCCCATATTGCCCGATACGAAGCCAGGCTAGCGGTAAAAAATGCTCTATTCTTTCGAGCTCATGCCGTAGACTACCACCCTTTCCCCTGGGCCATATTGACTGAACCTGCTTTGGCAAGAGTTGGCCTCACCACTGCTCAGGCCCAACAGCAGTACCGCCAGACTAAGGTGCTTAGACAACCCTATCCCACTGCAGACGCAACGCACGGACAAAGCGGTTTCTGTCAGCTCATTGCCGGAGATAATGATGTGTTAGTGGGTGCGCATTTGGTGGGGGCTGCAGCTGCAGAGATGATTCACTTTCTGGCCCATGCTGTGCAACAGCAGCTTACCGTGCAAGAAATAGCGGATAGCGACTTCATTGACACAACAGTCTCAGACATTATGAGACAGACCGCTCAGGAACCTGTAAGGCAACGTGATTGGCTCGAACGGCTGTTTTATCGGCGGCGGCGCTGGACTTTTTAATCTTGACCTGCAGCATCTTTGACTGCATTGAGCATCTCACTCAGGTCTTTCAGGCGGATTGGTTTGCTGATATAGGCATTCATGCCCGCCGCTAGACAGGCTTCTCGGTCGCCTTTCATTGCGTTGGCTGTCATGGCAATCACGTAGGGACGCACATCTACTGACCATTCCTGGATGATGTGTTTTGTGGCCGTGAGACCATCCATTTCCGGCATTTGGATATCCATTAAAACCACGTCATAGGATCGCTGCCGGAGTTGGTCCAGCACTTCTTGACCATTGGTGACAAGATCTGCTTCATAGCCAAGCTGTGTCAACATTTTCAAGGCTACTTTTTGATTGACGACATTATCTTCAGCCAGAAGGATGCGCAGTGGAGTTGTTGTGACGGCATCTAAGGCCGGCACCTCACTGGAAGGGATCAGCTCAAGCTGAGGATCGAGGATGCGCAGCAGAATTTGATGAAGACGTGCCTTCTTAACGGGCTTGCGGAGGGATGCTGCGATTTTGAGCGATTTTGCTTCGGAATGAATATTTCCGATGGAGCTGAGGAGAACAATGGGCGGACTTTGATCGCCAAAGTGTTTTTGAATGCGAGCTGCCAGGGTCAGACCGCTGATCCCAGGCATTTGTACATCTAGGATAGCCAAATCAAACTGATTCTCATTGAGTATCATCAGTGCCTCAACCCCTGACGCCGCAAGCGTTGGTACCATCCCCCACGATTGGGTTTGCATCCGTACAATATGTCGATTGGTTTGATTGTCGTCAACAATCAAGACGCGCTGTCCTTGCAGCCGTTGTTGATCTTCCTCTGAAGGGGCTTTTCTATGGGGGGCTGCCTGACCCTGGATGGTAAAGAAAAAGCTCGATCCCAACCCGGCTTGACTCTCCACCCAAATGCGTCCACCCATCTGTTCACTCAGACGTTTGCTGATGGCAAGCCCTAATCCTGTGCCACCATATTGACGGGTGATCGACGAATCCACTTGGCTAAAGTACTGAAAAAGGCGATCTCGCTTTTCAGGTTCGATCCCAATCCCTGTATCTTTGACGGCAAACTGTAGCTCATAGACCTGTGGAGCATTGGGGGTTGCTTCTGTTAGAAGTTGAGAGGTCATTGAGACCACAACTTCACCTTCAGCGGTGAATTTAACGGCATTGCCAAGCAAATTTACCAAAATTTGGCGCAGGCGATGAAGATCACCAATTATAAACGTGGGCTGCTCTGATTCTCTTGAGTAAGCTAACTCTAGTCCCTTCTCAGAGGCTCGAGTATTAACGAGATCGAGGGTCTCTTCTACGCAAAGGTCAATATTAAAAGGTTGGGCTTCTAGCTCTAATTTGCCGTACTCAATTTTGGAAAAGTCGAGGATATCGTCAATCACACTCAGCAATGATTGTCCGCTGGTCAGCGTCGTGTTGATTAGATCTGTTTGTTCCTCATCGAGATCGGTTGCCATGAGTAAATCTGTGGTGCCAATGACGGCATTCATCGGAGTGCGAATTTCATGGCTCATCATGGCTAGAAATTCACTCTTGGCTCGATTGGCAGCTTCTGCTTCCTGCTTGGCCTGTTTGAGCTGTTGCTCGGTGTGCTTGAGTGCGGTCAGATCTTGCATCTCTGTGATCACGTAGGCTGGTTGATCTTCCATGTCCCGCACCAGGGCAACACTGACGAGGCTCCAGATGACGGTTCCATTGGCGTGCAGAAATCGTTTTTCCCCTTGATAGCTGCGAAGTTTGCCCGCCAAAAGCTGATTCAACTGTTGTTTCTCAGCTTCAAGATCATCGGGAAAGGTGAGATCATGAATCGTTTTTTGCAGCAGTTCGGTTTCGTCATAACCCAGTAATTGACAGAGCGCTGAATTAACCTGTAACCATTCTCCGTTGATGCTCACGAGAGCCTTGGCTGCTGCACCATAGTTGAAAGAGGTGCGGAAGCGCTCTTCCGTTTGGGCCGTCTGTAATCTGAGTAGATCTTCTCGCTGTTGCTGGAGTCGTTTTTGTTCTGTTACATCTCGATAAATGCCCCATACACAGGTGATGTTGCCGGAGGCATCCATGATGGGGGTGTACACCGTGTCGTAGTGACAAGTTTTTTGGTCAATCTCTATGACTCTCTCAACAAATACTTTTTTGCCTGTTTCAGCGGCTTCTTCTAGGAACGGTTCAATTTCATCGGCCTGATCGCCCAGTAGCTCTCGATGGGTGCAGCCAATGATTTTTGGACGGGGGAGTTGGAGCAGCCTGGCACCGCTGGCATTGATCGCAATGTAGCGAAACGCTAGATCAAAGGCAACGAAGGCATCACCAGTTTGCTCGACAAAGGCTAGAAACTGCTGAGCTATCTGGCTATCCATGCTATTGGGCATTGCAGGATCTGGCATAAAGGGTGAGGGCTGGGAAGAGGGCATTGTTGACTCAGTATGGACTAGGCGTTAGAGTTTGCACCCTTCCCGGTTGGGAGTCCTTGCTTTTTCCACTCGACTAGCCCTCCCGAGATATTCTGTATGGCAGTAAACCCTAGGGTGCCCAGAAATGACGCTGCGATAGGACTGCGGTGAGCGGTTAGACAAATAACGGCTAAGGGGCGTTCCGATGATAATGTTTGGAACCATTGGGGCCATACCCATTGCCGTGTGATGGGTAGAGCGCCCAGTAAAAGACGGGGAAGGCTGAGATTGACGGCTTGGATAGGATGCGTCAGTTGGTACTCAAGGGCACTCCGGACGTCAATGAGTAACGGCGGTGCAGGCTGATTCGTATACTCTACGGGCGATAAATTTGTGATTGCAGGTGTTGGTTTTTGTGGCTCTACCATTGCTTTAGCCCAAATCCTCTTCAGCTTCTAGTCTAAGGGCTACGCTTGGGGCGCTGCCAGTTGTGGTGGGAAGAGTCACGCTTTTTGGGACGTGATGCACTATTGAGATAGGGAGACGGCTGGGTCAAATTTGAAGGTGTTGATCATCTCATTGAGGGGGGCTTCCAGCTCTTGAAATTGCTCGCTTGGAACGATGTAGCTCAGCAGGGCGACCCGCTGGCCACTATTCTCAATAAAACTATTGCCCAGCAGCTTCACTTTGATATTCCCTGTGGCGGTGCCAGTGTATCCCCAAATCAGCAGGACACTGCCATCTTTCTGGGGTCGAGCTTTTTCGATGAAAAAGTCGGATTGATTACTGAAGGTTTCTTTGAGAAAGGTCTCTAAAATATCCGTGAGTTCACTCTGGGTCGGCTTTTTCCCAACGTCAAAGAGGTCTGCCACCATTTCACCGTTGCCGGTGGGATCGCTCCACACCATAATGATTTCTTCCGACTTGCTGTTGTCCTTGAGGGTCCAACCTTGGGGGACCTCCATGGAGAAGGCCTGGCTTGGATGTTCATAGGCTTCCAAGTCACGAATCTGAACGCGTTGAAATTGGCTTTGGGTTCGAGGGCTAGGGGAGGGGGTAAGCTCTGGGCTAGGGTTGCGGGAGGTCGTTGGATCGTCTGGTTCATCCTGTGGTCCCACGATGATGCCAATAATGACCAGTAGGGTGAGCAAACCCACGGGCAAAAGGACAATGAGACTTGCGATCGCACATCCCCACTTCCAGGGATTGCTCCCCTTTGTTGGGTTGCCTGTGACTGTTGCTGTACCTTGCACTGTGGGGGGGACAGGGGGAGGTTGCATCGGCATCTGAGCTGGGGGCTGAGCGAGATTTTGAGTTCGAGACATCTCACTGGACCTCTCCACGTTTCCTTGTGATCCAGGGGGATCGACGATGGTTGGGGGGGGCATGGGCGGTATCTGAGGTGGCGGTGAATCGTTGCTTGAGATCACCTCCGTCGGGGGGACATTATTCTCAAAATTTAAGGCCTGCATTACATCTGTTGCTGATGGGTAGCGGTCTAAGGGGCGAGCCGCCAGCATCTTCTGTAAAACAGCCATGAAATTGGGACTTAAACTGAGGTCCTGTTGCCAAGTCCATTCTAGAGATTGAGGATCCTGGAGATCTTGCGGGAGTTTGCCCGTCATTAAAACCAGAGCGGAAACGGCTAAGGCATAGAGGTCACTGTGAGGGGCCACTAGCCCAAGGCGCATTTGCTCATCGGGGGCATAGCCGATTTTGCCGAGACGCGTACCGCCTCCTGAACTAAACCCACTGACTTGGGGGGAGATCACCTCGGTGCTGACATCCATCGCAATCTGCTTGACCCCTCCGAGATCAATCAATATCGGTAGGTTGTCGCGATCACGACGCATAATATTGTCGGGCGAAATATCTCGGTGGATGACACCTTGCTGATGTAAATAACTCAGCACGGGCAACAGATCTCGAAAGAGCTGGAGGATATCAGATTCGCTGAAAACTCTGCTGACCTGCTTGTCTTGAAGCTGTTGGTAAGTGAGGCCTGGAATATAGTCTTGGACTAAAAATAAGCGCTTTTTAGCTTGGAAAATCTCCCAGAAGCGAGGAATTTGGGGGTGCTCCAACCGGTGTAGGGTTGCTGCTTCTCGCTGAAACAGTTCTTCGGCCTTTTTCAGGGCCTCTGTTCCCTGAATCGAGGGGGTTAGTTCTTTAAGGACCACATATTCGTTGAATCGACCCGTGTCCTGGGCCAGGTAGGTGCGCCCAAAACCGCCCTGACCTATGGGGCGATCGATGATGTATCGATCGCGTAACCGTGTCCCAGCTAATAAGGCGATGAAGGAGCTGCTGGCGACCTCGGGGGATGGGCTATTCTTTGCCCCTTCCAAGCTGTTAGAGTCCGCATCTGCAGAAGCTGAATCATTTGCCGCAGAACGGCTAGAAGGTTGTGCTTTGAGAGACGTTCCACAGTATTGACAAAAGTGGGACTTGGAAGCAACTTGCCGTCCACACGACGTGCAGTTCATTAAATCCATATCCTCTATCGCCTCAGCTGACCTCGATAACCTCAGATTCCATTCCAGCACGAGTTATGGGTAGTCGCCACTCTTGCCCTAGATTGTTTACATCGTCCTGGGACAGTGGTTCATGTAGGGCTCTTTTTGAGCTAAGTTTCCATGCCTTGGATACTGGCAATCTTCATTCGCGACAGTCCCTTTCCTTGAAGGCGATCCAGGCGTAGTACTCTGTCGTTACACCCCTCATGCGCCTACACCATTTTTGATGACGGGAGGAAGCCTTGAAGAGGGGATAGCGAAGGTAATCAACATTCATGCAGGTTGTCGTTACTGGAATCGGTCTGACGTCGGCTCTCGGTTCAACATTAGAGAGTAGCTGGGGGGCTTTACTCAAGGGGGCGACGGGGATTGCAATGCATCAACCCTTCCCTGAACTCCCCCCCCGCCCCTTAGGCTTAATCCATGGGGCTCCTAGTTCTATTGAGTCGCTTTTACTACCGACGGTTGATGCAGCGTTGCAAGATGCAGACTGCGATCAAGTCGCGCCGGACATGGGGGTTGTCATTGGCTCTAGTCGCGGACTGCAGCCTCAGTGGGAGAAATCTATTCGCGAGTTTCACGCGGGCCAACAAGTTCTTGCCGATCTGCGGCAGCTCTATGGTGATTCTCCCGCTTCTCTAGTGGCTCAAAAGCTGAGGATAACCGGCCCCATTCTTTCGCCTCGGGCAGCCTGTGCTACAGGTCTTTGGGCCATTGCCCAAGGCGCTGATTTGATTCGGACTGGCCAATGTACTCAGGTGCTTGTGGGGGCGGTGGAAGTTCCGGTGACACCGCTGACGCTCGCGGGGTTTGCCAAGATGGGAGCAATGGCGACTACGGGGGCCTATCCCTTTGATCGCCAACGTGAAGGGTTGGTATTGGGAGAAGGGGCGGTTGTGTTACTGCTGGAGTTGGGATCGCTGGCCCAGGGCAGAAATGCAAAAATCTATGGTCAGGTTATGGGGTTTGGCTGTACGGCTGATGGCTATCATCGCAGTGCGCCCGATCGGGATCAGAGGGTTGCGATCGCAACCCTTCAACAAAGCCTGCAGCGCAGTCACTTGCGACCCACCGACATCGACTATATCCATGCTCACGGCACCGCCACCCAACTCAATGATCAAGCCGAAGCAGCCTTAATTCAGAAAATCTTTCCAGCCTCTGTTGCTGTTAGCTCTACCAAAGGGGCCACTGGCCATACCCTCGGTGCTTCTGGAGCCATGGGGGTCGCGTTTAGTTTGCTCGCGCTACAGCAGCAAATCGCGCCGCCCTGCGTCGGGCTTAAAGATGCTGCTTTTGATCTCCGTCTTTTGCCAGAAGCTACGCCGATGAGACTCAGAACGTCTCTATGTCTAAGCTTTGGCTTCGGGGGGCAAAATACGGCCTTGACCTTGGCGGCAATGGAAGATTCCCCGTTATAGGTCTCCGAGAGGTTTGCCGAAGTGATTTTCCCTGGGGGTGAAAGTAACGGATACTGGGGGGGCTTTGGGTAACAATTCGGTTAATACTGGGAGCGTGTGAAAGATGGGGAACACTCAGGGCATTCTATAACCGAGTATCAAAAATCTTGACTTAACGCATTGGGAACTAAACCTATGTCTGACAATTTCGACCTTGACGTCACAGTCTCGACAGATCAGACGCTCTCTCATGATGAGAGTCTCGAGACGAGCGCTAGTGAGTTAATGGACGAGTTGTTTGCCCAGCTAGATCATAAGATTCGGGAAGGTGAGACCTCTCCAACCCCAACCTCCTCCTCTCTGACTCGTGTTCGCTCGCGTCGGGCCCTCAGTGTTCTCGAACAATCCAGTGAGCTAGAAGTTTCCTACACCCCTCTTGAAACTGGCCTTGCCCCCCGATACGCTCCAGACTGGCAGCTCTCTTTAGATGAAACCGTTGGGATCGGCAATCCTCAAGATTCAACCTTTAATCAGCGTCTCTTTTTCTGTATTGCCCTAACCTCGATCGGGGCCGCCCTTGTCTGGGTGGGAACTCAGTTGACGCCTCGTACCATCACCGTTCCTGCTGTCGCAGAAGTCACGACTCCTGCGACTTCATCCCTCCCCATCAATCCTTCAGATGTGCAGTTCGCCGCGAGCATGACACAATCGCTCCAGAAAATTGACAGTAAAAAGTCTTCTCCCCCAGCCGCCGCAACGCCAGCTACTGCTAAGCCTGCTGTCGCTGCGCTGCCCGTGACGACGCCACCAGTGCCTCAGCCACAGGGTCAGACTCTTAGCAAGCCTGCGCTCCCCAAAGTTAGTTCGGTTCAAGCGGTCGCCCCCAAATTGCCAGCAAAGATTCCGGCTAATGTTACACCCGCTCGGATCCCAGCTAAACAGGAACCCCTCCCCGCTCAGTCAGCGCCCCAGGTCGCTACAACAGAAGCAACGGAGTTGCCTCAAGTTCAGCCGGAGGCTCAGCCTAATCAGTCCAACGTGATTGATGAACCTCAAACTATTGCCGTGGCTAAACCTGTGCCTCTCACCGATGTGAGTAAAGCAACTCAAACGTTGGTGGGTGTCTTAGAATTCGGAGAGCAATCTGTTGCCTTAGTGGAAAATAATGGGGCCACGCGCCGGGTTGAAATTGGCGAAGTTCTCAATGAGAGTGGCTGGATTCTAGCTGGTGTTGAAAATGGCCAAGCTATTATTAAGCAGGACGGAAAAATTCGGGCCTTAGAACCTGATCAAAAGTTCTAATCAAACTGAGTTTTGCTTAACGTGAATTCGATGTGAATCGATAACAGTAGCTAGCATTTCTAGTTCTTTGAATGTCAACTCTAATCGGTTTGATTGGATGATACGAATACGCAGTCAGTCGACTCCATAGATGAGCTAATTTGTTGAGGCATATGTAAACGTGTCAGAAGTTTTTCGTAGGCGAAGCAATCTGATGCACTCAACAATGTCTTACGCAATTATCCAACCAAACAGCGCTGTGAGTTACCCCCAGAGCTGTTGGGTTTACATCAGAAATCGAAACTAGAACGAGAATGTTGTTCTAATGATCGGAATAAAGATGGGATCATTCGATGAGGTATTGTTCGGATTGACAACCATAATCACACCAGGAGTGACGTTGATATTGTCATTGACTTGGAACTGATATTGGAGCTCTGCGATGAAGTTAGGATTAGAGCCGTCCGTAACACCTGTACCGTTGAGGTTGCCTCGGTCAAAAATATACGGCTGTTGACCCACTGAAATTGATGCTTTATTACCTTCAGCAAACAGATCTGGCAAAATAAATTGTGCCGCCCAGTTAATAAGTTTGACCTCAGAATCTACAAGTTCAGGACTCCGAGCTAGGGTTAAGCCCGCCCAACCGGAAAAATGTAGAAAGTCAGCAATTTTGCTGTCAACCGAAAAACCAAAGTTATCGGTTGTTGTGTCTAGTCCATCAAAGGGATCAGAAGTATCTCCGCCTGGGCCCAGTCCACCACCGGTCGTTGGTGCATCACCTGTATCAGAGGTAATATCTGGACTGCCTCTAAATTCACTGCGGGCGTATTGCACACCAAACCGAAGCCTCTCAGAGAGCGTGACGCCAACCTGAGCAAACACCCCAAATTGTCCACCTCCAAATAGACCCCCATTGTTATCTGCATCAGCAACAGCTAGATCGGCATCGCCAGCCGCTGCTGAAACAGAGAACTCAAAGGTATCATTCGCTTCATAAATGGCACTAAAGACAGTGTCTCCAGGAGCACGGTGAACCGTTGGGTTAAATCGGAAGAAGCGAGAGAGTGCACCCGTATCACTACTGGCAAGGAAGGGGTTGAAGGTCTCTACGTCATCTCGATAATCTCCTCCTTGGAGTGAAGCCTTTAAGGTCAGACGATCAAAGGGCTTAAACCGATAGTTGATTTCATCTAGGAGGGCTTCATTATTATCTGCATCATCAAATGATAGACGCGCAAGGCTAGTGCCGGCAGCACCCTCGTTGTCTAATTCAGGGACGTTAGCCGTTTGTAACCGGATGCGAAGACGATCTGTGCCAGAGAAGCTGGTATCAAAATTGAGGCGAACCCGAGGGGCTAAGAAGACCCTATCCTCCCCAATATTGCCTTCATCGGTATCAACACCAAGCACACTATCAAGAGCATTCTCTTCGTCAATAACAAAACCTGCACCAAAGATCGCTGTTGCGTTGAGTTTAGTGGTGGTGGAAAATTGTTGGGCTTCAACAGTATCAACCCGTGATTCTAGCCCATCGACGCGACCACGCAACGTCGCAAGTTCAGCTGCGAACTCGTCCTGCAAAGCTTTGACAGTATCGAAATCAGCCTTAGAAGCAAAGCGATCGCTAATCTGGTCAAGACAAGCGTTCAGTGCTGCAGCCAACTCATAGCGAGTTGTTGAGCGATTTCCCCTAAAAGTGCCATTGGGATACCCCGCTATACAGCCATAACGTTCTACCAAAGATTGCAGAGCTTGGAACGCCCAGTCTCCCGGCTGTACATCAGAAAGCTGCGAAACAGAAGTAACCTGTCCCTGTAAAGCATCACTTGAATTGTTGAAACGGAGTAAATCGCTGACAGATGTAATCTCTGCTGCAGTCCCTCCCTCAGCTATGAGTAATGACTGAGATGAGGCTGAGGACTCTGATTGTTCGGGCGCTGTAACAGATTCAGGCTCTGAATTAGGAGGAAGATTGGACTGAAAGCGCAGCAAATCAATGTTGTCAGTCTCTTCGACTTCTCGGACAGGGTTAGGTTGAGACAACGCTGGTTGTTCTGTAGGGTGCTCAACGTTGGCAAAGAGGTCCTCTACCGGAGGTTGTTGATTGGGTTGAGCAGGCAAAAGAGCACTAACGGCGGTCTTTTTAATGGTTTGTCCTGTTTCTGAGGCAGGTCTTGTCTGAGATGGGGCTGAAGACTCTGATAGTTCGGAAACCTTAACAGATTCAGACTTAGAGTTAGGAGGGAGATTGGACTGAAAATGCAGCAAATCCCTGCTGTCAGTCTCTTCGATCTCTTGGACAGGGGTAGGTTGAGACAGCGCTTGTTGCTCTGCTGGGTGCTCAACGTTGTTAAAGAGGTCCTCTACCGGGGGCTGTTGATTGGGCTGCGCAGCTAAAAGAGCACTAACGGCAGGTTTTTTAATTGTCTGTTCTGTCTCTGAGACAAGTTTCGTCTGAGATGGGTCTGCAGTCTCTGATGGTTCGGACGCTGTAACAGTTTCAGGCTCTGAGTTAGGAGGGAGATTTGACTGAAAACGCAGTAAATCCCTGCTATCAGTCTCTTCGACAGGTGTAGTTTGAGACAGTTCTGATTGCTCTGCTCGGTTCCCCACGTTGGCAAAGAGGTCCTCTACCGGGGGACGTTGATTGAGCTGAGCAGGTAAAAGAGCACTAACAGCGGTCTTTTTTATTGTCTGCTCTTCCGTTTCTGCAATTTCTGCTACGCCAGGAATTGTTGAGAGAAGCTGGCTTGATTGTGAATTAAGAAGAGCATTGATGGAGGTACTGTCTGTTTTACTCTTTGGATCAATGGTGAGTGCTGGCTGTTCCAACGTTTCAGCACTCTCATCTTTGACATTTTCCTCTGATGCTACAAAATCTTGCGTCGGGTCTGGAGTAACAGCAATTGCTGGTTTCGTTGCAACAAGGCTAACGCCCAAAACGCCAATGCCATATACGATGCGTTGACTAACATCACTGGCCATAATTGTGATTCCTAGCACCAAACAACATAGCTTGAATCTTTATGTACTTATTGCATCCACCAAATATCCGCATTTCCTGAAGAACAACATGGATGCAGTAGTATCTTCAAGCAAACTGTTGTAAATTGTCCCACAAATAACTACGCAAGAATAAAAAACGATAACCTCGCACAGGATTCAAAGGTTTTGGGAATTTTGAAGCAAAATCTATTTAGGTATATGCAGTTTTTGCACATTCCTCGGTTCAGCGTGAGGTCTGTGCCAGTCTGTTGCCCTTTCCCGCAGCACCTGTCAAAAAAGAAACGTAAGCTACAAGCCATTTTCCTCGCCTTACCCCTGTCGCTGCAGCATAGACAAGACCTTTCTCAAGCTTGACCCTCTAATGCTGGGCTCTTGGGGAGGGATTACTGAACAGTGGCATTATCCTGTTTTGAAAACACGAGATAACGTAGCGGATTTGTGGGTGGTGTCACCATTGCATTTGACTGAGCATCGTTGACACCTTCACCACAGCCCGCATCCCAAACATTTGAGGTCTTTCTCTACGGGGCGATGACTCGAATAATATTCACGTGAGGGTCGTGAAGTGGGCTATCTGAATCGTGTCAATATCCTGACGAACAGAAAAAAACTATTAAGTCGTAAGTTAATTTATCTACTTATATGCAGGAAAATCATGTACTTTATGCGTAATTCACTCATCTTTTTCATCTGATGTAGTATTTTTTTTTTCATCTGGTAGTTTTGGTTACAATTACCGAAAATTCACTTTCGTAATCTGTTATGGGCACGACTGCTAGCAGTTGTGGTTTCAAGGTATGAGCTTATTGGTGTGAAGGATAATCATGAATATGTCCATTAACGTTAGACAATCATTACTCTTGGGTCTTGGTTTGTTGGGTATCAGTTTGGTCGCAGGGGAATCTGCAAGTGCCTCTAAAGGAGAGCTCTTGAGAGATCTCGACACATCCACGCCTGTTTCGAGCGAAGTTTTAGTAGAACCTGAACTGCCTACTTTTATTGCAGATTCTGATTCTATTGTTAATGCCGATAATACAAGTGTGAGTGACCTAGTCGGTTCTCAATCAAACTCACTGTATGAAGGCGACCCTAGTCTTCACAACCTTGAAGATTCTTCTGAAGGACAAGTCACTTCTGTTTCACAGCTTTCTGATGTACAGCCTACTGATTGGGCGTTCCAAGCACTCCAGTCCTTGGTGGAACGCTATGGCTGTATTGCCGGTTACCCAAATGGTACCTTTCGAGGGAATCGCTCGGCCACACGCTATGAGATGGCGGCAGCGCTGAATGCTTGCCTTGATCAGATTAGTGATCGCTTTGCCTCGAAGGCAGATCTAGATGCTGTTAAAGCATTGCAAGATGAATTTGCAGCAGAACTTGCCACTCTAAGAGGTCGAGTGGATGGTTTAGAAGCGCGTGTTGATACCGTTGAAGCCCAGCAGTTTTCGACCACGACTAAGCTGAAGGGAGAAGCTATTTTTGGCTTTAGCGGCATTGCCGGTGACGTTGCTGACGGTGTTGCACCGGCGGCTGGGCCGGAGATTGAAGATGTATCCCGTCTCTCTTTGACTCAACGGGCCCGGCTTGCGTTTGTAACTAGCTTTACCGGGAAAGATCGTCTCTTTACTCGTTTACAAGCTCAAAATCGTGCCATTAACTTCGGTGGCATCTCTGGCACAAATGCCACCCGTTTGTCCTTTGATACGGGTGATTCGGAAAATGCCGTTACCCTTGATCGCTTAGACTATAAATTCCCGATTGGTGATGTTGACATCACTGTCTTTACCAACGCAGCCTTCCACCATTACTACGCCACAACCATTAACCCCTACTTTGAAGGAAATGGCGGTGGAGCAGGATCTGTTTCTTGGTTTGGTGAGCGTAACCCCATTTACCGAAATGGAACGGTTGGGGTCTCATCCAAGGGCATTGGAACGTCTTGGAGTCCTGGCGATGGTCCTTTCCGTGTGGACGTAGGCTACTTTGCCAACCAGGCCGAGTCCTCTGTTGCTGTGCCTGTGGGGAATGGATCTGATGATGGGGGCTTATTTGGAGGGGGCTATAGCGCCTTAGGCCAAGTTTCCTATGAGTTTGGCAAGAACCAGGTTGGACTGACCTATGTTCGTACTTTCGATCCCTCAGGATTGGTTCGGAGCTTTGCGGGTACAACTCTCGCCAATAGTCCTTTTGGCGGCGCAAACTCATTGACCACTGACTCTGTGGGTGCTGAAGCCAGTTTCCATATTACAGATAAGATTGGTGTCGGCGGTTGGGTTGGCTATACTTTTGCTAACCAGGCTAGTGGGGCAGACAATGATGCTCAAATTCTCAATGGTGCTCTTAACCTTGCCGTTCTTGATGTTTTGAAAGAAGGTGCAACGGCTGGCTTGATCGCAGGTGTTCCCCCGTTTGTTATCAATAGCAATGGTGGAGCGGAAGACCCCGATCCACCAATTCACTTGGAAGCAAACTACCAATTCCCAGTCAGTTCTAATATCACAATAACTCCCGGTATTATTTATCTGATTAATCCAAATGGGGATTCCGTAGACGGTGATCAATTTGTTGGCGTGATCCGCACCACTTTCACTTTCTAATGACGGATATCGTCCGTCGGTAGAGATCCCACTCTATTCTTCGGTGTTCGCTTTTGCCATAATTCCCTACTTTAATGAATGGGGGTAAAGTCTCAAATTGCTGTGACTTTACCCCCATTCTCTGAATTTATCAGAGACAGAATTTATTTTTATTTGATCAAAAAATTATCTTCTTTGTGGGTGCTGGAGTCACGATATTGCAGTGTTCCCTCGTTGCCCGTGCTTCAAGTTTCGGTCGGACGGTATGGGGGTTTTAAGCTATCTGTATCAAGATGTACCAAACATTCGACTTAGATTCGCTACTGTGTTTAAGACTGTAGCCTGGATGACATTTCATGCGAATTGAACAACTGCAAGCCTTTCTGGCGGTTTACAATACCGGTAGCTTTCAAGGTGCAGCGCAGAAGCTTCAAATTACTCAGTCCACAGTCAGTCGACAAGTCCAAGGGCTAGAGACAGAGTTAGGTTTACCGATTTTGCATCGCGGTCCTAAGAATAAGTTGACGGTTGCAGGGGAGCAATTATTGCCGAGGGTGCAAAAAATTTTATTTGAGTGGCAGGAGGCAACCCAGGAACTCGTCGATTTGCGCTTGGGGAAGCAACCCGAACTCTGTGTAGCTGCGATTCATTCCGTCTGCGCGCATTATCTCCCACCTGTTCTGCAGCAGTTTTGTCAGCACTACCCTGAGGTTCAGTTACGGGTGACATCTTTGGGAAGCGATCGCTCCTTAAAAGTTCTCAAGGATGGTCTTGTGGACCTCGCCATTGTGATGGACAATGCCTACCTGACCAAAAGTTCAGATTTGGTCGTAGATCAGCTTTACGATGAGGCGATTTTAGTCTTGATGGCGGCAGAGCATCCCCTTGCACAATATGAGATTGTTCCCTGGGCCGAACTCACTCGATTCCCGCAGGTTGTTTTCAAGGATGGCTATGGAATGCAGCGCTTGGTCCAGTCTCAATTTCAGAGTCAGGGGTTAGAGCTAAAAGCGGTTTTAGAGCTGAATACGTTAGATGCATTCCGAGGTGTGATTCGCCAGGGTGAGATGATCTCGCTGCTTCCCCACGGGGCTTTAGTGGAGGCCCAAACTGATTCAACCCTGGCCATTCGCCAATTTTCTCAGCCGAAGTCTCTGACAGCAGGTGCCAGTGCACTGATGCGGCAAGTGGTCATGGTGACGACCCCTGATCGTCTACTGATCCCCCCGATTGCTAATTTTCGGAAGTTAGTCTGTGATTCGTTTCAGGTACAGAAGACCCAGCCGATGAATCCCTTGATCCCCCAGATCTAGCCCTAGGTACGCATACTCATATGACTGAGGCCTTCAGCCAGGAATTTCGAGATTACTTAAAGAAAATTGGCAGTGGCCAACACACTTCCAAGAATTTATCTCGACAGGAATCTGCCGCGGCGACTGAACTGATGCTGAAGCAGCAGGCAACCCCGGCTCAGATTGGGGCCTATCTGATTGCCCATCGCATCAAGCGAGCAACGGTTGAGGAGATGGCCGGGATCTTAGATTCATTCGACCACTTGGGGCCACGCCTGCCCGCCATTGATCACCCACGACCGGTCTCAGTGTTTAGTATTCCCTATGATGGCCGCTCAAGGACGGCTCCCCTTTTACCTTTGGTTGCTTTATTGCTGGCGGCGGAAGATAGCCCAGTCCTTATGCATGGGGGGAGCTGCATGCCGACGAAGTATGGGTTGCCTTTAGTGGAGCTTTGGCAGGGACTTGGGGTTGATTGGGCGCCTTTGTCGTTAGTGCAAGTCCATCAGGTTCTCTCCGAGACGGGGCTGGGACTGGTGTATTTACCCCACCATTTTCCATTGGCCCATGGGCTTGTGGAGTATCGAGAACAAATTGGTAAACGGCCGACCTTGGCAACTGCGGAACTGCTGTGGTGTCCCTATGCAGGTAATCGCCATCAGTTCTCTGGTTTTGTTCACCCCCCCACAGAAAAGCTGCTTCAAAATGTGTTTGAACTTCGGGGGAATGCCTATCCTTACACGACGATTAAGGGGCTGGAAGGTAGCTGTGATTTACCTTGCGATCGCACCAATATTATCGGTGTATATAATCCCGAAATTACCCCGTCCTTTGAGCATCTCTTTCTGTCCGCCCGCGACTATGGTCTAGGGGGCGCAGAAGTTCCCCTTGAATCGACAGAAACCTTGCTTACTCAAATGCAGCAGCTTCTTGAGGGTAAGGAGTCTCCCCTGTTGCCTGCGGTTCTGTGGACGGGTGGGTTTTATCTCTGGCATCTGAACATTTGTTCTGATTTACCATCTGCAATTGAAAAGGTGCGATTGCTCCTTCTCGAAGGAGCAGCCCGATCAACCCTCGAGGTTCTGCGTCAGACCGTTGCAGCTTTTTCATGATGATCTCTGAGCCTCAACCGGTGTCTGCCCTTATCCTTGCCGGAGGGCGCAGCTCTCGCATGGGAACGGACAAAGCCCTATTGCCTTGGCAGGGGGTTCCTCTGCTTGAGCGGGTCTGTCAGGTGGCCGTTCAGTGCTGTCCAACTGTTTCTGTTTTGACCCCTTGGCCCCAGCGATATGAAGCTGTTCTTTCTACTCCCGTCGCGTTTATTGAGGAACCAACGCCCCACCTTGGTCCACTCATCGCCTTGGAGAAAGGATGGCAGCATATCTCTTCCCCTTGGCTATTGCTGCTGGCCTGCGACTTGCCCTGTCTTGATCTTCAAATTCTCCAGAACTGGATTCATCAACTGCGAGATTTACCGGAATCTCTAATGGCTCAAGTTCCATACCAGCAAGAGCGTTGGGAACCGCTTTGTGGTTTTTATCATCGCCAATCCTACCCTCAGCTACAAGCCTTTATCAGCCAGGGTGGGTGTTCATTTCAAGGTTGGCTGCAGCAAATACCTGTACAAAAGTTAGAAGTGCAGGGGCGAACTGCTGCGATGCTGCAAAACTGCAACACTCCTGAAGACTTGGCCTTAAGCTGACAGAATGTTAGTATCGCGTTCTTCTTTCTCTCGGGCCTATGACGAAGCCTCAATTTTTCGAGTTTGAAGCTGACTTTACTGATTCACTGCGCTGCATTCCGATGGCGGTGCGGATGAAACTAGATACCTGCGGGATCAAGTTGAAGCTGGCGCAATGGAATGAATTTGCACCTGGGGAGCGACAGCAGCTTGTGGAGCTGCCCTGTTCAACGCCAGAAGAGTTTCAAGCGTATCGGCAGCAGCTTAAGGATCTTATTTGGCAGCGAACTCAGACGCCAGCCTCTGAGCTTGCTATTGATGAGCATCCGAGCTGGCTGAACGTCACTGCGATCCCAGCGGTGCTTCAGGAAAAAGCCCAGGCTCAGGGGGTTTCCCTCACTCTAGAACAGTGGCAGTCTCTATCACCACTGCAGCGCTTTGCCTTAATTAAGCTCAGTCGCCCGAGTCACGAAAGCCTTAACTTTTTGCCTGCCCTGAAAGAATTTAAGCTAGCTTAGCTCACTGCCTCTGTCTGAATTTGAGAGGCCCGCAGTTGACCACAGGCCGCATCTCGATCTAAGCCCCTTGACCGCCGTACGCTAGCCGTAATGTGGTGCTCCTCCAAAATCTTCAGAAATCTCTGCATATCCTCACCCTTAGGTCTCTGGTAATCCACCTCGGAAATTGGGTTATAGGGAATTAAATTCACGTGGCTCTGGAACCCGCGCAAATGTTGAACCAGTTCTTCTGCATGTTCGGGCTGATCATTGACGCCTGAGAGCAAAATGTACTCAAAGGTCACCCGTCGACCGGTGATCTCTACATAGATGCGACAGTCTTTTAAAAGAGCCTCAAGTTGATACCCTTGGGCCGTAGGGACCAACTGACTGCGAAGTTTTTGGTTAGAGGCATGGAGGCTCACGGCCAGGGTAATTTGCAATTTCTCTTTGGCCAACTTGCGAATTTGGCCTGGAATACCCACCGTTGAAACGGTAATTGAACGTTGCCCAATGCCAATATCCGTGTTGATGGATTGTACGGCTGACAATACGTTCTCTAGATTGGAGAGGGGTTCTCCCATCCCCATAAACACAACGTTGCTGACGCGTTGGCCAAAGTCTTCCTGGACGGTAAGAACCTGGTCAATAATTTCATGGCTGGCTAGATTGCGGGTGAAACCACCCTTGCCCGTGGCACAGAAATTACAGGCCATGGCACAACCGACCTGAGAAGAGACACAAACCGTGAGTCGCTTTTGGGTGGGAATGCCCACCGCTTCAATGATTTGGCCATCTTCTAGTCGCAGCAGATATTTGACGGTTCCATCTCTTGCTTCCGATCGCAGATGGATCGCAGATCGTCCTATTGGTGTATCTGAAAGTTCAGAGCGCCATGCCTTTGGGAACACCGTGATTTCGGTGAGAGAGCGAACCCCCTTCTGATAAATCCATTGATGGAGTTGCTGACCGCGATAGGCGGGCTGTTGCTGTGACTCCACCCAGTCCTTGAGTTGTGCCTTCGATGCACCCAATAGAGGGGGGATTGTCTTTGCCTGTGTCGTCATAACCAAGTTCTCTCGAGCGGGAAAGGGCAGCACCGAGCTCTCATGCTTTAAGGAGCATTCAATGGAGTCAAGTCTTTTTTATTCAAACACTTTTCACTCTGCTCTGTGGAGCCTCGATACCGATTGGTGGGAACAATAAACCTTAAAGATAGGCTGAGAGTCTTTTAACTGTGTCTTCTCAGACTTTTGCGTTCACGTTTAGATAGAAAGCCATGCTAAAAGTTGCTGTGGGTCATAGCAATGATCCTGACTCTGCAGAAGCAGTTGATGAGGTCATTGCCCAATGTCAGGCTGAATTGGCCGGGGTACAACCGCGAGCAGGCATGCTCTTTTCTGCCTTTGATTTTGACCATGCACTTGTTTTACAACACATCTATCAAGTCTTTCCAGAACTAGAGCTGATTGGGGGGACTGCTGATGGGGAAATCTCATCTGTTTTAGGTTTTCAGCAGGACTCACTAACCCTGATGTTATTTAGTTCTGATGATATTGAGATTCGAGCAGGGGTGGCCCGTCAGGTCTCCCAAGATCCGGTGACAATCGCTCAACAGGCTATTTCTGAAGCACAACAACAACTGACTGCAGCGCCTAAATTTTGTGTCGCTATCTCAGAAAGCTTGACAACTAATCCGGCCTCTATTTTGCATGGGTTACAGTCTGCTCTGGGCAGTGTCCCCGTCTTTGGGGGGGCCACTGCAGATCAGGCCAAGATGGAACAGAATTACCAGTTTTATAAAGCTGAAGTGCTCAATGATTCTGTCCCTTTCTTGCTGTTTTCGGGGCCCATTTGTTTTTCCCATGGTGTTGCCAGCGGCTGGCGTCCCATTGGTAAACGCAGTCAGGTGACTAAAGTTATCGACAACACCATCTATGAAATTGATCATCAGCCTGCCCTAGATTTTTATCACTACTACTTAAATGAATTTGCGACGGATGTTGCCTACCCATTGGCAGTCTATCCGCCAGGAGAGGAGACGTTCTTCTTGAGGGGAGCCAGTGGATATGATGCAGAGGTGGGGAGTATTACCGTCGCGGGTGATGTACCTGAAGATGCTTTTGTACAAATTACTGAGGCTTCGCTTGACGCCGTTATTGACGGCACCCGATCTGCATTTGAACATGCGCTGGATCAATATCCGGGTCAAAAACCTGAAGCGGCGGTTGTCTTTTCCTGTTCATGGCGGCGCTATGTGTTGGGAACGCGCACCGATGATGAATATAAGGCAATGGCCGCACTGTCTGACATTGCCCTGCCTAGCTGTGGATTTTATACCTTTGGAGAGATGGCCCCTTTCAAAAACAGCAATCGATCTTTCTTCCACAACACAACGTTTGTGACGTTACTGATGGGGCATCAGTAATTTTTGATGGAACCGACAGAGAAAGACATTGCGTTTAAGCAGCTTCAAAAAGAGAATCGAATTCTCAAGAAAAAGCTGGAACGTTCTGAGGCCGATCGAGCCAAACTTGAGCAAACTAAAAATTCGAAAGAATCTCTGCTCAAGCAGGTGATTGTTGAGCTACAAGAGTCTCAAGGCATTCTTGAGCAAAAAAGTGCCGCTTTAGAGCAGGCCATTGAAACGCTAACTTTGGCCCAGTCTAAACTCGTGGAATCGGAGAAAATGGCGGCATTGGGGACGTTGGTTGCTGGGGTTGCCCATGAAATTAATACTCCGGTTGGTACAGGGGTGACGCTTGCTTCCACCCTTGCCGATGAGACAGAGATCTTAGTTGCGGAGGTTGCTAGGGGAGGACTGACGCGGGCACAGTTCAATGATTATTTAGATACCGCCCAAGAGGTGACAGCTCTGTTGCTCAGCAATCTCAATCGCGCGAGTGAACTGGTGCATAGTTTTAAGCAGGTTGCTGTGGATCAAACCCATCTTGAACAACGGCATTTCAACCTCAAAAATTACTGTGAAGAGGTCTTGATCAGTCTCTCTCCGACCCTCAAGCGCACATCTCATACCCTGACGATCACCGGAGACGCTGATCTGTATATCGAGAGCTATCCAGGTGCCTTTGCCCAGGTCATTACTAACTTAGTGACGAACTCATTGATGCATGCTTATCCGTTAGGCAAGCAGGCGGGCCATCTGACGCTGGATATTTCGCAACAGCGTGAGTCTGTCCTATTGAGCTTCAAAGATGATGGCTGTGGAATACCTGCGAACAATATGGAGAAAATCTTTGAACCCTTTTTTACAACGGCCCGTAACCGTGGTGGAACAGGACTTGGACTGCAGATTGTCTATAACATTGTTACTCAAACCTTAAAGGGGAAGGTTGATGTAACTAGTGAGGTTAATCAAGGGACCTGTTTTGAAATTAGTCTGCCGACCAATACCGGCGCTATACCGAAGAACGACTAACAATATGGGCAGCCTAAGTATAGGGGCCATGGGGAGATATGGATTTTGCCTGCAACGATCATGATCTGGACGATTACCTTTTCAAATTTACGGGTCCTCAATTTGTTAATGCGTTGGGAATGAAATGACCCGCAATCAGACACCAACGCAACGACATCATGAGGATGCCTTACCTTTCAGGGAGGATGAATTACTTTTTCCTGATGATGGTGAGACGACATCGCCTGAAGCAGAAAGTCCTGAAAGACTTGAGGATGCCCGTTGCGTCTGGAATGTGATCATTATTGATGATGAGCCGGCTGTTCATCAAGCGACCCAGTTGGCACTAAAGAATTTTACGTTTGAGGACAAACCATTAGTTTTTTTGTCAGCCTATTCTGCTGAGGAGGGGAAACGGCTCCTGGCGGAGAAGCATCTGGAGACGGCTTTTGTTCTGCTTGATGTGGTGATGGAAACCCACGATGCCGGTCTGTGCGTCGTTCAGTATATTCGGGAGCACCTCAATAACCACCAACTGCGGATTATCTTGCGCACGGGACATCCTGGAGAGGCTCCGGAAGAGTCCGTGATTCTGAACTACGATATCAACGACTATAAGCTTAAGGTGGAACTGACACGTAAGAAGCTTGTCACCACTGTGATCACGACGCTTCGGTCCTATCGCGATATTCTACTGATCGAAGAGCAGCGTAAAGATCTGACTGAAGCTTTAGAGCATTTAGAGTTAGCTCAGCAGCAGCTTCAGGCCTATTCCTACACCTTAGAACTCAAGGTCTCTGAACGAACAGCGGCTTTAGAAAAGGCCAATCAACAGCTGCAGCGCTTGGCTCGGCTAGATGGTTTGACTCAAATCGCCAACCGTCGATCGTTTGACGAGTATCTAAAGGATCAATGGTCCCTTTTAGAACAAAAAAAACAGCCTCTCTCTGTGCTGATGGTCGATGTTGATTTCTTTAAGCTCTACAACGATTTCTATGGTCACTTAGAAGGTGATCATTGTTTATACACCATTGCCCAGACAATGACTCAAGTCCTTTCCAGGCCGATGGATTTAGTGGCTCGGTACGGAGGAGAAGAGTTTGCGATCGCACTTCCTTTGACAAACTTGAACGGTGCTAAGGAGGCTGCTAGACGCGTCATCTCCACCATGCAATCCCTTCAGCTCCCCCATGCGCCCTCCCCCATTGGTGAATGGGTTACCCTGAGCATCGGCATCTCAAGTATGGTGCCCTTACCAGAGCTATCGTTAAGTACTCTGCTTGAGAGTGCAGATCAAGCACTTTATCAGGCCAAAAGAGCAGGTCGTAACCAATGTTGCATCTTTACCCCGACCTGAAGGCTGCAGGCAACCAAGCCTCTGCTTTTTCCCTGGCAAAGTAAAGGAATCCAATTATATTTCGCTGAATGTTGAATCAAATTCAACGCAAAGCGTATACTAGAAATTCTGACTGAGTCAATCTAAGTAAAAGGAATTCATATGTCGCGATATCGAGGCCCGCGCCTCAGAGTAGTTCGTCGTCTGGGGGATTTGCCCGGTTTAACTCGTAAGACAGCTCGGCGGGCTTATCCACCTGGACAGCATGGCCAAGGGCGCAAAAAACGCTCTGAGTATGCAACGCAGCTCGAAGAGAAGCAGAAATTGCGTTTCAACTATGGCTTGTCGGAGAAGCAGTTGCTCCGCTGTGTGCGCAAGGCTAAGCGATCTGCAGGTTCCACCGGTCAAGTTCTGCTGCAGATTTTAGAAATGCGGCTAGACAATACAATTTTCCGGCTTGGTATGGCACCTACCATCCCCTCGGCTCGTCAGTTGGTAAACCATGGCCACGTTACTGTTAATGGCCGAGTGGTCTCCATTGCCAGCTACCAATGTCGTCCTGGTGACATCATTGGCGTCCGGGACAAAGATAATTCAAAGACCATGGTGGAAGAGAACCTGAAGTACCCAGGTTTGGCAAATGTGCCGACTCACCTAGACTTTGACAAGAATAATATGACCGCCAAAGTTACGGGTGTCATTGAACGGGAATGGATTGCCCTCGAGATTAATGAACTACTCGTGGTGGAATACTACTCCCGGAAAGGTTAAATATAGATTTACCCAGATTTTACGAACCGCGGCATTGGTTCCAATTTAATTTTTTCTGTCCCTCTCAAGTCCGTCAGCTTGAGAGGGGTTTTTACGTTAGCCCCCCTGCAAGGCAAGAACTCAATTCCAGTTGAGCAGCCCCTGTGAGCTTTTGAATGTTCAGAATCTACCGCATCTTCCTTTTCAAACGAGTGAACTCAGGAAGGAAACCTTCTGTTTCTCGATCCGGGGGATATGCTGTGAAGATTGGTGAAATCCTTTCAGCGTTTACCCCGTCAATCTCTTAGGTTATAGGGTATGACCTCCATAGATAGCTGAAGTATTGAGGGAGTAATACCTCTCTAACCTTAACGATGAGCATTGATTACTGCTGCTAATTGCGCGTATGTCTGCACCTATTCGTAAGACCCTCCGGTTGTTGTCTGGCATTAACCTTTCTTACCTGGAATGGGGCAAGGGGCATGTGCCCCTATTGCTGTTGCATGGTATGGCTGACCACGGGGGAGTCTGGCAAAGTCTCGCTCAGCAATTAGGAGAGTCGTATCACATCATTGCCCCTGACCTCCGGGGACATGGAGAAAGTAGTAAGCCTGCCGAACAGTATCGCTTTGCTGATATCATCGCGGACCTAACCGCCCTGATGGATGCCCACGGTTGGACCTCTGCTAACGTTTTAGGACATTCCTGGTCTGGGAAACTTTTGGTGGTGTGGGCGCAGCAGCAGCCCCATCGTTTTGATCGCCTCATCTTAGTGGACCCAGCCATCATGACTGCCCTGCCACGGTGGACAAAAGTGCTGTTCCCGCTGCTTTATAAAGCGCTGCCCTTTCTGCGTATGGTGGGACCGTTTGAGGATTTTGGTGAAGCGCAGGCCCAGGCCCAACAACTCAAGCAGTACAAAGAATGGACACCTCTGCAGCATGACGTCTTTAGGGCTTCTGTGGAGGAAAAAGCCAATGGTCAATGGGGCAGCAAATTTACGCTCTCGGCCCGAGATGTGATGTTTGAAGAAGTCTTACAGACGAAGGGCTTTACCCAACCCATTGAGATTCCCACCCTATTTATTCCAGCAACCGAAGGTATCAATACATCAGAGCGATCCATCAAACCCTATCGGCAATTTATCCAACCGTTAACGATTATCCCCATGGAATGCCATCATTGGCCTTTTTTGGCGAACCCGACGAAATTTAATGCCATCGTCTCTAACTTTTTGGCCGATACCGAGAGTACCCAACCCATCTCTAGGAGGACATCAATGTGATGGTTGTTCTATTCGCCCCTGCGCTGAATGTTGCCAATACACTTGTGAATGGACTGTTGGCTGTCAAACCATTAGCTAACCTTGCTAAGCATCGAGCTCGCAAAATGATGATTAAACGAGCTGAATCCATTGGTGTCAACTGGAGGCAAGACGTCAAAAAACTGCGGTCCAGGGGCAAAGATGTTGCTTTTGATCCTGGATGGGAAACGGAGCTAGCAGCGATTCAAGATCCAGATTTGGTGTACCCCGACTATTATCTCAAGTCTTTTCATGCCTATGAAAAAGGCAATTTATGCTGGGAAGCTGCCACTGAAGTCGCGGTGGCAGCCCAAGCGGTTCATGCTCGGCTATGGCCCGAAGAGGGGGCAGCGGGGACTCTAAAGCTGCGCCAAAACTTTATTGCGGCACTGCAAACACAGCTCTCTACGCCCCCTCAACAGATTGTCGATTTGGGCTGTAGTGTCGGCATTAGCACCCGTGCCCTTCAAGTCGCCTATCCTCAGGCTGAGATTACAGGGGTAGATTTATCGCCTCATTTTTTGGCTGTCGCGCAATTTCATGACCGTGAGGCAGGGAATCAACTTCACAACTCTCCTGCGATACAGTGGCGACATGCGGCGGCTGAATCGACGGGTTTGCCCGATCAATTCTGCGATATAGTAACGGCTTTCTTGGTGGTTCATGAATTGCCACAACCTGCCACGAGAGCCATTTTGCGTGAAGCCAGGCGTTTGCTTCGCCCCGGTGGTCATCTTGCCATTATGGACTCCAATCCAAAGGCTGAGGGGTATTCCAAAATGCCCCCTTATGTGTTGACGCTCCTCAAAAGTACGGAGCCCTACCTTGATGAGTATTTTTCCCTTGATATTGAGCGGGCAATGGAGGATGTTGGTTTTCTACCCCCTTCAATTTTTGAAACGAGTCCTCGCCATTATTCATTGATTGCTCAAGTGTGTGAAACTGTATAGCGACTGCTGAGGGGAGGGGCCGTGAAATCGAAACTTTTGGCTCTCATTTCAGAACTCGTTCTCAATCATTCATGCAAGTTTATAAGGCACCCGCGATATGACTCCATCTTTTTGCGTTAAAAAGACTCTTGTCTTGTTTTTGAGTCTTGCCATCATGAATCCAGCCGCAGTGCTCATTCCAAAAGATGCGATGGCAGGGGACAGTTCTCCTGATTCTTTCAAAGGTTCTGAATCCAAACAAAACACGTCTGAGTTGATGCTCTATGGTGGACCTGGAACAAGAGCCCCATTGGTGCAATGGTACCTAGAAGAGTTGGCTGTCCCCTATGAGTACATTTCGTTAGATCTGCGGGCAGATGAACATCGACAGCCTGAATATCTTGCCATTAATCCTATGGGGAAAGTGCCAGCCATTGTCGATGGTAATTTCAACTTATGGGAGTCTGGCGCGATACTCCTGTATTTAGCTGAAAAAAATGGAGAAATTCCCGATTCTATAGAAGGGAGATCGGAGATAAATCAGTGGGTTATTTTTGCCAATGCGACGCTAGGTCCAGGGCTATTTCGCGAAGAACTGCGCGCGCGCGAAATGCCAAGATTGTTGACGCCGCTCAATCAGATTTTAGAGAAACAGTCCTTTCTTCTGGGGGCAGATCTGAGCGTCGCAGATGTGGCGGTCGGTTCCTATCTGCACTATGCCAGAGTTGCATTATCACTTGAATACGACCAATATCCTGCCGTTGAGGCCTATCTCAATCGTCTCTCTGAACGACCTGCGTTTCAAAAAACGTTAGGGCAGCGCTAACCGGTTCTCTGGGGTGGGGATATGGGGATAAGGGAAGACAATGGGGCCGACATCGGCCTTCGTGCAAGTGTGCTTTTTTCCACAAGGGGAATACTCTGGACCACAAAACTTGCGATTATCGACTAGCAAATTCAGTTAGCGCTGTCGGTTTGGAGATTTCGAAACCTTGGACGTAGTCGATGCCCATTGCGGTGAGTTCTTCTCGAATGGATGGGCTACTGACAAACTCGGCGATTGTTTTTATACCCATGACATGGCCAATGTTATTAATCGATTCAACAATGGCTGCTGTGGCTGGGTCCCCCACCATATCCTCAATAAAGCGGCCATCAATTTTTAAGTAATCAACGGGAAGGGTCTTTAGGTAGGCAAAAGAGGACATACCACTGCCAAAGTCATCTAGCGCAAACTGACAGCCCAACTGCTTGAGTTCTCCAATCATATAGGCGGCGTGGGCTAAGTTCGAGATGGCTGCGGTTTCTGTGATTTCAAAACACATGTGTGGGGTAATGGTCGGATGCCGCTTCAGTTCGGTTTTTAGAAAATGTAAGAACTCTTCATCACCAATGCTCACGCCTGAGAGATTGATCATGTACTGTGTCGGCTGGGATGCATTGTTTAATGCGGGTTGGGGCAGGTGATGATAGTCATCAAGAAATTTACTGACGACCCATCGATCAATTTCTGGAATCAGATTGTAACGTTCCGCTGCTGGGATAAATTCGCTAGCGCCGACAATTTTGTCTTGTTCATCCAGTAGGCGCAGCAAAATCTCGCAGGCGTTGCCCTGCGATGCTTCAGGGCCAGCAGTGGGAACAATGGCTTGACCATACAGGCAAAATCGATTGTCTTCTAAGGCTTGTTTGATGCGAACGCTCCATTGTTGCTCACCCCGCTGTCGCAGGAGTGTCGAATCGTTATCTTGGTAAACTTGAATTCGATTCCGGCCTTTTGCCTTGGCGGCATAACAGGCTGCATCTGCAGCCCCTAGAGCTTTCTGCAGATCTAAACTGTTGTGATCGAGCTTGACTAACCCGATGCTAATCCCAATGCTAAAGGTTTTGCCTTCCCAATGGAATCGGTGGTTTTGGATGGTCTGGCGCAGATCTTCGGCAATTACTTTGGCCCGATCTAAGGGACATTGATAGAGGAGAATCGCGAATTCGTCGCCTCCGATTCGGGCCAATGTATCACTGGCCCGAATGGACTGCTGGAGCAAGGCTGAGGCCTGACAGAGGAGCGTATCGCCTGCAGAATGGCCGCAGGTGTCATTGATCACTTTGAACTGATCTAAGTCAAGGAAACAGAGAATATGAGACTGATGACTCTGTCGCGTCTCTTGTTGAATTTCGGCTAAAACTTGGTCGAATTGGCGGCGATTAAATAATTGGGTTAATGGATCATGGCTGGCCTGCCACGAGAGCTGGTGTGTCAGACTACGGGATTGGGTTACATCATGGAAGACCATGACAGCTCCCATCACTTGACCTTGGTGATCGCGAATGGGGGCAGCTGAATCTTCAATGGCGTATTCTGTGCCATCCCGGGCGATCAAAATAGTGTGCGCGGCTAACTCTACGATTTCCCCTTCTGCCAAGGCTTTTTGAATCGGATTTTCGATTGGCTTCCGCGTTTCTTCGTGGATGATGTTGAAGATTTCGGTTATGGAGTGCTGTTGTGCTTCGGGGTTTGTCCAGCCGGTCAGCTGCTCGGCAACGGGATTGAGTTTAGTGATTTTGCCTGCAATATCTGTGGTGATGACGGCATCACCGATGGATTGTAGGGTGACTTGGGCTAGTTCTTTCTCTTGGAAAAGGGCTTCTTCGGTTTGCTTGCGATCGCCAATATCTTGAATCTGAGTAATGAGATAGAGGGGCTTGCCCTCTTGATCTCGAACAAGGGAGGCACTCAACCATACCCAGACCGAGTGTCCTTCCTGATGAATGTAGCGTTTCTCCTTTTCAAAGGTGTTAATCTCTCCTGCCAGCAGCCTTTGAAGATAGTCCAAATCAAGGGCGCAATCATCGGGATGTGTAATGGTTTGAAAATGCAGGGACAGCATTTCTGTTTCGCTATACCCCACCAAGTCACAGAGGGATTGGTTGACTCTTAACCAATGCCCGTCAGGGGCCACTAGGGCCATACCAATTGCCGCCTCTTCAAATGCCAGTCTAAACCGGTCTTCGCTGTCTGAGAGGGAGGCTTCTATTTGCTTGCGATCGCTAATGTTGCGAGCGACCCAAAGGAGGGTCTGTTCAGACATCCGTGAAGCTGTCGCGATAAACCAGAGTTCATGGTTGTTCTGTTCTAGACGATATTCAAATTCAGCACTATTGCCTGTTGATAGCACCTGCTGCATTTGCGGTCCCCAGGTCTCTTCCGCGTGGTCCCAAAGATATTGGATGGTTTGACTGGTGAGGTCAGAGTCTACATCCTTATCGGGAGTGGTGGGCGCAATGGCAATTCGCTTCAACATGCCATCTTGAACGGTGCAGATGAGGACCACATCGTGCATGGCTTCTAGTACCATTCGCATTTGCTGCTCTGCACTGCGCAGCCTTGCTTCTAAGCGTCTACGATCGGTGATATCTCGCTGAATGACTAAAATAGATGATGCTTGATCCTTGGCATCGGCAATGACAGAACAAGCGCACTCTACAAAGACAGAGGTGCCATTCTTACTGCGCAATTCCATCTCTTGATGGTGCTTACCCTTTTTAATTAGGGTCTGTATCGTGCTCTGAGACGGGTGCGCGGACTCGTTTAGGAAGAAGTCAGATAATGGGCGACCCATCATCTCAACGTCGGCATAGCCCAATCGTCTTGTGACAGACTGATTGATTTGTAGAATGATGCCTTGCCGATTTAGCACAAAGAGAAGGTCTGGGGCCGTTTCGAATAACAGACGATACCGGCGCTCATTGGCCCTTATTTTGAGGGTGCTGATGGCAATGCGAGCTTCTAGTTCATGATTGAGTTTTTCAAGGGCTTTTTCTGCCTGTTTGCGATCGCAAATATCTTGGAGGACTGCAATCAAGTAATCGGGTGCATCTGAAGTTTGCTTGGCCAAAGAAACTGTGACGTTGCCCCATAGGATTGAGCCGTTTTTCCGGACGTACCGTTTCTCACGTGAGAAGGACGCCATCTCCCCCCGTAAGAGCCTTTGGAGCTGTTGCTGATCGGGCTGATGATCGGCTGGATGTGTCAATTCTGGAAAAGTTTTCTGCAACAGCTCAACTTGAGAGAAGCCTGTCAGATCGCAAAAGCGCTGGTTGACTCGAAAAAATTGTCCTTGAAGGTTGACATGGGCGATTCCTACAGCTGCTTGTTCGAAAGTTGCCTGAAACTGTTCTTGGGAGGTTTGTAATGAGGCTGTGCTTTCCTGAACTTTCGTGATCAATCGGTCGTTGATTTTGCGAAGCAGCAACAGCTTTTCATCCTGTAGCTGCTTAACTTGTTCCTGAAGGACATCAATGGTGGAGTACATCTCAGGTGTATTCAGCACCGCGAGCAGGCTGGTTTGAGTCAAAATGCCTGCCAGTCTGCCTTCGGTATCGGCAATGACTAAGCGTCTGACATGGAGTTGCTGCATTGTTTGATGGGCTTGCCACAGCGGATCTGTGGGCGTTAGGCAAACGAGTGGGGCGCTCATCACCTCTTGGGCTTTCAACGCGCCCAAGTCGCGTGCTCTTGCTTGAAATTTTAGGATGTCCCGTTCGGTAATAATTCCCAGGAGCTGTGGGGAGTCAGCAAGGGTTGGTTGCTGCGGCTGCGTAATCACCACGCAGCTAATGTGATGTTTCGCCATCAGTTGGGCCACTTCAATCACTGAAGCGGTGGGAACTGCGGTCATGACTTTGGTACTCATGATCTCACCCACTGTCCGCATCTTCAGCAGGGCGGTGGGGTGCATGGACTTATGCAGACCCTCGACGGTCAAAACCCCAATCACTTTAGAGTCATCATCCAGGATAGGAAGGTGGCGGATCTTGTGTTGCCGAAATAAATTGAGGGCTGTGGAGACATCATTAATTTCAGATGCCTTGAGAGAGACAACCTCTCGTGTCATGCCATCCGCTACGCTGATGCTGGAAAAATTCAGACCTTGGGCACTCAACCGCACGACATCACGTTCAGTGAAGATTCCCAATAGTGTTTGTTGGTCCATGACCAGCACATAGTTGGCGGTCCTGAACGTTTCTGAGCCGGGTACTTGACTTTGAAGTGTAGACGATTTAGAACCCTGATTCATCTGCTGAAGAACAGTCTGGATGTCTGTTTCAGGTGCTACGATCAGGGGCGAATTATCAATTGCGCTCTGGAAGGTGCCTAGCTCCGGTAAAAAGGATAGGAGGGGGGCTTGCTGGATAAACTTTGTAATGGGGCTATTCGGCATCATGATCGCTTTGAACGTTTGCTGTGTAGACTCGCACTCTTATTAACCCTGGTATAGCTTATAGCGCTTCCTCGGCCTATTTGCATCAGTAAATATGTGGATTCCCTCATACCCCCAGGCTTTCCTGTGATCCAAATCACTGCGCACATGCCTTTCCTTAGATTGCTTATGTCAGTGGATATACGGATCTTCCTCATACCCCAAAGGCTTCCCTGTGATTCAAGTTCCTGCGTAAAATTGTTACAACGCTTAATTCTCGCTGCCAAAGTTTAAGGGTATGCCCATGGTGATTGGATGCAGTGGGTCTGATTCGGGGGCAAGACTCATAGCCCTCGGTTAGGATGGGCTGTCTCGTTGACGAAGGATGAGAGTTGCGATCGCAAGGTCTTCTGGTGTCGTGACCTTGAGATTGGTTTCCTCCCCCGGCACAATATGGACCGGCAGTTCGCACTTTTCAAATAAAGCAGCATCATCGGTCACCTCCCAGCCCAGTTGCTTCCCCTGTTCGTGGCACTGTTTAAGGAGAGGGACTGCAAAACCCTGAGGGGTCTGGGCTGCCCACAGATGAGAGCGGTCGGGTGTGCTGCGAATCTTGCCCTCTTCATCGACAACCTTAATCGTATCTTTGACCGGAACCGCTGCAATTAACCCTTGGTGTTGAATCAAGGCCTCTGCACAACGATCAAAGAGTTCGGGGGTTGCGAGGCATCTCGCTCCATCATGAATCAGGACCTGCTGAGCATCTGTCGGCATTGCCTGTAGACCGTTATAAACCGATTCCTGGCGCGTGCTGCCCCCTTGAATTAGCTCAACCGGCTTTGCCAGGGCTAGAGTCTGGAGCATATCTTTCCACGTCGGCCAATCGTCAGGCTGTCCGATGAGGCCAATCCACTGAATCTGTTGAGAGGCATTTGCTGCTAAGAGTGTCCAGGCTAAAAGAGGTTTGTCGTTTAACAAGAGGCGTAGTTTGTTGCGATCGCTGCCCATCCGTCGGCCTACCCCTGCTGCCGGAATTAGTAGATGCATGCTTCTCCTTTCCCTTGCTTCTTCCAATCCTACTGGCAGACGACCCTCATCGGAATAAGGATGTTGAGGTCGATGTTCTATTACAATAAAATCCTCAAGCCTTAGGGCCATCCACTCAGAAGCGTTGCGAAACCCATGACTCGTGTATTAGCTCTTATTCCCGGCGGACTTGGCGATCAGCTTCTCTTTTTCCCCACGCTAGAACATCTTCAAGATCAATATCCGAACGCTCAGATCGATGTTGTGGTCGAGCCGCGTGCAAAGGCCTCTTACCGTGTATGTCCAGTCGTTGATAAAGTTCTGACCTTTGATTTTATGGGGCGCACAGGTCCAGCGGATTGGGGTAATTTAATTGGCTTGGGCCGCGATCGCGAATATGACGCTGTCCTCTACATGGGCCAGGACTGGCCAATGGGTATTTTGCTCTGGTTAATGGGCATTCCCAAGCGGATTGCCTATGAGGGGTCCGGCCAGTTTTTCTTTACAGATACCATTCCTCTGAATTCAAAGCAGTATATGGCCGAGCAATATCATGATCTGCTGGGGGGCATGGGGGTGACAACGGCTTGTCCTGAGATTGCCATCAGTATCCCGAACTCGGATCGTCAATGGGCCGCTTCTGAACAGGAGCGTTTGGGTCTCTCGACTGACCAGGGCTACATCATTATTCATGGGGATATCTATCCGCGCTTAAATCCCCTAGACCGTTATCCCATGGAGGGTTGGCAATCGATTATTCTCGGTCTGCAGGAGCGCCAACCTGATCTGCCGATTGTTCTGATTGACGATCCGAAAATTCCTGATTGGTCTCGAACATTGATGAATAAGAGTGCGTCCCTAAAGCTCAGCTCTCCATCCAATATTGGGAAACTGGCAGCGCTGATCGATGGTGCAAAGGTGCTCATTTGCCCGGAAAGTGCACCGATGCATTTAGCGGTATCCCTGCAGACGAAGGTTGTGGCTCTGTTTGGATCTCGCGATCCTGAGCAACAGCTTCCTGATCGAGAGTTAGCGGTGGGTCTGAAATCTAATACCGGCAATATTAGTATCATCTCTCCGATTCAAGTGCTGGAGAAAACGGGGCTCTAATAAATTGGTCCTGG
>CALFCG010000363.1 GCA_937951315.1 uncultured cyanobacterium
TCAGATCTAAGATCTTAGTGCTAACAATATAAGACCTCTCAACGTTTAAGTGAGCGCCGCCACCGAAACTCTGGCAGCCACCCCTTCTGCAATCTCTCGCAGGGCCTTCGCAGAGGCTGAATCAGGTTCAGACATAACAATAGGCTGGCCCGCATCTCCTCCTTGGCGAACCGGGATCTCCAACGGCACGGCTCCAATCAAATCAACGCCCAAGTTGGCCGCCATCTTACTTCCACCCCCCGAGCCAAAAATATCGTACTGACGATCCGGTAAATCAGGCGGAATAAAATAGCTCATATTTTCCACCAGCCCCAACACAGGGACCCCCAACTGCTCAAACATCTTGAGACCTTTGAGGGCATCTTGCAAAGCAACATTCTGGGGCGTGGTCACAATCACGGCACCCGCCATCGGGACGGCCTGTGCCAAAGTCAACTGGGCATCTCCTGTCCCCGGCGGCATATCTACAATCAAATAATCGAGATTGCCCCAATCCACTTCATAGAGAAACTTACGGATAATGCCGTTCAGCATGGGACCACGCCAGACCACCGGCTGATCTTTATCAATCAAAAAGCCCATCGAGACCATTTTGATGCCGTGGTTCACAGGCGGCTCTAGAACTTCGCCCCCACCTTCGTTACGCACTTCTACGACCGCATCTTCTAGACCGAGCATCGTCGGCACGTTGGGACCATAAATATCGGCGTCAATCATACCGACGGCAGCCCCCGACTGGGCCAACGCTGTCGCAATATTTACCGCAACGGTGCTTTTACCAACGCCCCCCTTGCCACTCGACACCGCAATGATATTTTTCACACCATCAATCCCGGTGCGATCCGGGAGGCTTTTTTGCTGAGGAGTTTCTGCTGTAACTTCAACGTCTACGGTTTCAATCCCTGGTAGGGTCCGAACAGCCGTTTTGCAGTCTTCAACAATGAATTCACGAAGAGGACAAGCAGGCGTTGTCAGCACGAGGGTAAAGCTCACCTGACCAGCGTTCACTTCCACATTGCGGATCATATTCAATTCCACCAGGCTCTTTTGCAGCTCTGGATCCTGAACAGGTCGCAACACATCTAAGACAGCGGTTGAATCTAGGGTTTGAGGCATCATATTGTTCACAACAGTCAGGGAGACGAAAAACAGAGCAGCCAACGCGTCGTCTTCAGGCAAGGGTCACCAGTTTCGTACCAGCGAAGATCCTTGTGAACAGACATGATTGCTGGGCATATCTACTTATTCCATCTTAGGGTAATGCCAACGCACTAATGGCCAAGAACTGAAATCTACTGACTGAGAAACGCACTGTCATCTTCACCCAAGCCTGGGTGCTTAAGGGATCAGACCATCACCTTTTTAAAGAAGAGCGGATCGAAACCGTAAAAGCCAATACGATGAGGCCATACAAGCCTCTCTAAGCTGTAGGTGAGCTGATCCCTTGCATAAGATCCACCTTCGGAGTCAAGCATGGACTTTCTAAATGGCATCACCATCCTTTTGATTTACGAGTTGGCAGGGGAAGCCATCAAGTTAATCCTGCGACTCCCTATCCCTGGCCCAGTAATGGGCATGATTCTTCTGTTTCTGACCCTACTCTCCCAAAAGAGTGTCGCCAACTCGGTGGACTTCACCTCTAAGGTATTGCTCAGCCACCTGTCGTTACTCTTTGTGCCTGCAGGGGTCGGTGTCATGGTCCATTTTGATCAGATCCGCGCAGAGTGGTTACCCATCAGCGTCACACTGCTCGTCAGTACAGTCATGACCATGGCCACGACCGCCGGAATTATGTTGGGCACCCGACGTTTCGTCTCCCGGAGGTCACCCAAGAATGTTGAAGTCTGAACTGGTTGAGATCTGGGTCTACCTTGCGGCTTCGCCCCTAGTCGGTCTAACGGTGACCTTAGTAACCTATAGCATCGCCTATCGCCTTTATCTATGGGCAAAGTGCAGTCCATTACTCAATCCGGTCGTCACATCCGTTGCGGCATTAATTCTTTTTCTGTCGATCACCCATACCTCCTACGAAGCTTATTTTGAAGGCGGACAGTTTATCCACTTTTTGCTGGGTCCGGCGACGGTTGCCCTAGCCGTGCCACTCTATCAGCAGTTCTCAACACTCAAGCGACAATGGCTGCCTGTGGTGATAGCCATCGTCGCTGGCAGCACCATTGGTACATTAAGTTCGGTGGTCCTTGCTCAGCTTTGGGGGGCGAGTCCCCAAATGCAGCTCTCGTTGGCTCCCAAATCAGTCACGACCCCTGTAGCGATGGGCATCTCAGAACAGATTGGGGGATGGCCCTCCCTCACAGCAGCATTCGTGGTGATGACAGGGGTGCTTGGGGCTGTCTTGGGCACGACTCTGTTTAGAGTCCTCCGCATCAAAAATGACAGTGTGAAGGGCATTGCGATGGGAGTCACCGCCCACGGCATTGGGACGGCAAGAGCATTTCAGATCAGTCCAGAAATGGGGGCTTTCTCAGGGCTAGCCATGGCCTTATCAGCCTTTAGTACGGCGGTGATTTTGCCTTGGCTCCTGGAACTCATCGGTGTTCTCGGTCAGTCAAACGCAAGCTAGACTTCCATTCCTTGAGTGATTGTAGTTTTGTAGTTGGATCTGAAGGTTGCGATCGCAACCGTCAGATCCTGCAGCCCCTTACAGGCCCCCTCGCCACTGGCATCTGCGGGATCGTCAGGATGAGAACGATCCATGCCAGGGTTAGCCACCTGATCCCAAAATTCCACCGATCATTGTCTCCGCTCTGAATGCCTCTCAATCTTTGCCACTGACGCGTTAGGCAACGCAGACAAAACTGCCCTTTTCAGACCAGAAGGCAGGTGAAATTGTCATCGAGG
>CALFCG010000364.1 GCA_937951315.1 uncultured cyanobacterium
CCCCTTTTATAACGCTATAAGGAATCCAGGTTTTTTATCTGGCGCACCTCCTTCGCGAACGGGGGACAGATTGGGGTCTTAATTATTTTTCTTGTGTGTTGAGGAATGTTGTTGTGAAACGAAACCGCTGTTTGTCAGTCATTGGGGCTAGTCTTTTGGCATTAGGTGTCTCCCCTAATGTCGGTATTGCGCAGCGCGAACCGAGTCAAGTTGCTATCAATCGTCAAAATGTCTGGCGCAATGGGTCCTTCCCCGTGGAGAACTTTCAGCGATATTCCTCTGCTTTCGGGTACCGGAAGTCTGCAACCGGAGGGTTCTCCCGTGAATGGCATAATGGCCTAGATTTTGCGGCACCGAAAGGCAGTTATATCCGGAGCTGGTGGACAGGTCGAGTCACAAAAGTGACAAGTATTGGGTCCTGTGGCACAGCCGTTTGGATTCAGTCCGGAGAATGGACGCATGTCTACTGTCATTTGCAGGGCTATGCCACAGCGAGTGGTGGACGCCGGATCATTGATCGCGGCAGTGGTGTTGAGATTCGAGAGGGGCAAACCGTACGCGCGGGTCAGCGGCTGGGGCGCGTGGGACTGACAGGTCGCACCACTGGTGCACACCTCCATTGGACTTTGAAATATAAAGGCAAATCTGTGGATCCGGCGATTGTGCTCAGGGCAATGCAGAAAGCTTAAGGTGGCGCTCTTGTCACTCGCCCATAGAGACAGACACAGCTAAGAGTCACCACTCAAATTTGATGAGGAGGGGCGGGGACCCGAACGCGCTTCAGATCTTCGAGATTGCTCCTTGAGTGTTGGGAGAGCGTTTCTTGTGGAGGGGAAGACCGATCGTTTATAGTCCTAAGGTTCTGTGATGGCGTCCCTAACCTTGAGTACAGCGACTTGGCAGCGAGAATGGTTTTCGAATACTAAGGCCGATATCCTGGCCGGAACAGTGGTGGCTTTGGCATTGATCCCGGAAGCGATCGCTTTTTCCATCATTGCGGGCGTTGATCCAAAAGTAGGACTTTACGCCTCTTTTTGCATTGCTGTGGTCTCTGCCTTTGTCGGTGGGCGCCCCGGTTTAATTTCAGCCGCAACGGGTGCAATGGCACTGCTGATGGTTGATCTGGTCAAAGAGCATGGCTTGGAATATCTGTTGGCGACCACGCTCTTAACGGGCGTGCTGCAAATTATTTTTGGTTTGCTGAAGCTGGGACGGCAGATGAAATATATTCCCCGCGCGGTAATGATCGGGTTCGTCAATGCCCTCGCCATTTTGATCTTTATGGCTCAGATTCCGCAACTGACAGATGTCCCACTGGTCGTCTATGGGATGGTTGCGATCGCACTTGCCATTATTTACCTCCTGCCGCGTCTCACCACAGCTCTCCCCTCTCCTTTGATTGCCATTGTTAGCCTGACAGCGGCTTCCATTGCAATGGGGATTGAGGTTCCGACGGTGGGCAGTATGGGGGAACTTCCCAAAACCTTGCCGATCTTCGCGCTGCCCCAGATTCCGCTCACCTTAGAAACCCTGCAGATTTTATTTAGCTATGCTCTGCCGTTAGCCATCGTTGGGTTGCTGGAATCTTTGCTGACAGCATCCTTACTCGATGAACTGACCGATACCCCCAGCGATAAAAATCAAGAGGCCAAGGGGCAAGGAATCGCCAATATTGTCGCGGGTCTCTTTGGAGGCATGGCCGGCTGCGCCATGATTGGGCAGTCAGTGATTAATATTCAGTCCGGAGGCCGTCAGCGATTATCCACCTTCTGGGCGGGTGTGTTCTTGCTGTTTTTGATTCTTGTCTTGGGACCCTGGGTGGAACAGATCCCGATGGCTTCTCTTGTCGCCGTCATGATTATGGTCTCCATCGGTACCTTTAATTGGGGATCAATCAAAAATTTCCAACGGGTGCCTCGTAGTGAGACGGTTGTGATGGTTACCACCGTCGTGGTCACACTCTGGACGCATAACTTAGCGATTGGAGTGATTACGGGGGTCGCTCTCAGTACCATCTTTTTCTCCCGGAATATTGCGCAACTGGTCTTTGTAGATCCCCTACTGAGCGATGACGGTCAACACCGGACCTATAGTGTTGCGGGCCAAATTTTCTTTGTTTCAGTGGATGAATTTTTAGCGGCCTTCGATTTCGAAGAGAAGCTAACATCCGTCAAAATCGACCTCACACATGCGCACCTTTGGGATCAGTCGTCAGTGGCTGCGGTGGATAAGGTGGTGCTGAAATTTCGACGGAATGGCGTCGACGTCGATTTAATCGGTCTAAACAAAGCCAGTGAGACGCTCCTGAATGATCTCGCTGAGCATGATAAGCCGGGTGCAATGGAAAAGCTCGCTAGCCATTAGAGGCAAAGGATTGTAATTCCCTATGAAACATATATTGCTCTGTACCGATGGCTCAGAGTTTGCTGAGAGTTCCTATCGCTATGCAGCTTGGTTTGCCCCCCGTCTAGAGGCCCATATTGAGGTTCTCAATGTCAGTGACGTGCGATCGCAAAAAATGGCGAAACGGAATCTGAGCGGTGCCATTGGTATAAACGCCTCACAAGAGCTACTCAATAAGTTTGTCGAGCTAGAGTATGAACGCTCCAAAATCAAGCATCAAAAGTCACAGCTGATTCTCGACAATGCTCAGGAGTCTTTAGCCGCGCTAGGACTTTCTGAGGTGACTCTGACCCACCAAACGGGGTATTTCGTCGATAGTCTACTCGAGTGCGAACAGCGCTCAGATCTACTAATTTTGGGGCAACGAGGTGAAGGCGCTAGCTTCACTGCTGGTCATTTGGGGTCCAAAATCGAGCGAGTCATTCGGTCAGTTAATACGCCTTGCCTGGTGACGCCGCAGGATTATCAACCGATTCAGCGCCTTCTCTTGGCCTACGATGGTAGTCCGAGTTGTCAGAATGCGCTGCAGTTTTTAGGCAATTCTGCTGTTTTTAAGGATTTAGAACTCCACATTGTGATCGTGGCGAAACAGCCGGGAGATGAACAGGCGACAGCCCGGCTGCGAGAAGCTGAAACGCAAGTGCGTGCCGGTGGGTTGACCCTCATCCCTGAAGTGCTTGTGGGCCACCCTGAGCAGGAAATCGTAAGCTATATCGACAAACAGCAGATTAACCTGCTGATTATGGGAGCTTACGGTCATAATCGTATCCGGAGTTTGATTATAGGCGGTGCATCAGCCTATATGCTCCGCAATAGTCACATTCCTATTTTGCTATTCAGACATTAGGGTTCGAGATCAGAATGTCCCAGTTCTAGAAGCCGCTGCTCAATTTTTGCTCGATGGGCTGATTCCCATTCCTCTAGAGATTTCGAGGCGTCTTTATCGGTGCGGGCCTTGGCAATCTTTAATGCAGCATCTTGCTGAGCGGCTGGAATCACGACAATTCCTTCTTCGTCGGCCACTACGATATCGCCGTATTCAGTTTGTACGCCACCGCATGTTATGGACTGCTTCAGAGAACCCAGCATTTGCTTTTGCCCCGGAATCGGTATGACGCCCCTGGCAAATACCGGAAATCGACTGTCTCGCACTTCTGCGAGATCTCGAATCACACCATCAATCACAAAACCAGCAATGCCACGCTTTTGAGCAATGGCGCAGACATTTCCGCCAGACATTGCGTAATCAATATCCCCAGCCTCGACCACGATGATCGCGCCAGGGTCAGCCCGATAAATGGCTGCATGCAGCATTAAGTTATCACCAGAGGGACAAAACACCGTATAGGCGGGTCCTGCAATTCGGGGTATTTGTGGCCACAACTCTCGAATGCCAATATCCATAAACTGCGCACGGCCCAGCGCATCAGCATAGGCCGTGGGGGACAGATCCCTAAACTTTGAGTAATCAGTCATCGATCTTCCCCATTCTTCGGGTTGCGCTTGTCTAGCCTAGTGCTTTCTCAATCGCGGCTCTCAGACCTGCATCATCAGGGGCCGTTTGGGGCTCAAAGCGTTCTGCGACAGCGCCGTTACGGTCGATCAAGAACTTGCCAAAGTTCCAGCCAATGTCAGGGCCATCGCCGACTAAAAACTGATAGAGGGGGCTGCGATTGGATCCATTGACATCCTGTTTCTCTAGGAGCTGAAAATTGACGTCGTACTTCGTCTCTGTGAACGATTTAATCTCTTCTGGACTGCCAGGTTCTTGCTGGCCGAATTGGTTGCATGGCACACCGATAATCACTAGGCCCCGTGCAGAGAATTCATTATTGAGGGCAACTAAGCCTTCGTATTGCGGGGTTAGACCACATTGACTGGCAACATTGACAAAGAGAATAACTTTATTTTCTAAGGTTGCAGGCGAAAGAGCGTTGCCTTCAAGGGTTGTGAGGTTTGTGGGTAGGGGCATTGATTCATCAATTACGACACATTAGGTCTCATTATACCGAGGCTATTGACATCAGTTGTGCAGGGTCTTGTGAACAGCTCTGGAGATGGGGATAGGCTGCAGTCGCTGATCTGACATGACGCTAATCTTGAGGTTCCTGAACCGTGAATGGCCTCGCTGAGATTTTGGTTGAATCAATTGGGTTTGTCCTGAATGCCAGGCAAGCTGATGTCTTTGAGCTGTGGAAAGCTATCTGCAGGTGCTATGTCACCAATCAGTTCGGGTTCTTGATTAATACATCCTGGCTTTTGATTGAATTTACAAACTCTCGCGTATAGTTTTGCTCGTGTACCAGGTTTACCGACGGTAAAATTGACTTTCCCATCATCAGTGATAGAAACGCCACAGACGGGGCAAGTGCTAAGAGTCTGATTGTTTTTTTGAGCCATGAGTACTTGTGCTTGGCCGAATGCAGTGATGTTTGTTCTTGGTCTTATCCTTAGGATAAGGCTTGAGACCTTCCTTACCTCCTTTTGCCCTCAATTGAGATCCCACTTAATAGATAGGGGGGAGCTTCTACATTGAGGCAAG
>CALFCG010000365.1 GCA_937951315.1 uncultured cyanobacterium
GTGGAGGCGAAAATCATGTCGCTCAATCGTCGAAAATTTTTAATACTTGGGGGCACAACATTGGGATTCGCCACCAGTTTTGCGGTGCGTACAATAGCTTGTCAACGTCAGTCCTCTTCCAGTACTGTCACGCAAGCTTCAGAAACACGTTCTTCTCCCTCGTCCAGCTCTCAAAATCCAGCACCAGAGGGACTATTTGCGCCTCCACGGGGGGATATTCGCCTGATCGTGATCAGCGATATGAATAGTCAGTACGGCGCAACAACCTATCGCGAAGAGGTCAAAACAGCGATAAAAATGCTATCGGATTGGCAACCCGATCTCGTTCTTTGTAGTGGAGACATGGTAGCAGGACAAAGCCTCAAACTTTCCCGAACAGAGGTTCAAGCGATGTGGAAAGCCTTTGACCAGCAGGTCTTTCAGCCAATTCGAAGCACTGAGCTTCCCTTTGCTTTCACGATGGGCAACCATGATGCCTCTAGCTATAAAGGTTTGGACAGAAAATTTGTTTATGCTCTCGATCGTGAAGTCGCAAAGGACTACTGGAATCAGCAGGAATTAGGCGTTCAGTATATTGATCGAACGGGCTACCCGTTTCACTACAGTTTCCAACAAGATCAGATTTTCTATTTAGTCTGGGATGCATCATCGGCAACTGTCTCAGACAAAGAATGGGCTTGGGCAGAACGCAGCCTAGCCAGTGATGCTGCTCAGCAGGCAAAAATGCGGATCGTCGTTGGGCATTTGCCTTTCTATGCTGTTGCCCAGGGACGAGATCGTACTGGCGAAATCCTAAATCGCGCCGATGAACTACGAGCAATGCTAGAAAAGCATCATGTACATACGTACATTTGTGGACATCATCATGTATATTTTCCCGGCAAGGCGGGAGAGATAGATATGCTCCATGCAGGAGCACTTGGAAGTGGCCCCCGTTCCTGGCTAGGGTCTAATGCAGCACCGATTCAGACGTTAACCGTCGTCGATATATCTTTGGAGACTCAAACCACAGCATATACAACATACGACATGAGATCTTTAGAAGTCGTAAAAACAGATCAAATTCCTCGATTACTGGTTGGTCCCAATGGAAGAGAGCGACGTCGTGACCTAACAGTGGCAGATTTAACCCCAACAGAACTTAATCAACAACATATTCCGAGTCAATAACCTTAGACACAGGCAAAGGAAGGGGCGTCTAGGCTCCCTTGATGGGAGCGCTATAGATTACCTCGGTTTGCAACTGGTGACAGATGGGGAAAGGCAGATGATCTTGATCGATGGTTTGACGGTCTAGGTTCACTCGCAGATTTTTCAAGGAATCTGCTCCTGCCGAGACTAAAAACTCAAGGCAGCTAATCTCAGACCAGTGATTTAAGTCCTCAAGTATATGGCAAATCGCTTTCAGATAGGGATGTTCAGACTGTTGATACCAATCGCCGGAAGCCAGTCCGGCTTGATCAAGACCTAAATGAATAATCAGATTGGCCTGACTAAAAACTGCGATCGCAACGGGCCTAGCTTCTTCCTGCAACAGCAGATGCTCCTTATCAGCCAGCTGGCGCAACTTCTCGAGGCGATTGTAGCGCTGCGTGACATCAGGCTCATCTCGCCAATGAATGGCCACGGTCATTAAAAAAGTCTGCAGCAGCATATGCCCCAATTTTTCTGCCTTCGTGCTGAGGTAAGGCGAGTTAAACGAATTGGCTTCAATCAGCAGAGGTAAACGGTCGGTAATTTCTAAGCCGTAACCTCGCAATCCAGCTATTTTACGGGGGTTATTCGTAATCAAACGAATGTTATGGATCCCTAAGTCGTTGAGGATCTGAGCCCCCACACCATAGTTGCGGAGATCCGCAGGGAACCCGAGTTTCTCATTCGCCTCCACCGTATCCAAACCCATATCTTGAAGGTTATAGGCTTTTAATTTATTGATCAGGCCAATACCACGCCCCTCTTGACGCAAGTAGACAACTACACCCTGCCCAGCACTCTCAATCATTTTGAGAGCGGCCTGAAGCTGCATTCGGCAATCACAGCGCAATGACCCAATGGCATCTCCAGTCAAGCATTCAGAGTGAACACGTACCATCACAGCCGTATCAGTAAAATTTGCGGGATCACCCTTTACAATGGCAACGTGATCAGAGTTATCCAGTGTGTTCCGATACCCGTAGATTTGGAAAGTCCCAAACTCAGTGGGCAAATCTGCAACGGTTTCTCGATGCACAAACCGTTCATGCTGCAGACGATAACTGATTAAATCCGCAATGCTGATCACCTTCAACTGATGCTGATGCGCATATTCAAAAAGCTGTGGCAAGCGAGCCATCGAACCATCTGCATTCTGAATTTCACAAATCACCCCTGCTGGATAGAGCCCCGAAAGCCGCGCTAGATCAATAGCAGATTCGGTATGACCGGCACGGGTCAAAACACCACCCGTTCGGGCTCTTAAGGGAAAAATATGGCCTGGCCGCTGCAGATCGGTCGGCAAAGAATCAGGATTAATCGCCACCTGCATCGTTCTGGCCCGATCATCGGCAGAGATGCCAGTGGTGACCCCTAAATGAGTCGCGGCATCAATGCTAACCGTGAAAGCCGTCTGATTACTGTCCGTATTACGCTCCACCATCAGCGGCAATTCGAGTTGATCGAGACGTTCGCCGGTCATGGCTAAACAAATCAACCCCCGCGCTTCCACCGCCATAAAGTTGATCATTTCAGGGGTCGCAAACTGGGCAGCGCAGATTAAATCGCCTTCATTCTCACGATTTTCGTCATCGACGACAACAATGGCATGGCCGGCCTTGAATTCAGCCAAGGCAGATTCGATGGAGTCAAACTGAAGAGAATCATGTGTCGCAGACATGGAATTGAGGCCGTTAAGATTTCTTAACATCATTCTAATCTGATCAAGGGTCTATCTGCACTGGCTTCACAGTTAGATTTTTGCGTTCAGAGTGAAATTTTGGTACTACAATGCACCAATGCAATCAAAGCACCAGGAACTTGGTGCGGCTATCAACCATCATTTGTGAAGGACACTAGATCATGGGTACCCAGGCACGGGTCGGCATTGTTGGGGCATCGGGCTACGGTGGCATCCAGTTAGTCCGCTTACTCACAGAGCATCCCAATGTTGAACTCGTCTTCCTGGGCGGCGAAGGAAGTGCCGGTAAGGCAATGTCAGACATCTATCCCCACCTCCACCACCGAGGAGTGGGAGAAATTGAACTGGTCAATGTTGATGAAATTGCCCAGCGTGCTGACATTGTGTTTCTAGCCCTGCCCAATGGATTAGCCATAAAGATGGCACCGGCTTTGATCGCCAAGGGCTGTAAAGTCCTCGATCTCTCAGCAGACTATCGCTTCTCAGATTTATCCACCTATGAGCAGTGGTATAAAACAGCTCATCCCGATCCTGCAGCTGCAGAACAGGCTGTCTATGGTCTGCCAGAACTCTATCGAGAGAGCGTCGCCAACGGACAGCTGATTGGCTGTCCTGGATGCTATCCCACGGCGAGCTTGTTGGCATTAGCCCCCCTCTTAAAACAGGGTTTGATTCAACCCGACAGCGCCATTATCGATGCCAAAAGCGGTACATCCGGGGGCGGGCGACAGGGCAAACTCAATTTGCTTCATTCTGAGGCGGAGGGCACATTGGGGGCTTATGGAGTCGCGCGACATCGTCACACCCCTGAAATTGAGCAGATCTGCAGCCAACTTGCAGGCCGTGATGTAATCGTGCAGTTTACGCCGCACTTGGTGCCCATGACACGCGGAATTTTAGCAACAGTTTATGCCACACTCCGCGATCCTGGGTTGGTCACCGAAGATTTGCTCACCATCTATAACGTCTTCTATCGTCATTCGCCTTGGGTGCAGATCTTGCCCAGTGGCGTTTATCCCCAAACAAAGTGGGCCTGGGGCACCAATCTTTGCTACATCGGTATTGAGGTGGATCAGCGTACGGGTCGTGTGGTCGTCATGTCTGCCATTGATAATCTGATGAAGGGACAGGCCGGACAGGCTATTCAATGCCTCAATCTAATGATGGACTGGCCTGAAGATTTGGGCTTACCCAAGCTCTCGTTTTACCCCTAGAACCAAATTGGGAGACAATAGGGTCAGTTTACTTTGGGTGAGGAATAAGCGGTGTTCAAAGCCGTGTGGATAATTCTAGTTGCGATCGCACTAGCCATCGGTGCAGGTTTAGGAGCCATGCTGGGGTCCGTCAATTTGGCGCAGGGGACAACCCTAGCAGTGGTCACAGGGATGGGGGCCGTTCTCTCCAGTGGCTGGTTATCTCGCAGATTCCTAGCCTGGATAGAAAAACACCAGCCAGAGAGCTGGCAAGCCATCTCTATCCGCACAGGTTTTATTCTGGGCGCTATTAACGTAGCCGTGGCTTTAACGCTGGCCATGATTACGATTTGGAGAGTTGTCTGGCCTGCCCAGCTCTGGCCCTGGGTCATCCTTGGCAGTGGCTTAGGGCTCGTAGGTGCCGGTCTGGGAGGCACGATTGCCGTTAAAGTAGTCTCTGCAACTGAAAGTTAGTTGAACCGGGAAGAACGAGAAGTGACCTCAGCCAAACACATCGAAAGCATCGCTATAATTTAGCAGCTTGAGAGTCAATGCGAACTAGCCGAATTTCAGTTCGCTGATTACGACCATCCTCTGGAAGGATATTGGGTAAAGGTTCGTTAAAGCCTTTGCCCTCAGTACTGATGTTCAGTTGCAATCCCTTATTTTTCAAATATTGAGCCACAGCATCTGCACGTTCTTTGCTAAGTGCTTGATTAATGTCAGTATTACCCGTTTTTGAGGTATGACCAATCACTCTTATAGCAACCGTGTCGGGATTAAATTCAGCGATTTCCGCAGCTAACTTATCAAGGACTTGGGCTCCGTTATCCGCCAATTGAATCGATCCATAAGCAAACCGAACCTGTTCTTGCACATCAAGGTTGCCAATATTGGGCGCGTCCTGAATTTGGCTGGTGCTCAAAGCAGGCTGTGGCGTTCCCTGACCGATAGCAGCCCCCTCCAGTTTGGCAGCCAAATCAGGGTCATCAGCCCGAACTAAATCAATGAGAGCTTGCGTATTTTGAGCAGCCTTCGCTAACGGCTGGGGGTTATACAAGGTTTCCGGTTTATCAGGTACGGCATCTAGCTGTCCCGATAAAACCAGTACCGAGGAGATCGCCTTCATTCTCTGTGAAAGCGTGCCCTCTTCCATCCATTTCTTAGACTCTGCTGCTGTAAAAAAGTCAATTCCATCCAGGACTGCAGCCGCATCATTGGCCTCAAGATCACCATCTTCAGCAATCTGTTTCTGGAGTTCCGCAGCGGATCTCATATTGGTATCGATGCGGCGGTAATAGCTTTCCAGGAGGTTAGAGATTTGGTCTGGCTGGGACTGAATGAGTCGATCGGAGGCCACCAAGACATCCACAATAGATTTAGGGGTATCACGGCTAGAGAGGACCACGGTATATCCAAGGTCCCGCGCCTGGGTGACGAAGGGTTCCCAGAGGACTGCAACCGCAACCCTTTTAGAAGGTTCTTGTAAAACCTCCCAGGCTTCTGAAGCATCCGTAACCTCAATCAGATCAAAATCAGACAGATTAAAGGTATCAAACTTTGTATCAAGCACCAGTGCTAAATATTCACTCGGTGTATCGACGGCATATACGATACCTGGCTTTTCCCCCTTCTTTTTGGCATCCGCTACCAGCTTCTTGAGATCAAGCAAAGATTTTAGTTGCGGATATTTTTTATTGTTCAACAAGGCCGCATCAGCCCCAATGGTGTTGTCGATCATGCCCACAATCTTGCCCTTCGGCCTGTGGCGCAAAAATTGATCGAGGGAGGTAACGAGCAAGTCAGCCTTGCCTTTACCTAGCGCTTCAGCACGGGTAGCTTGGTCAAATTCATCTTTATATTTAAGCTGAGTCCCTGAATCTTGGAGGGTCTCTTGAAACGCACCATTTCTAAAGGTGCTGTATCCACTAAAGGTATCGCCTAACAGCGTTAATTCTGAACTCGTCACAGCCCTTGATATCTCAGCCGTACTGTTCGGCTCCCCCAAAATCAACGGCAGCACAACATGCCTTGCAAGAAAATATCCACCGGCTGTTAACGCGCCGTAGGCCAGTAAGACTGGGCCAAGTGTGCGCAGACGATTGTGTTTGCCCAATTTATGACCACAGGCCTCGCATTGTTTAGCGTTGGACTTATTTTGACTATATCCACACTGAGGACAAATGACAGACTTAGAATCAACAAACATAGGAGATCTTTGCACAAAAAACGATAGTTACAACCCAAAGAAAGAGGTGACGTTTCTACGCCCTGCCCTCAGAAAAGAAGGTCCAATCATTCAAAACGAGACCATTCCCACCTAATTTCAGCTTATTTACTGATAGCCAACCCACTGCGTCGCATCTTGAAGTGACATCACCGTAAAGGATACCGCACTCCATCCCCCATAACTATCAGCTTAAACACAGTTGTAGAAAAACATCGATTTTTTAATCAAACTCAGCCAGAGAATTCATAAGAGTGATGGGAGCAAATCTCAGAACAGGTAAACAGTCAGCAGGATTTTCGAACTAGAAAATTCTGTTTGAGATAATAGAAGCAATAACCCATTGAGCTATTTTTTCATTGAACCAGACCCGACCTTCGAGACAAATTACCTACAGCCCGGCCTACACACTCGTACCGACCTATGAGTGCTTCAACAGATGCACCTACTGTAATTTTCGTGTCGATCCGGGGCAAGATTCGTGGCTAAAGATGTCTGAGGCCGATCAGCGTCTGCAAGGTTTAGCGAAGCAGGGCGTCATTGAAATATTGCTGTTAAGTGGCGAAGTTCATCCTAGGAGTCCAAACCGCAAAGACTGGTTTGATCATATTGTTCAGCTCAGTGGATTAGCGTTGAGCTATGGATTTTTACCTCATACCAATGCGGGGCCTTTGAATCAATCGGAGATGGAACAGTTGCGCTTAGTGAATGTCTCCATGGGCCTGATGCTAGAACAGCTCAGCCCCAAACTCTTAGAGACGGTACATCGCCATGCACCGAGCAAAGAACCAAACTTGCGACTGCAACAACTGGAGTGGGCTGGAGAACGACATATACCATTTACAACGGGCCTGCTCCTGGGCCTAGGAGAAACAGCAGCAGATCGCCAAACAACTCTGCAGGCTATTGCCGCTGTCCATGATCGCTGGGGACATATTCAAGAAGTCATTTTGCAGCCCCATCGCCCCGGCAAACGACAAAGCTGGGAAGGAGATTCCTTTGATGCCAAGGATCTTGTGCAAGTGGTTGCGATCGCACGTCAGATTCTGCCCTCTGACATCA
>CALFCG010000366.1 GCA_937951315.1 uncultured cyanobacterium
AGCAACGGTCAGCAGAGGTATCTTTGAACCAGGATGGAATTGGGCAACATCCGTTCAACCCTTCGTACAAAGAGAGATGTCTCGCCCCCCACTTTCAGAACAATGTCCGGGGCATCTTACATGTCGTTATGTTAGCCATTCCGGTCATGAACGGCTGTGAATTTTTACAGCATGTTCGCAATTCAGATGCATTGCACAAGAACCGAGTGGTTGTGTCTTCCGCCTCAGTCTCTCAGAAGGATCAGCAAACAGCTATAGACAGTAGTGGGGATGATTTTTTAGCAAAACCCCTGAACGCCCATGACTTATTCACTGCGCTAGCTAATCAGCTTAAGCTCAAGTGGATCTACACAACCAAGGACAAGGCCGACGCAACAGCTCAGCAGTCCTCGGATACAGTAACTTTACCATCGCGCAAAATGCTGATAGCACTGCTTCAGTCAGCCCAGATGGGTCACATACAACCGATTAGCACGCAGCTTACTGAATTGACCACAGGAGATCCAAGATATATTCCCTTTGCTAGCTCCATTTTGGAACTCAGTCACGAGTTTAAAGTAGAGGAAATAGAAGCATTAATCCAAAAATACTTGGCTGAGGGCAGCGCCTGTGAATAAAGTCCAAGCCGATGACAGACCAAAAACCCCTACCTAGAAGGCAGAGGTTTGGCATTTATTACGTAAAGTCCCTTCGGAACCAACAGCATCCATACCCCTAAGATGGTTTTTAGGACTGCTAGTTTGCGCCTTGCCCTTTCGGAACAAGTTGCCATTTCGGGGACTCAGCTGGGCTTATGCGGGGGGTATGACAGCCCAATGAATTTATAATATTTGCTCGAATACGGAATAATAATAGTGAAATTACGGATTTTAGACGATATTCCCGAGTCAACGTTAATAAACCTCAAACGACTAGCCCATAAATAGGCATTTTCATCCGTAGGAATACTGAACTGTCAAACCGAGTTTCTGATCAACAAGCCGACTGATTGCGATCGCAACTTCTATCCATCTGCACTCAGGGGTGAATATTGATTAAACTGGCTACTCTATATAGCTTGTGATGGCATCCTATGAAACCGCAATTGACTGATGCCCAGCAAAATCGCTCGGCGGCCCCTCACATCAACAAGCTAAAATTCCTCAGCCCGACCTACCCCTTTAAACCTCAGAACTGCCCGTTTTTCTATGGCTGGGCGATCGTGGCGGTGACGACCCTCGGCATCTTAATGAGCATTCCAGGGCAGACAATGGGCATCAGTGTATTCACTGATCATCTATTGGAGGCCACCGGACTCTCGCGACTGGACCTCAGCAATGCTTATTTGATCGGAACCCTCACCAGTGGTTTATTGCTACCCTTTGGTGGGGTTCTCTTAGATCGCTTTGGCGCACGACTCATGGTGGTCCTATCATCTGTTTGGCTGGCACTGACGCTGGTGTATTTGAGTGCTTGCGATCGCATCTCCCTCTTCCTGGCCACCCACAGCGACCTCACAAGTTCAACCACCGCCCTCATCATTCTTACTCTTGGGTTTATCAGCCTCCGATTCAGCGGGCAGGGCATGTTAACCCTCACCAGCCGCAATACTCTCGGCAAGTGGTTTGATCGTAAACGCGGACTCGTCTCCGGCATCTCAGGCATCTTCACCGCCTTTGCCTTTGCCGCCACTCCCTTGATCTTGAGCTACGGCATCGATGGGGCTGGCTGGCGAGGCACCTGGCGAGCTTTGGCCATGATTGTCGGCGTGGGTATGGGGCTGCTCGGATGGCTCTTCTTTCGCGATAACCCTGAAGAGTGCGACCTACAGATGGATGGCGTCACAACCATTCCGCAAACATCTGCCGCAAGCACAATTGAGCCCGTCACGATACTCAAACACAAGGAGTTTACCCGTGATGAAGCCCTCAAAACTTTGGCATTTTGGTCAACATCAATCGCGCTATCCTCCCAAGCATTAGTGGTCACTGGCATTACCTTTCATGTCGTCGATCTGGGAACGACCGTGGGCCTATCGGAATCAGAGGCCGTGAGTTGGTTTCTGCCCACGGCCATTGTTTCCACCATTGTTGGCTACAGTATTGGCGTAGCCGCCGACCGAGTGAATCTTCGCAGTCTCTACCTGATGATGATGGTGGTCCAATGTGTTGGTTTTATCGGCGTCGCCAACCTGGGTCTTCCGCTCTTTCGCAATCTCGCAATCCTAGGTTTAGGCATGAGCGGTGGCTGCTTTGGTACATTATCGAGTGTGACGTTACCGCGCTTCTTTGGCCGTGCTCACTTAGGGGCTATTTCGGGCATCCAGATGATGAGTCTCGTGATTGCCAGTGCCATTGGGCCTTCTTTACTGGCAGTTTTTCGAGAACAGTTGGGTTCCTATCAAACCGGACTCTATTGTTGCTGCGGGTTTCCTGCAATCGCATTTTTCCTGCTGCTGGGGTCTCGCAATCCACAGCAGAGGTAGAGCAGTCGCAATGACTCCACAAGCATCACCCTCAAGACTGAAGGCGTCTCGCCTCAGCCTCAACGCAATGCCAGGTCTGAGTCATGAGTATCTCCCAAAACTGACATTGCTGTCCAGGCGAGATCATTTCCGGAGAAAGAACGATGTACAGCCAGAGTCACTGATGATTGAGCGTGAGATTGAGGCTTCACTAACAGACCGTCAGTTGAGAGGGCTGACATTGTTTGACCGTAGTGCTGATTTTCTGAGCCTGTTCCGTTTCTAAATCTTCCACATAGCCCGGAAGAGCGACCTTTGCCTCTGTCTGACTCAAAAATGGGCCAAAAAAATAGATGCAAGCAGGCAAAGATGTTTTTACCTCGACCCACCAAGCCAAGCCTAAAATATTGGACAATTCTGCTAAGTAACCCGAAATAGATTTCATTGTAGTGTTTGCCTCGTGCTTAACAACAGAAAGATGAACGGTAATTCAATCGTTCAGGCAGGGTATTCAGCCCCAACCAAGTGCAATAGCTGAAGTCCAGTTTCGATGAAAAACTTACTCCACAAGTGCTTTCAAAACACTCCGGCGAGAGTAAATTTATAAGATATTTGAGGCGATACTTTTCAATCTCCTCATAAAAAGAAAGGCGTGAGTTAAACAATCTTTAGCAGTTGTTTTTCACATCATTCATTTTCAGATACAGCAACAAAATGTTCTGTATCCGCGACCACTAAACATTGGGACTGCCACAACACCTAGCCGCATTGAGAGTTGGACACACAGAAACATCAGCATGCGAGGCGAGCAGCAGCCCCTGACAGATCCAGAGGCTAAGAACAGAGACAAATCGACACTTTAACGAAGCACTTACAAAGAGAAATCTAATGGCGCTCTAAGAAGGGTGAGCATTGCGATTGCCATATCTATCAGCATTCTTATCCGACAAAGGCTGGGGGAAATCAACCTCTGCTGGAGAAGGCGAGAAAATCGAAGGGAGATGCAAGAATTACAAGCTTTAAGGCATAAGGGGATCAGCTTAAAGAGCAGCCTGAATTAGCCCATTTTCTCCTTCTTAGGTCCAGGCATAAAGTCGGGGGTGTAAACATTACCAGCCCCAACACGGCCGACCAAAGTTGCCCCTGTCCCACAAAGGATGACGACAATCTGAGAGAGATCGCTTCCAGAAAACTTACCCGCATCGATACTCTTACCCACAATGGGAGCGATAGCAGCGACAGTCGTAAAAACGATTCCCCAGAATGTTTTACTTGTAAACAGACTTTTGGCTAGCGTGGAACTTTGACGATGGATATCAGGTGTTGAAATGTTAGCCGGTTGCGTTGTGATACTCATATTTCAAAGCCTCAATTGATATCGCTTACGATATGAGGGATTTGGATACGAGACCGTGATGCTCATCGGCTATACAATGTGACTCTGATTGAAGAAAAAGGGGTGCTTGAGTCCCAAAGACGGATCATGACGAGAAAGACTCTGTACCATCTTGCTTCCGGCAATGTGAACGACGACTGATGGAGGTCAACATGCTATCCAACCCCGGTCATCTCAAGAGCAAAGTGTCTACTTATACATGGCACTGGCAGGGTCAAACGATCAACATTGTCAGCGAAACATCGGGGTCCGGTCCATCGGTTCTAATGTTGCCAGCCTTTAGCACTGTCTCTACGCGCGCAGAACTGGCGGCGCTAGCAAAGCAACTGACGCCCCATTTTCAAATCACAACAATAGACTGGCCAGGTTTCGGTGAGTCAGATCGTCCCCGATTGGCCTATCATCCAGACTTCTATCGTCAGTTTCTGCAAGCATTTGTCAAAGAGACCTTTCCTCAGGATGTGGCAGTGATCGCGGCGGGCCATGCGGCAGGTTATGCCTTGGCAATCAAATCCTGGTCACGCATGGTTCTCGTTGCGCCCACTTGGCGAGGACCGCTCGCTGCAATGGGTGCCCCTGAGTCTATTCGCAGTGGAGTGCGGGAACTTGTCCGCGCGCCACTGATCGGCCAATTTCTCTATGGACTGAACACCCGACCCGGATTTTTAAAGTGGATGTACAGTCGGCATGTGTTTGTAGATGACACCCAATTAACGCCAGACTATATTACTCAGCGATATCAGAGCACCCAAAAACAAGGGGCACGGTATGCCCCTGCAGCCTTCGTCACCGGAGGTTTAGATCCAGTGTCCCAACGGGAAGATTTCCTCGTGGACCTGAAAAAGCAGACGATCCCTGTGATGGTGATGGTGGCAGAGCAAGCTCCACCTCGCTCGAAAGCTGAAATGGAGATGATGGCCCAACTGCCCCACGTTCATGCTGTGCATTTACCGGGAAGCTTGGGCATGGCAGAGGAGTTTGGAGAAACAATCTCACAAACTATCCTTCCTTTTCTACAGAACACACCTTGAGGAGAGCGCACTGCCGAAGACTTTAAGCCTATCGCCGATGCCCCACAGCCTCGGGCTGTCTTACGGCAATGATGACAGGCACCTACCAAGCCCAAGAATTCTCGAGATATACGCGAACGAGATCTTGAATGGTTGGCCTCTATTCGTCAGAGAGCGAAATTTTAGAGGTTGCGATCGCAACCGACGGCAGCCATCCAAAATTCGATATTTCAGACTAAGCTGACGACTGCTTCACAAATCGAAGGAACCGATCGGAAACTTTCTCGCGGCGAATCATGACAATACTACCCAGTGGGATGAGAACATCATCTGCATCGTGGGGCAAGCTCTAGACATAAGTAGAGGTACAAATCTCAATTCCTTACACACAATGATTACAGATCAATCCTAGATGGATTGCAAGGACAACAAAAAGCAACAGACGACAACCCTAATTTGGAGCACAGCGTCATGTGGTCTTTCTTATTCACACAACTCATCAGCTTTTGGGTGATCGCCTGCGTATTCGGGTATCACTTCTCCTTAGAAATTCAGAGTTCAGTTCACGACATATAGGTTCCGACCTCAGAACACCGCAGGAAGACCGTTATGCTATGTTTTTTCATTCTGCTAGCTTTAGTCGCCATAGGCATCGCAGCGACACAACATAGCAACATCTACCTGTTCCAGAGGAACCACAGGCAAGCAGACAAAAATCACACCTAGCTCTAGGTTGCAACGACCTTATCCTTTGGACCGAAGAAACCTCTAAGACACTGTCCAATGAACCGATATTGCACCCTAGTGACCTTTATATAAGCTTTGAGGATAAGTATCACCGGACAAGACCGATGCTTAAATTTGATTTAAAGCCATAGACAAGCATATACAGCAGCACTTCTAGACGTTTTCTATCGCTTCACTTGATTGAACAGGATCGCTGCGAACCCCAAACTTGGTCAATTCAAGATCAGTCCTTTTGTGCTGTCACTGCGATGATCTTTGACGGCCTACCTCTTGGTCACTTTGACTACAGCTGGGCCAAAGGCAAAGCATTAGAATCATCTCAATAAATCAAAACGTTGAATACATCGATAAAATTTGCTCTCTTCCTAGTCCCCGGTTACCAAATAACATGGGGACTTTCTATGTCAACTTATGCTAAATCTCTCAAGCAGGAACAGTATCTCCAGTTATTCAAGACCCTGATTCTCTTTTTTATCTTGAGAGTATTTCAAACAGAATATTTTCACATTGAGGCAGTCTTGAGCCTACATCCAAATCCCTACCTTGGCTTGCACTTACCAACGTTACTGCCGAGTCTAGGCCTCTAGAGTCCGTCTGCCCCCAAGACTGTTTTCTTGTTTTTTTTGATTGCCCAGAAGAAATGTATTGAAGGGCATTTAAAGCATTTTTGAATTCAGAATGGGAAGACTAATAGGGCTGCAGAGACAACAATCTTTGTGACGCGTCCAGATACGAGGGATTCCTCAGCATTTACAAGCAACTGATGCGGGGATATACCAACGTGAATAGCTTGTCACAGATTCTCCAAGATACAGCCTCATTCGTTTTAGTTTCTTTAGGTCTCATGACACTCATACAAAACCAAAAATCTGACGAAAGTGCACCCCCAGAAGATACCTATCCACTGGCGTGGTGGGTCACGGTGACAACACAACAGCCAGACTATGAATATTTTTTTGGTCCTTTTGAACAGAAAGACGAGGCCGAGAAGCACCTCTGTGGATACAGCCAGGATCTCTCTGATGAAGGGGCTATTCAAATTAAAGCATCTGTTATTTGGTGTCAGCCTGAAGCCGTCACACGGGCTTTGAGACCGGTCTCAACTTAGCTCAAGTCCTAAAGTGAACTTCGCCTTATCTCACCCAAAGCCCCCTGAACAGTTTTCTTGTCCAGGGGGCTTTGGGTTCAGTTAGAAGCTGAGAAGTTAGTTTCAAGAGGATTATTTATTTCGCTTCTTGACGCTCTTTTACCTCTGCAATCACCTCTTCCGATACATTCTTCGGGCAAGGTGCATAGTGTGAGAACAGCATGGAAAACTGGCCCCGACCAGAGGTCATGGTTCGTAGGTCACCAATGTAACCAAACATCTCACTCAAAGGCACATCAGCCTTAATCCGTGATCCAGTCGCGGTAGGGTTCTGAGACTTGATCATGCCACGACGACGGTTGAGGTCACCGATCACATCACCCACGTAGTCCTCAGGCGTGAAGGTATCTACAGCCATGATGGGCTCAAGAAGCTGTGGCCCCGCCTTCGGGAAGGACTGACGATAGGCAGCTCTGGCTGCCGTCTCAAATGCGATCGCAGATGAATCCACCGCGTGATAGGCACCATCCGTCAACGTCACCTTCATGTCGGCAACGGGGAAGCCCGCCAGCATGCCTTTCTCCAGGCAACTAGCAAAGCCCTTCTGAACCGCAGGCCAAAATTCACGGGGTACGTTACCCCCCGTCACCTTCGATTCAAACTCGAATCCAGTCCCCGGCTCACCCGGCTCAATAACATAGTCAATTTTGCCGTACTGACCCGAACCACCCGACTGCTTTTTATGGGTGTAGCTATCTTCAAGGCGGCGTGTGATGGACTCTCGATAAGCCACTTGAGGCTTACCCACCTCAACATCAATACCGTGGGTCCGCTTCAAGATATCCACTTTAATATCCAAGTGAAGCTCACCCATTCCCTTAAGAATGGTCTCGCCGCTTTCTTGGTCTGTTTCAACATGGAAAGAGGGATCTTCTTGAACCATCTTGCTCAACGCCAGACCCATCTTTTCCGAGCCCCCCTTCTGAGTGGGAGCCACTGCGATGGAAATGACTGGATCTGGGAAGACCATCAATTCCAGCGTTGCCGGATCCTTCGGATCACAGAGAGTATGGCCCGTTTGGACATTCTTCATGCCCACAATGGCCACAATATCTCCGGCTTGGGCTTCAGTCACCTCTTCACGGGAGTCAGCATGCATTTCCACCAGGCGACCCACACGCTCGGTCTTGCCGGTGGCCGTGTTGAGAATCGTATCCCCTTTCGATAGCTTTCCAGAGTAGATACGCGTGAAGGTTAAGGCACCAAAGCGGTCATCCATAATTTTGAATGCCAGCGCTCGGAGAGGCTTCTCTACGTCGACAATCGCAACTCCGCCCGTTTCGTTGCCTTCTAAATCAACTTCAGGCTGAGGTCTAACTTCAGTGGGGTTCGGGAGGTAATCAACAACGGCATCCAAGACCAGCTGTACACCTTTGTTTTTAAAGGAAGAACCACAGTAGGTCGGGAAGAATGCTAGATCACGCGTTCCCTTGCGAATACAAGCTTTGATCTCGTCGATCGTCAGCTCTTCGCCCTCAAGGTACTTCTCCATGACGGCATCATCTTGCTCAACAGCCATCTCAATCAGCTGCTCGCGATAGAGGGCTGCATCTTCAGCCATATCAGCAGGAATATCTTCGATGGTGTAATTCATGGGGTCGCCAGAATCATCCCACATCCAAGCCTTTTCGGTGAGAAGGTCAATCAAGCCCGTGAATTTTTCTTCAATACCAATGGGCAGCACCATAACGAGGGGCTTGGCACCTAGAATTTCATCGACCTGCTTCACAACGCTATAAAAGTCGCCGCCTGTTCGGTCGAGCTTATTCACATAGATGATACGAGCAACTTTAGAATCGTTCGCGTAGCGCCAGTTGGTCTCAGACTGAGGTTCGACACCACCAGAGGCACAGAAAACACCGACGCCACCATCTAGCACCTTCAAAGAACGGTAAACCTCAATGGTGAAGTCAACGTGTCCAGGCGTATCAATAATATTCAGCTGGTGATCTTTCCAGAAGCAAGTTGTCGCAGCAGACTGAATCGTGATACCCCGTTCCTGCTCCTGCTCCATGAAATCTGTGGTTGCCGCACCATCATGAACCTCACCGATTTTGTGGATCTTACCGGTCAGCTTCAAAATTCTTTCTGTTGTTGTTGTTTTGCCTGCATCTACGTGAGCGAAGATGCCGATGTTACGGTAATGGCTGAGGTCTTTCATATCTGCTCTCTAAATAAGTGCGACGAGCCACTGGGTCAATGGGACACAGGTGCCGACGATGGGGCCAAACTGGCCTAAGTGAACTGGACATCTAAGATCTTAGAAAGATTAAGAAATCCTTTTCTATATTCTTAGAATCGTTACTAATTGTAAAGGCTCTCGACTCACCAACGCATGGGGGATAACCCTAATTCGACAACAAAAATGAAGACAGCGAACTATCCGGGGTTATCGATAGGGCCGCAGCTGATAACTGCAGCATTGCCCTAGCAAGACTAAGTATCTTCACCTACTATTGTGACCCATTACTCAGCCATTTCTGTCACCACCAGCGTAAATATGCTGATTTTGCGTCACGCCAATATCCGAGTTCACATCAAAATAGACTGAGCTGCTGGGGCGCAACAGCCAACTGATCCCAGGGTAGCGGTGACACAGGAACATGCTGCTGCATGAGCAAGTGGTGGAAGTTTTGCGCTGTGCGAGGCGAATGTTCTTCGACAGGGCAATGGACAAAGAAGTAGATTCGAGTCCCGTGCTCTAGCCACTGTTCGATGTCGCGGACCCAGTCGTCTAAAAAGGACTGATTGAGGTCAAAGGTGGGATGACTGATATATCGAATGATGCTGAAGGGGGCAGTCACCACCGGCTGGAGCGGCACGTTCGGCTTGCGTCGCTGCGATCCCAGTTGGGGGTCGTCGGGAAACTGATACATGGGGCGACTATCCAGTAACACGCGTCCGATTTGAAGGCGATGCAGCAATTCTGAGAGCTTCTCGGCATGGGGTGATTTAAACCAGTCCGGATGTCGGACTTCTAAAGCCAAGGGGGTCCCACAATGCTGAAGTCCAGTGAAAAAGGTTTCGAGGTCAGCGAAGGAAGCTGGACTATAGGAAGGGGGCAGTTGCGCAAAAATAGGACCGAGGCGATCGCCTAAGCCCTGCATCAGTTCAATGAAGTTCAGCGCAGCATCGATGCCCTGATAGAGGGGATTGTCATGGGTAATACTGCGTGGGAATTTCGGGCAGAACTCGAACCCTGCTGGGGTTTGGGACTGCCAGCGAGAGACGGTGGCAGCACTGGGGACAGAGTAAAAGGTAGCGTTGCATTCAACGGTGGTAAACCGCTGACTATAGAGCTGCAAAAATTTAGAGGAAGGGCTACCAGAGGGGAAAAAGTCCCCAAGCCATCCTTTATAGGCCCAAATTGCACAGCCGATGGAAAAACTCATGAAGTGTGAAGCAACCGATGGGTGTTTCGGTATGTTGTTCTCTCTATCCTACGAGGATTAATGATTTGTAGCCAAGAGAGTTTATTACCTGCACCTTGAGAATGCGAATAATTGCCGGAAAAACCGACTTAACCGACTTTAGGGTGTGACAATAACCGACCTTCGCCGACTGACGCATCACGGGGCTGCGACTTAGGTTATGGAAAGCAAAGCGCAGTAAGACGGCAGGAGCTGTAAACGCGATGACACATGCAATTTCATTTGGGTATACAAAACAGAGGTTAGGGCAACCTTATCTGCAGCAGATGCGACAGCGCATTGGCCTATTGGTAGAGCAATATTTATCGGAGGAGGTGTTGTGCGATCGCATCCAAGACCTGCCCCAACAATTTCAGAACCCACAGCCTCGTAGATGGGGCAGGCTCGATTGGCAGGGGATTGACCCGGTCCAAATCATCGGAGTCGACCCGCTAGTTTTCATCGCCATCCTCGCCGGCAGTATTGATACAGAATTACCGATTCGCGGCTATACACAGACCAGTCGCCAATATCTCGCCGCCTATCCATCCATGGCAAAATTCGTCGGCGGCACGGTAGACAGGGATGGTCACCTGATCGAACCGGGACTTTGGGAGAAAGAAGAACGACAACATGCCCCCGCCCTCCAGCGACTTTATACACAGTTAACCGGGTTAAAGATGAGGCCCATTCCCCACGAACCCAGGGCTTACAAACCGACGGGGAATAAACATCGAGATCTTTATATACATGGATTACATCGGGTGGCCACAGAATATGGGGCCACCTGTTTGTATCTGTGGCTGATGGCCCACTCCACAGGCCCACTGCAAGCAGTGCTCGCAGAACTACTGCGGGATGAGATCAACCACATGACCAAATTCTGGGGCTTTGGCCTCTGGGCATACCCCAACGCGACGACGCTAACCGTGGTCAAAACCCTGGTCACCGCCGCCGTCGGTAAACTGTTCCGCCGCCATCACTCTGGGGGCAGCTTAATCCATACACTCCGCCGCATGGCTCAGGTCCTCCATTGGTCGGCTTGGTCCTGGGGTAACAAACTCACCTTTGCCTGGACCTTTGTGGCTGTCCTGGCAAGACTCCGACGCTGGAGCAACAGTCAAACCCCCGAGGCCCTAGAAACCCTTCTGGGCAGACGAGCAGTGCATCACTCCTGAAACGACTGCTCCATCACTCTTCTAGGGGCTGTGTCTTAGCCCATTGTTAACCCGCTCACCATACACGTAGAGACCATGACGACTCAAAATTTTTCAACCCTACCCATAGACCTCAACCCACAATGTTTACCCGAACATGTCGCTGTCATTATGGATGGCAACGGACGCTGGGCCAGCCGTCAAGGCTTTCCGCGGGTAGCGGGACACCGCCAGGGAGCCAGAACCCTCAAGGCATTGATACGCTGCTGCAAAGACTGGGGCATTCCCAAGCTGACGGCCTATGCCTTCTCAACGGAAAATTGGCGACGCCCCACTGAAGAAGTAGATTTTTTAATGCTGCTGTTTGAACGACTCTTGAAGAAGGAGTTGGCTGAAATGAACAGAGAAGGGGTCCGCATCTCTTTTATTGGTGATATCGAAGCTCTCGCCCCTTCCCTGCAGCAACAAATAGAACGGGCAACGGCTGCGACCGCCAAGAATCAGACGGTTCACCTGATGGTGGCAGCCAATTATGGCAGCCGGTCAGAGATGTTGCATGCCTGTCAACAGCTTGCCCAGCAAGTTCAGCAAGGGAAATTAGACCCCTCTCAAATCACGGAAGAGGTTCTCAGCCAGCAGCTCTACACCGGCGGCATCCCCGATCCAGATTTGCTAATTCGCACCAGTGGCGAGACTCGCCTTAGCAACTACCTACTCTGGCAGATGGCCTATACAGAGCTGTACTTTACCGATACATTATGGCCAGATTTCGATCGGGCAGCCTTTCATCAGGCCTTAAAAGAATATGGGAGACGCGATCGCAAATTTGGCCAAGTCCGACTCTCCGCCTAGAGGCACGTCTTTATTCACCCACATCGGAGGTAAGAATAAACGCCAGTCCACGGTAGGACTGACAACAACAAAAACCAATGCTAGGCTAGCGACGGGATAGCCACAGATCACTGGGTTCGAGCAAAATTATCTGTTGCTTTCGCATCAAGCATAGAAACACATGCCACACGATACTGGAGTAGTTTGAGTATTCATTGTTGAAGCGTTATTTCTGTTTTGAATAGAGCTGATAATCATCAGCAACCAGCACCCAGCATGAATCTTGAACACAATAGTCTAAAAAGTCCCATATTCTTGCTGGGATCACATAAAAGCGGCACCAGCTTACTCAGAAGCTTGTTTGATAGCCATCCTGAACTCTTTGTCGCCCCCATAGAAATGCATTTTTTTAAGCAGATAGGGTACTGGGTCAACTACAACTTGCACCAATCATGGCCGAAGGAACTCAAAATCACAGAAAAATGCCAATCTTTAATCGATAACGTTGCAACTCGCAACAACAACAGAAACCCCTATTCAGACTCTGTTATTCCAGATGCTTTCGATCTCGACTTATTCAAATATCACTTAGAGCATCGCCAACCCAAAAACAATACAGAACTATTCATTTCTTACATAAATGCACTCCACTATTCTCTACACGGGAAACCGATTTCTGACAAAATCCGAATTGTCGAAAAATCAGTAGAGAATGCGGAATATGCACTCTTAATGCATCAGATGTTCCCAGACAGCAAATTCATCCATATTATTCGCAACCCATACTCAACCTTAGTTGCACTGAGAAAGTCAAAGATTAAATCTCGCTACCCTTACTTAGGGGCGATGGTCCAATCCCTGCAAACGTCATACTACAACCTGCACAGAAATCGGCCTTTAATTAAGGATTATCTCGTCATTAAATATGAAGACTTACTCCTTTCTACCGATAGTATGATGCAGCAGCTATCGGACTTCCTTGATATAAAGTTTGCCGATAGTCTAATGCAACCCACCCTTTTAGGACAAAGCTGGAGTGGAAATAGCAGCAGTAATCAATCCTTTGAAGATATTTCACTTTCCCCTCTGCATCAATGGAAAGATGACATTACCGACTTAGAAATTCATTTCGTCAATCAGATGCTTCTGCCAGCCGTTCAAGAGTTTGGCTACATTGCTTTACCAACCTCCCATTCTCCGTTGGCACCCGTCCCCCAGGAAAGATTACTGAACTATGCCAAAAACCGCAGTTTTCTCCACCTGATGAATCCACCGACGTTAGACAGCATTTAAAGCTTAAAAGATAGTCGGCCCACGCCAACTTATGGCTGCAATCCTCGGTGTGTGAGCAAGTAAACCGCAAAAGTCCCCACCCAATGACTACTGGCATAATGCTCCTCAGTCATATCCCGCAGCCCCAACTGACGGTGCCGTGCTGCCACCAATTGCAAGATTTCCATACATGGATGATCCGGGAGTAACGCTGAACAGAGTCCCTCTAACATCCAAGCGCGGCTCAGGTTCAGTCCCCGAAAGTGCGCTTGCCGGTAATCAGCCGGATCCTTCACCGAGACAAACGGCCATTCTTGGCATTCAAGGACTGAGCGTGGCAAAAACTGCAAAAGCCAGTTGGCAAAGGCATCAGGCGTGAGCAATCGCCGCATTAGATCAGCCTCTGCCAAGCTAGGAGAAATGAAGTCATACCCCAATGGCTCAAGCTGCAGGGGATAGTCCTGATCCTGTAGATAAAGACAAATACCCTTCTGGCGCAGCAGGTCAGCGAAGGGCTGATGTCCTGAGGCTTGGGTCCAATCAAAGGCTACCCCCAAAGCAAAGGCTGTATTTGAATGGACGCCAGTCCGATCCGGCAGTTCTAGAGTCTGGAGCCAATGTTGAAAGTGGCCAACAAGCAAGGCCTCCAAAGGTTCAAGTGCCAATTTCCAGACAGGGGCTTGGGGATCTGACCATTCCCGAAGCTCCGCCGCTAACTGCAACAACCACGCCCATCCATAGGGGCATTCAAAGGTCGGGTGTCGCTGCAGATAAGCTACTTCTTGCTGCAGCTTAGGCGAAGTCAAGCTGTGATCAAGAGCAGCCCTCACCGCCATTTGGAACGGAGCCTTCGGAAAGCAGCGAGCAAGTCGAACGAGCAACCAGTGACTATGAACAGAAGAGTGCCAATCTAAGCATCCATAAAAGGCAGGGTGCAGTTCTCGAGGCGTTTTCACATCAGCCTCACTCTCGAGCCAAATTTTGCCGCTATGGGGATATTCTCGATTGATCCCGGCCAGGACAAGCTGGATGAACTGGGTTGCGATTTCCTCAGAACAGCCAAGGGCTAGAGAGCGCTCAGTACTGACATCCCTTGCTTGATCAATATCCATACTGCCCCCAGACCATCGAAATGGGTACCGATCTCGATCCTAGTCGGTCTGCGTTGGTTCGGCATTCCATCAAAACAATTCAGGCAATAATACAGTTATCATGAGCCGCTCAAAACACGGTCAATAGACAAATGCATTGGCTAACCTGTCCTGGAGAACAACTCTTTGAAGCTTATGCAGCATCCATGCAAAAGTTTGAGTCAGACAATAAACGCTCTATAGCCGAGCTACTAACGCCTAAGTTTCACCTTTATACAGATCGAAAGCTATCAATTTACTATGCTCCCTTGGGATACGTTCGCCGCAAAGCAAGGGTGGCCTTAGTGGGGCTGACACCCGGCTGGCAGCAAATGGAACTGTCCCATCGCCTTGCGGCAGAACTACTGGCGGATCCAGGAATCGGCCAAAATACTCCAGTTGTAATGTCAGAGATCAAGCGGAGAATGTCTTTTGCGGGTCCCATGCGGCGGAATCTACTCCAAATGCTGGATGAGCTGGACTTTGCCCAAAGGCTAGGACTGAATTCCTCAGCGGACATTTTTGAAGACCAAGCCGATCTGGTCAACACAACCTCTGCCCTTCGCTATCCCGTTTTTTATTGCGATGGCCGAAGTCCGGTCGGAGACTCGCGCAACTATACGGGTCACAATCCCAAAATGTTGAGCCGTGACATACAAGTGCAAATGGTCAATCAGCTCTTAGGGCAAGAACTCAGCCAAATTCCCCAGGCACTGATCATACCAATGGGGGAAGGCGCATCGCAGGCCATTCGGCATTTGGTCACCATTGAGGTGGTCGATGAAGCAAGATGTCTGTTTGGCTTTCCCCACCCATCGGGTGCCAATGGCCACCGGCACCAGCAGTTTGCAACCCACCGTCAGCAACTGAAAGAGAAACTGAGGGACTGGTTCAAGATATCAACGTGAAAGAACAAAGGGATGCAATGGCCTAACTCTTTTGAAGACTTGATAATGATAAGCCAAGAGCATCAGTGCCGAACGTGAATCTGTTCTTCACTGATGCTCCTGAAACACCTCAATTATTGAGGAAGGTTTAATGGAGGTGCACCAAATGGAGGTGCCGTTTGAGGTGTGCCCAATGGAGGCGCAGTTTGAGGTGTGCCCAATGGAGGTGCCGTTTGAGGTGTACCCAATGGAGGCGCAGTTTGAGGTGCAACTTGAGATGCTCCTCCGGTTGGTGCACCAAATTGAGGTGTAGTGACTTGAGGGTTATTTAACTCTTCTAAGTCTAAAGGAGCCGCAAAGGTGAGTTGGGATATGGCGGGATTAAAAACAATCACATCTTTACCCGATTTACTGCCACCAGACGACAGAAGATTACCAATGCCCAACAGAGAACCGCCCCCCGAAGAACTAGAACTGCTACTGCTACTACCCACTCCGCGAAGTACACCACTCGCTTCAGAAGTTGCAATAACATTGCCCTGAAAATCTGCAGCATTTAGTGCCTTTACAGAGACAGGATTTAAGCCACCGGATGCAGCTGAGACCTTATAGGTTTGCGTACCAATGACAATGTCCTTGGCGACAAACTGCGCCCCTTGTTCACCATTAATCACCACAGGAGTTACGTCGCCTCGGACAAGGCTGCCTTCGGGCACAAGAACCTCATTTTGGTCATTATAGATGGGACGTGCAGTTTTCAACTCAACTGGCACCGTCTCCCCAGGCAACATAATATATCTCGCATTGTCAGACTGCGATGACAGCAAGACTTGGGTCCCCGTGTCCACCTGATAGCGATTGACGGATGGATCAACAAATGCGGTAGTCGCTCCGGGTAAAAACGCAAACTCTGCATTGAGCGTTAACCCCAGGTTATCCGGTTCGACCAAAATCACCTTATCGCTTGTCTTCGATCCACCGCCCAGCACTGTTTTCCCCAGCTCTTGGCCTGTTTGGATCGCGCCTGGGACCAGTGCCCCTGGACTGATCTCGCCAGTAATTGCCTGGTCGACCAATGCACCTGCCGCCAGGGTTGAAACACTGCCCACTAAATCAGAGGGATCGATCGAACTTTTTTTACGTGCCGGAATCGGCACGGAAGTCGCATTAATGGTATAGGGAGTATTGCCCACTGTCAATTTACTGGCTGTAAATTGGGTTCCAGTCGTCTTATCCACTTGAAAAGGTTGAAAACGACCGGTGATTTTTGAGCCTTTGGGAATCACCACTTGCTGGCTTTCATTGACCACATCTTCAGCCACTAAGAAGGAGGATTCAACATTTTCACCGACCGTCATGACTAAATTTGCGCCCGACTCAGCCCCTTCCAGAACAACCGGAATCTGACTGCCAAAGGGAAGGGTTCCTGTGCCCGTCTGAGCAGAAGAGTTAGCGGCTAGCGAACCACCTTGAACAATATACCTAGCAGCAGGGAAGTCCGTGCCAATGGGTGCTAATTTTCCTTGACTCACCAACGCTTGATGAATAAATGCCGAGATATCAGCACGGGTAGCGGTTTGATTGGGGTTCAGTCCTCCCACATCGGGATAGTTGACCGGAATATTACGCTGGGTGGCAGCAGCGATTCCTGGTCTTGCGTAATTAGGAATCTGGGATGCATCGTAGTAACGGAGTAATGCACTATCAACCGATCCCTCTGGCTGTAAGTTCAATCCACTCGCGATCGCAACAAGGGCTTGAACTTTAGGAATGCCCTGTGAAGGTTGAAACGTGCCGTTGGTATACCCAGAGAGGAAGCCGGTGGAGGAGGCATAATCCACTGCCGGTGCAGCCCAAAAACCACTACTCACATCTTGAAAAGACCTTGATGGCTGGGTGGCGGTCTGAGTAAAGGCTTTTTGCACAATAGCGGCAAATTCTGCCCGCGTCACGGACTGGTCAGGCCGAAAGGTCCCATCAGGGAAACCGCTAATGATATTTTTTTGCGCCAGGGTTTCAATAAATGGTCTCGCCCAGCTACTATTAATGTCGGAAAATTGGGATTGAGACTGAGCCACAACGGGCTGACTCTGAAGAGTTGCGATCGCAACGACTGAAGTGAGACCAGCAAAAACTGTTGCTCTTCGGGGAACACTCAACATCTTTGTAACTCCTTACAAAAGAGGGGCATGAAATGACTAGACTGTCTTTTCATGCAGCAGCTTATGACTCCAGCATTACCGGAGCTTTTGAGGACTCATATTCCTGACGATGGTTGGTTCTTTGTATTTATCGTCAGGTTGTTCCTCTCACAAGCATGAAATGCATCCCCGCACATACCCGTACTGTTGTACAGGGACGAAACATAAACAATGAAGTTCCTGCTGCAACAGGACTTACACAAAATCTAGACTTTCAAAGAGATACAGCACAAGACAGTCATTTATTCTTACCGAGGCAGGATAATAAAGCCCCCAAATATCCCCGCTGGGCCATTCCCATCAAGTCCCAGAAAGGATCGCAGATTTTCTTACATGAGCTGTGGAATGCCGTTAGCTGTAACGACGCCGACCATTGCAACTGAGGGGGCCGCGATATTAATCATTGAAGAAGAAGCTAGATTGAGTGGCCCGCCTGAACTGGCGTTGATCGCGCCTAAGGCCTTAATACTAAACGCGCCGCCAGCATCAACATTGACCGCCCCACTCGCCTTAACATCGACCCATCCACCCGCCTTCAGATTGACAGCCCCACCAGCTGTCACGTCAATTTTTCAAGGGGTTTGAAGGGCAATACGACTCGTCATATCGTTAAAGGTAAGATGTTGCCCCCCGCTCGTTCTGACTTGAACCCTTTTTTTGTGTCCTCCATGAGGATGCGATGCCGCCCGGAGGTTGTTATATTGATGCCCTTAAAGAGCATTTTATTATCCATGAGAATGGTATGCCCATGCTTCCGTCTTTGGTGGAACACTTCGGGGTCCAACTCAATGGCATTCCTTGGATAGAGGCACTTAACCTATGCACGGTGGGCATTCTGGATACTTTGCTCATTTCCACTGCTTAGCAGACACCATTTCCTGATCTATCTGCAGACCAGTTACGGATTTGGTAACTCATGGGCTAGTGGTTTTTGTTAGTACTTAAACTCTAGCTCACACCCTATCCGCAGCACCTCTTCATGCAACAATGCCCTTATTGACTCTCAAAGAGCGGTGCTGGTTTCTCTTTTATCCTTGCGTCAATAGATCGAACCCGCTTAACCACCTTAATCAGATAGCTATAGTCTGGCGATCCGGATGTAGGGATATAACCGGCTGCCGAAGTAACTGGCGATCCTGCTGATTCAAGAGCAGCGCGAATCTCTTCTTGAAAGTTGCGTTCTACTGTTGGGCCCACTAAGACAGATCCCGGTGGCACAGTATGGGAATCTCTATTGAGGACCCGGAACTTCGTTTCAGGGAAATCAGATCGATATCGCTGTAGTTCTGCAATTGATAGCGCACCTGCAGCAGTATTGCCGCTCTCGACAAGCTGTAGAATCTCCTTCGGGGTAACCGCGAGTTTCACCTCTGACAACGTAAGACCATAGAGGTTATACACGGGTAAATAATATCCTGTTGCAGAGCCTTCTTGCCCTAATGCCAAGGGCTTGCTTGCCAAATCCTGTAGGGATTGAGCAGGACTATTGTATGGCACCACGACTGCTGACTTCTCTTGTACGCTCTCAGCTAGAGAGAAAAGGGGAAGATATTGTTCCTCGGCAATCGCGATGGCAGCCAAACCCGGCGGCGCAAATACTAAATCCCAGCGCTGACGTTCAATTTGTTGAATAGCCTGCCGTTCATTCAACGCGGGTTCTAGTTCGATCAGACTTTTAAGCGTCGTACCTAAATGTGCCTTTAGTCCCTCAAATTGTTCAAGAGAACGCTGCCCTTCTCCATAGCTGACTATCCCAATCGTCAGCCTTTTTTTAGTTGATGAATCTGTGGTTTGAGCGCACGCTGTCAACAAAAAAGTCACAATCAGCGAGCAAGAAAAGAGAAGACGACGTGCTTGCATAACCCTCAGAGTAAATTTACATAGCCCAACTTCTAATCCCCTTGGCAAGCTTAGCCTGCTCCCCTCTTATTTAGCAGCGAGGTCAATTACAAATTCAAAGATTAGTTTACGTCAGCTTCGAGAAGCATGAACTCTTGATCCGTTTAAGATGAATTGCTGTTGCATAAGTTAGACACCTTCCCCTGGTAAAACAAAGGTAGAAGAAAGTTTCTGGGGGAAGAAAATCTTTGGTTCACTATGATGGCGCGATTTTTAGGACAGTCTTAGTTCTCTCTCAGGACAAATAGGAGAATCAGAAATGTTGAAAAATTTGAAATTGGGGATGAAGCTAAACCTCATCTTGCTGATCGTTCTGTTCGTTACTGTGGGTGTTAACGGTCTGATTTTATCCAATGTTTTGAAAAAAAATGCCGAACAGGAGGTGACCAGTAAGGCCCTGGTCCTCATTGAAACCATGGACTCGGTGCGAGACTATACCCGTCTACAGATCGATCCAGAACTTTCAGACCGTTTAGAGCAAGAGGATCAATTTCTCCCTCAAACTGTTCCAGGATACTCTGCTCGGGAAGTCTTTGAATATCTGCGCAAGCGAGAGGCCTACAATGATTACTTCTATAAGGAAGCAACACTCAATCCGACAAATCTGCGTGATAAAACAGATAAATTTGAGACAAAGGTTGTAAAAAAATTTCGTAGAAATCCTGATCTTAAGACCCAGCATGGGTTTCGGTCTTTGCAAAGCGGTGATTTGTTTTACGTCGCACGCCCCATCACCATCAAAAAAGAGAGTTGTCTGCGCTGTCACGGTAGACCGGAAACTGCCCCAAAAAGCCAGTTGGCCACCTACGGCAGTGAGAATGGTTTTGGCTGGAAGCTCAATGAAATTGTCGGTGCTCAGACGATCTCGGTCCCTTCGGGAAGAGTGCTGGCCGATGCTCGCAAGCTGCAGTTTGTCGTGATTGGGGTTCTCACTGCAGGGTTCTTCCTTGCAGTCATTGCCCTCAATCTCTTTCTCAAGTTTGCAGTGGTGTCTCCCATTAAAGAAATGGCCGCTTGGTCCCGGGAAGTCAGCACCGGTAACCTTAATGCCGACTATGAGCATCAAGCAAATGATGAAATTGGCACCCTAGCCTCTTCGGTGAACCGTCTAAAGGTCAGCATGGAAATGGCTATAAATATGCTCAAGCAAAACCTTCCCAAATAACTCTGGCAAAGAAACTGGGCACTATTCACTTCTGGGTTACAGATCTGGCCGACAGTTGAGTGATGTCAAGAAATTTTGAGATCTAGGTGGTACTGATCAGGGAGACTCATTCAATGCCAACTTTATCCTTAGAAGATATCTGAGAAGTTAGGAAAGCTTTCATAGCAATAGCCTGTCAGCTACGAAACCCATGACAGCACTATGCAAGCAACATTCAAATCCTACCCAAGCAACCTAACCACTGCCCAATGAATCTGTCAGAACTGAGTAGCCAACTTCAGGTGAAGCACCACTCTCTGGTAGCGTAGGTGGCTTACTCTATCATGCCTCTCGTCATCTCCATGGATTGCCCTCACTGCCACTGCACCCGAGTCTCATCCCTACAACGCCACACAAACCTGGGTTACTCCATGTTCCGATGCAAGCAATGTCGTAGGACCTACAATGAGCGCACTGGTACTCCCTTCAACTTCATTGAAATCCCTACTGATATTGTATTTCAGGTTCTGCTACTTCGAGTGAGATACAAAATGAGCTATCGTGAAGTGGCCGAATACTTTCTAATTCGGGGCTTTGTTTTCACTCATGAAGCGGTGCGAGATTGGGAGGAGCGTTTGCTACCTCATTTAACGGGTTACACATTTGGCCAAGAGTTGAGTGAGATCAAG
>CALFCG010000367.1 GCA_937951315.1 uncultured cyanobacterium
ACCCCCTGCACCGTCGGGTAGTCGCGGAGAGAAATCGCTTCGTATAGACGATTCCCGAGTCCTGGCCAAGAAAACGTGACTTCCGTCAGCACGGCTCCCCCCAGCATGGAAGCCGTTGTTAACCCTAAGACCGTCACGACAGGGATCAAAGCATTTCTGAGAGCATGACTCAAAAGCACCCGTCGTTCCGGAATGCCCCGCGCTTTAGCGGCTTCAACATAATCAGCCCTCAGCGTCTGCTTGAGGTTGACTCGGACGATGCGCTCAAAAATGCCGCTCAGCACTAGTCCCAGCGTGAAGCTGGGCAATGCTAAATAGTAGAGTGTCGTACCAAAAGCCTCGAAATTGCCGCTGAGAAGACTGTCAATCAGATATAGACCCGTTGGACCCTCCGGTGGCAGCATCCGCGTCGGAAAACGGGTGCCATTGGGGAACCAGCCGAGCTGGACGGCAAACAACAGCTTGAGTAACATACCCGCCCAAAACAATGGCAGCGCATAGGTGATAATGCCAAATAACCGACCGCTTGCGTCTAGGGCGGTGCCGGGGCGAGAGGCTGAGAGAACCCCCGCTCCAATGCCAATCACGAGGGCAATGATCATGCTGCAGATTGCGAGCTCGGCCGTGGCGGGGAAAAAATCTTGGATAATATCCCAGACGGATTGGCCTCGACTGGTCAGGGAGGTCCCTAAATCAAAGCTGAGGAGATGTTTGAGATAATCAAAGTATTGGGCAATTAAAGGCTTTGCTAGCCCGAGCTGTTCACGGATCAGAGCCTTTTGGGCCTCCGGTGCCCGTGGTCCTAGAATTACGTCTACGGGGTCACCAGGGGTTGCCCTAAGGAGCAAAAAAACGACGGTGCTAATCACCCACACCATCAGGGGAGCCAACATGAGGCGGGTAATGACGTAGGACTGCAGGGCACGGGACCGAGACATAGGGCGTCACTTTTAGGATTTTTTCAGGGGCCAAAAGGGGAGGTGTTGGGTGGGTTCTAAGCGAATATTTTTAACGCTATCCTGGGCAAAGGCATACTCGCGCCTTTGCCAGAGCGGAATGTAAGGGACATCCTCTGCCAGTAAATCTTGAATCTCCGCAAAGAGCTTTTGTCGCTGCTGCGCATCTCGAGACTGCCGTTCTTGATCGATCAGCTGATTCATGCGATCGCTATAGTAGAACGAACCTTGAACAACAGTGGCACCGGTTTGGCACCCTTCTTCTTCGGACCCTTTACTACAGTCTAGAAAAGGTTGAATGTAGGTATCAGGGTCTGAGAAATCTCCTGTATAGTCGAGCATAAAGAGGTTATAGCGCCCCTGATTCTGGCTGATATACGCTTGGGAGGAGTTCATGCCTTCCAGATCAACGGTGATCAGATCATCCAGTTGCCTTTCGATTGAAGATTTGATGATTTGAGCTGCTGGACCATCACTCGGTACATTGTTGCGATAGCCCAAGGTCAGCTTGACAGGATTGCTCTTTGAATACCCCCCTTGTCTGAGTTTTGATTTGGCTTGGGCCGCGGGGTTGAGGTCTGCTGCAGTGCGAAAGACGGACTTGGATTCTGGATAAAGGCTAGGAATAAGGCTGTAGAGGGGGTCGACCTGATCCTTAAAGACTCGATTTTGCAGATTGGGGCGATCAATGGCAAGGGCAATGGCTTGCCGTACCTCTTTCTGATTGAGCGGTGAATCACGCAAATTTAGGCTCAGGTAAGTAATATTGCTGCCAGAACCGGTAATAATTTGCCAATCACCGGTTTGCTCGGCAGTGCTCGCGAGAACTCCAATTTGATCGGGGTTGAGGGACTGATAGGCAATATCCACAAGTCCAGAGCGGAAGGCGTTGTAGAGACTGGCTGGATTGGCGTAACGCTTGATGGTTACGCTTTTATTCTGGGGGGCTTCACCCCAGTATTTATCAAAGGCTTCTAGCTGCAGTTCCTCGAGGGTATCGCTGACGAGTTTGTAGGGGCCTGTCCCGATAAACTTTGAGCGTTGAAACGTTTCGACTTGATCGGCATAGGACTGAGGTGAGACCGCTGCTAAACCCGAAAAAGCTAGCAGGCTCGGGAAAGCAACAAAGGGCTTCTTTAAACGGATCTTGAGCTGATGAGATGCGATCACATCTACCTTTTCCACCGTATCTGACAACAAAAAAGACGGCTGCCCGCCATTCTCGATAAACCGCTGGAGTGAGAACGCCATAGCCTTGGCATCGAAGGGCGTTCCGTCATGGAACACAACATCTTGCCGGAGATTAATCAGATATTCGAGGCCATCCTCACTGACCTCAGGCATCGCCGTCGCTAATTGGGGCACGAGTTTGCCGTCAGTATAGGTGTAGAGCCGATCTCCCAAGTTGTACAGCAAATTACCGGTGAACACTTTGTAAGCATCCGCTGGATCCAGGGTCCGAATTTTAGCGGTTGTCCCTAACGTGAGCTTACTGGTAATGGCAGGAGGACTGGGGCTGGCACTGGGGCTTGGCGTAGGGGTCGGACTCGGAGTGGGCGCTGACCCAAACCATTGACGACAGCCCACGGTCAAAACCATGCACAGACCCAAGAGAAACAAGAGCCAAGGGCGACGGGAACCCACGTTCCCAAAGCCATGACTCCGTAGTCTGCGGAACAACCGAAGGCATTTGATCAAGGGAATAACTTCTCCGATACGACTCTAGCCAGATAGCGCAATACCGAGACTACCTGAATTTGGGGTCTCGGTATTGTGTTGTTTAGTCATTGTATCGGGCAGTCTTGCCCTTTTGTACAAGTAGGCGGTTAGGGACTAGCGCTATCTAGTTCACCCCAACTTTATACAGCCCCCGAACGGGTGACTGAGAGCTAGCAGAAGCTAGCACAATGGGGGCTTGCCCGACACCAATGGCAACTTCCATGCCTGCCTCTTCGAAAATGGCCTTGGGGGCAGAGGGATTGCTCATATCGAAACCCTTCAGGAGAACCCGACCGTTAGCAACCCGATCGCCAGCACTAATGGTGCGCGCTGTGTTCTCTTCAGGGGCTTGGATAATGGCCTGTGGATTGCCCGCCATCACGACAATGCCTTGAACTTGAACTTCCTGGGCCAATGTGGGTTCTGGCGCGGGTAAGGGTGGAAGCACCGCTTTACCAGGAGACGCCGTCGCAGTTGATTTGGGTGTGCTTGCCTTTGGAGGCGTCGTGGGTTGAGTGATCCGACGTGTAGCAGTGGTAGTTCTGGATGAGCTAGATGAGCCTGACGTCGTCGACCGTCCGCTGGTCGCAGTCTGACTGGGTGTTGACCGCTGTCCGCTACCTGAGCTGGGTTGTGAGCGGATGCCTGGGCGATTTTGAGGCTGAACAGGCGAAACTAAGGGGCGAAAGGGATCAACGCGTCCGCTTTTGATCGAGCGAACCCGTTCTTCGGGATCCGTGGGACGGACCAGAGACACGGAAGGGTCTGGGTTATCCGCTGACGCAAGCGTGATTGGTTCTTCTGGAGCTGATGTCGCCTCTACAGGGTCAGACGGCGCAGCCTTTGTATCTTTTGAAATGGCATTTGACTTTAGCTCACTGCCAGAATTGCATCCAGTTAAAGCTATTGCCAGGAGCGTTAAAGTTACTCCAACTGCAGATCGACGCATCTGCTCCTCCTTAAAGGTCACATCTAAAAACTAACTGAAATATTCCCGATCAGCCAGTCATGGACTTGAAAACTGGCTTTGCGCGATCTAGATCGCACCCCAAATCTAGAACAAGCTTTGTTTGACCGTACAATGCAGGCAAGACGTTAGCTCCATTGTACTCATGTCATTGAATAGCTCGGTTACGGTGATGGGAAGGGTCAACGGAGACCTGTGTCTCTCAGGGAAATGAGCGAGCAACAGGGTAAGGTCGATATTGTTGGGGCTGGACCAGGGGGCCTAGCCTATCTGACCTTGGTTGGAAAACGCCTGATCGTTCAGGCAGAGGTTCTTATTTATGATGCCCTGATCCACCCAGAAACATTAACTCTGGTTACAGAAGAATGTGTGTGCCTGCCGGTGGGCAAGCGAGGGGGGCAACCCAGCACACCGCAGGATCAAATAAATCGGTTGCTCGTTGATTATTGTCAGCAAGGTAAACGGGTGGTGCGCTTGAAATGTGGCGATCCCTTTATCTTTGGGCGGACAGCATCCGAATTACGCATTCTACAGACCCACCATTGTGCCGTTGAGGTGTGGCCAGGACTGTCATCTGTGTTTGCGGCCCCCCTGCTGGCGGGCATTCCGCTTACAGATGCACAATTGAGTGGCAGTTTTGCGGTGATGAGTGGCCATGCCCCCCAGCGGATCAATTGGTCGGCGATGGCACAACTGGAGACCCTGGTGATTTTAATGGGAACTCAGACGTTATCGACGATTGTGGAGCAGCTGTTACACAAGGGGCAAAAGCCAACATGCCCCATCGCCATTATTCGTCAGGGGGGATGGCCGCAACAGCAAGTGTGGGTAGGGACGCTGGCGACGATTGAACAACAAACCCAAGGAGCCATTTTATCCCCGGCGGTTATTGTTGTCGGTGAGGTGGTCACTCTGCGATCATCTTTAGGGGGTGAATCTGCAGCTTATCCTCCATCTACGGAAGATTTGATGCCGATGTCGCAAGACCCTGATGTTCTGGTGCCTGATGCCACTTCTATGACTGATTCCAAACAACCCCTGAAGGGTCAAACAGTCCTGGTGACGCGCTCAGCGTCTCAGGCCACATCGTTCTGTGAGCGCATGTCTGCTGCCGGTGCCACGGTCCTGGAAATGCCAGCGATTGAAATTGTTCCGCCTTCGGACTGGTGTCCGCTGGATGATGCGATCGCAAATCTAGAACAATTTCAATGGCTGATTCTCACCTCAGCCAATGGCGTCAACTATTTCCTGGAGCGATTGCTAGCGCAGGGAAAAGACTTGCGATCGCTCAGTCATCTCAAAATAGCTGTCGTCGGGCGAAAAACAGCAAAGATCCTGAAAGAGAGAGGTCTCCAGGCCGATTTCACTCCGCCCAATTTTGTGGCCGACTCCCTCGTTGAGCATTTCCCTCAGCCAGATCTTAAGGGTGTGTCTCTGCTGCTCCCCCGCGTGGAAACCGGAGGACGGGACGTACTCGTGGCTCAATTTAAAGCGCAGGGGGCATTGATCACAGAAGTCCCGGCTTACCAGTCCCAATGCACCCGCAGTCTTAGCCCTCAGGTCTTAGAAGCGCTGGAAGCCCAAACGTTAGATGTGATTACCTTTGCAAGCTCGAAAACCGTGCGGTGTTTCTGTCAGATATTGCAGAATACGGCTTCGGGCACAGACCAAAACTGGTTACAGTGGATCACAAATGCTCGCATTGCGTCCATTGGCCCCCAAACGACAGCCACCTGCGAACAGCTCCTGGGACGCGTGGATATAGAGGCGGTTGAATATACATTGGAAGGCTTGATGCAAAGCATCCTGAACCACTCCCCTTCATTTGAAACGTGAACAATAGATTGACCAAACTGGCTTTTCTGCAGTGATTTGGATCACTTGGATGTGTGATCTATAGCACAGCGTTTGGTGATCATCGCCGTCATGATGCATATACCTTCTATAAGGTATACGCAATAAAAAATAGGATTGTCAGACGTGGCAGTCCTTTTTTCTATAGCATCGTCCCATTCAGGACTCCTGCAGACTCTCTTCAATTAGGCGGTTGACGTTGGCCGCTGTCGCCTCCGGTTTGCCGGACAGGGGGAACACGAGCACGCTTTTAATCTTTTTGTTCTTGATCAGTTCGGGTAAGCGATGGAGCTGAGCATCGGTAATCGCAATGCCTGCATGTTTTCGGGCATACTCAAGCTCTTTGTTGAAGTTAGCTTCGTTATAAGCTTGCACGAATACGCGATCGACATCCCAGTTTTTCCAATCAGCGGCGAAGTATCGTTTTGACCAGTAGGGGTTGTGGTGACAGAGATCGAAGCTCACCTCAGGATTCGCTTTTTTCATCGCCTGAATCATCGCTTGCGAGAATTGGGTGAGACTGTCTGTGCGATCGACATCCCCCGGTAGTTCGGCATGGTAGCCCAAGTAGTCATCCCACTGAACGGCATCAACGGTGGGATATTTTTGAGCAAACTCAGCCAAGATATCTCGGAAGAAATTGGAGACCTCAGGATTTGAGACATCTAGCACATGATGCTCGACATTACTGTAGGTGCGATCGATGCCTGGAACGGTCCACTTGCGGGACATTGCGAGGTCAAACAACGGACTATTTTTATCAATTTTAATCCCCTTCTCAAAATAGGCATGCACCTGCATATCTTGTTTGTGGGCTTCATCAATGAGCCAGTCGAGCCACTGTGCTTGAAATTTGTTGGGACAGCTATCATAGCCCAGCTTTTTGGCCATGACGTCACTTTTATACATGGTGCAAGCATTTCCCCAGACACCATGGAGAATCGTATTAAAACCTTGGGAGCGGTAGTAGCGGACTCGTTTCCGAATGGTGTCTTCTGAGGCGTTGTTGGTAACTTGATAGCGGCTTAGGTAAATGCCTCTCATCTCCTTTTCGTACCAGGGAGATTGAGGTTGATCGCTTTCTGTCGATGCCCCCGGTGTCAAGGGTTGGAGTGGGTTTTCCACTTGGGGAAAATTCTCCACTTCAGGTGGGTCAGTAGCAGGCAGAATGGCAGTGGGCAGGGGAGTGGGCACGGGCGGAACCACGGGTTCCGATGGATTGAGATTCAAGGTCACGTCTAGGACGGGAATCGTGAGGGTTTGATCGGGGGAGAAATATCGACTCATTTGTCGATGTTGCGGTTGACGAAACCACCAATAGCCGCCACCCAGCATAAGGAGGATGAGGGAGAAGGGAATGCTGCCACAACCACACCCCTGAGGTTCATTCTTTTTGCTCGACATTACGATATTTCCGTTCCGATGAATTTAAACGAGGCTTGTCCACGCTGGCTCAAGGCAGTTGTTCCTCAACTGAACCTTACGGTTGAGATCCTTTAAAGAAGGGCTGTAGTTCATATTTCAGCCTCCCTGCAAAGAGAACGGTGGGAAAAGCTCGCAGTGATTGGTTGTAGGATTTGACCGCCTGGTTATAGCGCATGCGTTCTGTGGCGATTCGATTTTCGGTGCCTGCGATTTCGTACTGCAGGTTGATGAAGAGTTCACTGGACTGAAGAGAGGGATTTCGTGTGGCAAGGGCTTGAAAGTTTGCGATCTCATCTTTAACTCCCTTATCTGCCGCTTGTCTTTGAGCAATTGTTTCCGCATTGAGACAAAGTCAGACAGATATTCCGAGGGTTCCATGGACGATCCCTGCTTCGTAATTTTCTTGATTGAAAGCTGGAATCATATCGGTGCAAATGATTTTGCCGACCTGTGCATCGGGCAAGATGACTTCAATGCCATAGCCTGTTTCAATTTCAAATACGATAAATCCGATGGAGACACGGTGTCTGAGTTGCAGAAAATGCATCGCTTTGAAGGGTTTCAAGGATCTTGAGG
>CALFCG010000368.1 GCA_937951315.1 uncultured cyanobacterium
TATCTAGCGATGTTGTATGGCGCAGAGTGTTGAATCTCAGATTGTTTTGTCAGATGCCGTGGTTGAGGGGTCTAACGAACTCAACCTCACGCTCCCAGATCCAGAAGATGATGTTATTTCTGATTTTGAGTTTCAGCAGCAGGTGAACGCGGCTTGGCTGGTTTGCGATCGCATCAATCTTCAGTCTGATATCTGGCGCGGCAGAATTCTGCGGGCGGTCCGCGATCGCGAGAAACACAACGGCGACGGCCGGGGCGGCGGCTTTCTGCATTGGCTGCAGGAGCAAGAGATTAGTAAAAGCCAAGCCTACAGCTGGATTGAACTTGCCAACAGCGCCGATACGTTGCTGGAAGACGGGCATTTAGACGCCTCTGCCATTGATAACTTTAGTAAGCGTGCCTTTGTTGAGACGGCCCAAGCTGCCCCTGAAGTCCAGCAATTAATCAGCGAGACCGCCAACCAAGGCACCGCCATCACCCGCCGTGAAGTCCAACAGCTCACCGATGAATGGGTGGGAATGACCTCAGACCTGGTTCCAGCTGAAATTAAGGCCAAAGCCGCTGATCAAACCATTCCCACTCGCTATTTAGCTCCCCTTGTCCGCGAGCTCGAGAAACTGCCTGAGGTCCACCAATCCGCCCTCCAGGAATCTCTGAGCGAAGATCCTGACATTGATACCCTCAAGCAAGTCACCAATGAAGCCAAGCAGCTGGCCAAGTATCTAACCGCCTCCACTGAGGTGCAAGCCATCACCGCTCAAGATCTCGATTTAGAGCTCAGTCTCGAAGAAGCGCTCCGTCTCGGATGTCTCAACTCAGCGGCCGATATGGTCAATCAAGCCGCTCAACTGGAACAGACAATTGCTAAGCTCTATACAACGTGGCGACGCATCCAGAGACTGTCGGAAAAAGTATACGTCGATAGCGGCGCCAGCACCCCCAACTTGCGATCGCTCGTGCAATCTTTAGACGGTTTATGTGGCGAAGTATTAGAAATTCAGCTTGGCAATCAATCGGCCCAGCCCATTACCGTTCGCCTGAAAATGCTGCCACCTGATGACGGAGAAAGTCTCTAAGACCCTGCAATCCTATTTGGCCCACACCCAGCCTCATGTTCCCAGCATGGGGCTCATGGACCTCTATATTCTGAAGGCACTGATCATGCCTTTTTTATTTGGTGTCGGGGCCTTTTTAGGAATTAGTCTCACCCTCGGCAGTCTCTTCGATCTGCTACGTCAAGTCAGTGAAGAAGGCCTCGGACTGGGCATCGCACTCCAAATTCTTGGCCTCCAGATCCCGAGTTTTCTGGTTTTAGCACTCCCAATGGCAACTCTACTGGCAACATTAACGGCCTATAATCAACTCTCCCGTCGCAGCGAAATTATTGCCCTCCGCAACTGTGGCATCAGTATCTATCGACTCATTGTTCCGGCTCTATGCCTCAGCTTGATGGTGACCCTAGCCACCTTTACTTGCAACGAATTGGTGGTTCCCTCAAGTAACTACCAAGCCAGTAAAATTCTTGATCAAGCCTTAGCAAGAGAAAGACCTACCTTTCAGGAAAAAAATATTTTCTACCGGGAATTTGAAGGCGATCAGCTCAGCCGCGTCTTTTATGCGCGCCGCTTTGACGGCCAGTGGATGAGAGAACTCACCGTGCTCAACTTTCTGCAGGGCAACCTCAACGACATCACCGTCACCGAATCCGCACAATGGAACCCCAGTCAAAAAGCCTGGAATCTTCTCAATGGAACAGTTTATCAATTAGCTCGGGGCAGCTCATCCTATCAAACCGTCTCTAATTTCCAGCACCAAAACCTCCAGCTCTCCAGAGCCCCCCTGGATCTAGCCACTGAAACCCGACGCCCTGAGCAGATGAGCGTGTTTGCGACCCAACGTCTTTTGAAACTTGTAAACCGAACCGGAGACTTGAGACGCATTCGGAAACTTCAGATCCAGGTCCAGACAAAATATGCCTTCCCTTGGATTTGTGTTGTCTTTGGTCTCGTGGGGTCCACCCTCGGTCTACAGGAACAGCGACGAGCCAATAGCAAAGGTTTTGGTCTCAGCATTCTCATTATCTTTGGGTATTACACCCTTGATTTCATCTGCCGTTCTCTGGGTGAAGCTGGCATCTTAACCGCCATTACCGGGGCTTGGTTAACCACCATCATTGGTCTATTAATCGGCACCAGCTTACTGTGGCAAGCCAACCGACGCTAGAACAGTCCGCTTCGATACAATCAGAGAAGATATGAGGCGGCCTGTGTGACCCAAACTCTGACTTGGCAACAATGCGTCGGTGCCCAACGAGATTGGGTCTGGCGGGGCTGGCAAACCCGCTATAGCTTTATCCGGGCAACACAGGAGGCTTCCTCTTCTCCTCCCATGCTATTTCTCCATGGTTTTGGTGCCTCTATCGGTCACTGGAAACACAATCTGCCCTTTTTCAGTGAGCATCACAGTGTTTATGCCCTCGATCTCTTAGGCTTTGGAGGGTCAGAAAAGGCCAACACCAACTATAGTATTGCCTCCCTTTGGGCTGAACAGGTCTACGATTTCTGGCGCACCTTTATCAATGAGCCTGTGATCTTGGTCGGCAATTCTCTGGGTTCAATGGTCTGTTTAATTGCGTCTGCCCGCTACCCCGAGATGGTGAAAGCAACAGCCCTGATCAATATTGCTGATTCATCTGTCCTAGAGTCTCCAGAATGGGTCAAGCAATCCCTGAGTCTCCTCAAGGCCTGCTTATTTCCAGCGCTGTGGGTCACAAAAACCATTTTTACCAGCAGTCTCATTTTTGAGCCTTTTTTCCGCTGGATTCGCCGCCCCAGCGTCATTCGATTTTGGGTACAAAAAGCTTATGCCAGCTCCGATGCCGTCACCGATGAGCTGGTGGATATTTTGGTCCAGCCGACCCATGATCGCGGAGCTTCTCGAGCACTGCGAGCCATGTTCAATGCTAAACCCACCCGGAATGCGGAATATTGGGCCGCAAATATTTTGCCAAATCTGACGATTCCCATGCTGCTCATCTGGGGGCGCCAGGACCAGATGATACCGCCGAAGCTGGCACCATTATTTATCAAGTACAACCCAAATATGAAGCTCATCGAGTTAGATAATGCGGGGCATTGTCCTCAAGATGAATGCCCTGAGAAGGTCAATGATGCGATCGCAACCTGGATCCAGCATTGGCTACCCAAGCCCAAGCCATTAAGCTACGATAAGTAGCTGGGCAACAATACATCTTGACCGCCAAAGAACCATGAAACATACCCTCTCTGTTCTGGTAGAAGACGAAGCCGGAGTCCTGACTCGGATTGCAGGCCTCTTTGCCCGTCGTGGCTTCAATATCGAAAGCCTAGCCGTCGGTCCCGCAGAGCAGGGCGGTGTCTCTCGGATCACAATGGTTGTCCCCGGCGATGATCGCGGCATTGAGCAGCTCACCAAGCAGCTCTACAAACTTATTAACGTTCTTAAAGTTCAGGACATTACTGACAAACCCTGTGTTGAACGAGAACTCATGCTGATTAAAGTCAGCGCCACCGCTAGCATCAGATCGGAAGTTACCGAAATCGTTAAAATCTTTCGCGCCAAAGTGGTAGACGTCTCTGAAGACGCCCTGATCATTGAAGTCGCAGGCGACCCGGGGAAAATGGTTGCCATCGTGCAAATGCTTGCTAAATTTGGCATTCAAGAAATCGCACGCACCGGTAGAATTGCTCTTACTCGAGAATCACGCGTCAATACCGAATATTTAAAAGCGCAGAAATCTAAAATTCAAGCCTAAGCACCGTATTCAAGATTCAGCGTTACTCTTCTGCCACCTTCAGATTAAAGTGCCATTGCCCTAAAATCTCATCCCCTGAATCCTAACGTTCGTAGGATTCAGGGGATGAGTACAAAGCATTGAAGTATAAGAAACGGAAACTTTCTATCTTTTGACTCTAAGCCCACTCATCATCAGCTGAGGCATCATAGCCTCGATTTGAGCTGCTGCTTCGATAGTCCATAGGCCGGTAATCAACATAGTCATCCCGCTGCTGTTGGCTTGATTCAGGGGCACTACGAGGGCGGCGTCTACGGCTTGAGGAAGATGGCCGTCTTGATCGACGACGTGGCTCCTCAGAAGCGGAAGCATAGGGATCTTCTATCCCAGCCTGAGATCGACGAGCATATGTTGAGTCATCCTCCGATGAAGGAGGACGGCGTTCGCGATAACTCTCAGACGAACGACGACGAGGGCGTCTTGTTTCGCCGCGGTCAAAACCTTGCTGTCGGCTCTCAGAACTGGACCGTGAACGACGAGGGCGACGCGTTGAGCGCGACTCTCCCATTCTCCCGCGAGAGTAAGCATCTTCAGTCTCAGCATCACTATCTCGGGCACTGCGAATTCGACGCACTGAAGGAACCTGATCACTCGGGGCCAGCTCATCAAGCTCAGCACGATAGACTCGACCGACAGGTCGATCATCATCCACAATTGGAGTATTGCGCCGAGCTTGATCTGTCGCAATCCCGCGGAGACGAATACTTTCCACAGCAAAGAAAATAGCTGACCCTCCCAAAAGAATTTGGGAAAATAGCAAAATAGGGTCTAGTCGCCAACCGTTAAAGAAAACAATGCCACCACACAATAGTGCGATAGCCGCAAAGAAAATATCATGATCTCGGGCCAGCTCAGGGCGAAATGATCTCAGGAAATAAAGACCTGCACCAGAACTAGCAATCATCAGCCCCAGAAACACTGCCTGTGGTGAACCGACATTGACCTGAGCCAACAGCGGTGGGTACAGAAGCATTTGTCCCGAGCCTAGTAAAGCCTCAACCATTCAAATTTCCCCGTACTGTGGTCATACCGGTAGACATCGTCCCTCTATCCTAGCGACGGAAGAAGCTAGTAACAACAAAATCAAGGTTAATGGGCTGTCTCCAATCCTAGAGAACAGCTTATCAACCTTGACACTATTAGAACGTTCTCAGAAAACCAGTATGTTTTCTGAGCAACAATCAGACTTTACTTAGCGGCGGTTAACAGGATCAGTTTGGCTGGCATAGATAAAAAATGCACCTAGCCCACCTAAGACAACTGCGCCGAAAAGAAGACTGTAAAAGAAACCCACCAAAGAGGAGGTCACTGCCATTAAGGTATAAGTCATAACCGTTTTTTATTGCAACAGTATTCTTTATATTAGAGGGTTGTCAGACCCTTGAGAAGCCCAAACTAGTGAGCTAGTCCTGTTGCTGGTATGCCAAGAAGGGGTCCACAGACAGCGTTAAACTTAAAATTAGACCGTTTTTCTCTCTGCGATATATGACTCTCCCCATACTTTCTAACTGGTTATTAGGCCCCTTTCTAGGCCTCATGACTCTGCTCTTTATCTGTCGAATCGTTCTAAGCTGGTATCCCCAAGCCAACCTGAACCGTCTACCTTTTTTATTAGCGGCTTGGCCAACCGAACCGTTATTAATCCCAGTGCGCAAGCTTGTCCCTCCCATAGGCGGCGTTGATATTAGCCCCATCATCTGGGTCGGTATTATCAGTCTAATTAGAGAATTACTCCTAGGTCAGCAGGGTCTGCTACGAATGATGGCCTAAGGCTGCATAACATCCTGGACAAAATTTGTATAGACTTTACCCTGATTAAACTCCGGCGTTTCTAAAATTCGCTTGTGATAGCTGATTGTGGTCGGCAAGCCTGTAATAGCACATTCATACAGCGCTCGCTTCATGCGCGCAATCGCAGCTTCCCGATCGTGCCCCCACACAATGAGTTTGCCAATCAAAGAATCATAATAGGGGGGAATCTCATAGTCTGTATAGACATGGGAATCCACTCGAACGCCAGGACCACCCGGCGGCAGATAACCGCTAATCCGCCCAGGATGAGGCCGGAAGTTATGATCAGGATCCTCAGCATTAATCCGACATTCAATAGCATGCCCCTTGAGATGAATTTGCTCTTGAGTAAACCGTAGTTTTTCGCCTTGAGCCACACGAATCTGCTCTTCAATTAAATCAAGTCCCGTAATCATCTCTGTTACAGGGTGCTCAACTTGAATGCGCGTATTCATCTCCATGAAATAAAACTCACCCTTGGAAGACAATAAGAACTCAACAGTTCCCGCTCCCACATAACCAATAGACTGAGCGGCCCTCACAGCTGCCGATCCCATTTTCTCTCGCAACTCAGAACTCAACGCCGCACTGGGCGATTCTTCCAATAGTTTCTGATGTCGTCGCTGAATTGAACAGTCACGCTCACCCAAATGCACAACGTTTCCATGGGTATCCGCTAGAATTTGAAACTCAATATGGCGCGGGTTCTCAATAAATTTTTCAATGTAGACCCCCGGATTTCCGAACGCTGCATCCGCCTCCCCTTGAGCCGCCAAAAATAATTGACTTAG
>CALFCG010000369.1 GCA_937951315.1 uncultured cyanobacterium
TATTGAAGCGAATTGCTCTCCTCTAGATTCTAGGGGGGAGCAATTTGCTATTTAGGCTAGGAAAGAGATAATCCTTTGATGAGAGCCTGTGGTAATGGGATAGGCTCACAATTATTGCCAACTAATAGGATGCAACGAAAATTACTGCAGACAAGCTTCAATCTCGGAAGGCATGATTGGTAGTTCGGCTGTTAATATACTGCTACCTGTGTCGGTGATCAGTACATCATTTTCAATGCGAATGCCATTCACATCCTTGAATTTGGCAAGTGTTTCCCAGTTGATGCAGTCTTGATATTTCGTCTTTCGGTCAGGATTCTCTAGTAGGGCCGGGACCTGATAAAAGCCAGGTTCAATCGTAACAATCATTCCTTTTTGAAGTGGACGATTCAGTCTTAGAAAGCTGAGACCAAAGCGATCGCATCTCTGGCGACCCGGTGCATAACCAGCCAAATCTCCGAGATCTTCCATGTCGTGAACGTCTAACCCGAGGAGATGACCCACTCCGTGGGGAAAAAATAGAGCGTGAGCATCCTGCTCCACAAGCGTTTCTGCATTCCCTTTGAGAATGCCAAGACTGACAAGGCCCTTGGCTAATGTGATTGCAGCAAGTAAGTGTAGGTCTTTGTATTCAATGCCAGGGGCTGCTTTTTCGATGCAAGTATTATGTGCTGCCAATACAATGTCATAGATATCTCGCTGAGTGCTTGAAAAAGAACCAGATGTAGGCCAAGTTCTCGTAACATCTGAGGCCCAGCCGTTCTTGGCTTCAGCTCCAACATCGGCCAATAGCAGTTCACCATTTTTGATAGGGCGATGGTAGCTTTGGTTATGAAGAACGTCACCTTGCACGGTAACAATGCTGTTATAGGCACATGTGAGATCGTGACTGGTGATTACGGCTTCCATTGCCGCTCGAATATCGGCTTCTGTTTGGGCTCTAGGGGTGGCAGCCATTCCTGCAAGGTGTGCTTGGATTGTTACTTCTGCTGCGTTTTGGATGGATGAAATTGAACAATGATCATGGGTCAGCCGCACCTTCACTATGGCTTTTGCTAACTGATGGTCACACCCATACAATTCATTTGCCTTATTCAGCTGGCGTTGGAGCAAATTTTCTTGGTGCTGCTGAGTTATGAAGTCTTGGACGGGAATTGTTGCCGCTTCTTTACTCCACTGTTCTAGTTCATTAAGGGGATACTCTCCTTCAGCACCTATCTGTATTGCTACTTCCTGTCTTCTTGGGCTTGAGCCGTGCCAGAGAGCATCATTCTCATCGGCATCATCCATAAAAAGAATGAGTTTTCCTGCTTGTAAATGAATTGCAGCATTGGGCAGAGACTGTCCTACAAAGAATAGAAAATGGCTGCTGGCTCGAAACGGAAACTTATTGGCAGGAAAGTTCCGAGGGCTTTCGTTGCCAGACCACAAAATACTAGGACCACTAAAGTGCAGGGCAAGCTTTTCTCGTCGTTGTTTCAGCACGTGAGCGATTTCTGATCGATTCATGAGGTCTTTTGCGCAGATAAGTATTGGGTGAGATGTTGACACACAATGTCATTCTGTTCTTCAGTGCCCACTGTAATTCTAAGTTTATCTATCATCTTGGGTAGATTAAAATGGCGTACTAAAATCTTGCGAAGTTTTAACCATTGCTGCAATTCGAGAGCATCTACATGGGGATGCTGCACAAGTAAAAAATTAGTTTGTGATGGCCAGACTTTCCATCCTAGTTCTTCTAATTTGTTCGTCAAAATTGATCGAGAGTGTTTGATCTGTTTAGCATTACTGTTTTTATGTTCTTGATCTTCAATCGCAGCTGTTCCTAAGATGACTGCAATCGCATCGACGCAATAGCTATCTTTCACTTTGTTTAGATCTTGGATTATGTCGGGTGATGCAATTGCAAACCCTAGTCTCAAACCTGCTAGTGAATATCCCTTAGATAGCGTTCTTAGAATAATGACATGACGATGATCACGAACCAGTTGTAGGGCATTGGTCTCAGCAAAATCTACATAAGCTTCATCAATGACCAATATTCCAGAGATATTTTGTGCGAGTTGCTCTAGCTGTTCGATCGGAATGGCATGTCCTGATGGACTATTCGGAGCCGCAATAAAAGTAACTGCTCCTTGGGCAGATATTAATTGAGCCAGTGGTAGTTCAAATTCTTCGTCGTAGGATATCTCGCAAGGTTGCGCTCCCTGCAACTGGGTCAATGTGCGATACAGCACATAGGTCGGCATTGGATAGATGACCGAGTCCCCCTCATTTACAAAAGCTCGCATGATGAGGTTGAGGAGATCATCACTGCCGTTAGCGACTGTAATCCAGGTTGGGGGAATGTCGAAGATTGAGCTAGCTGCGTTACGAAAAAGCTGAGCCGATGCATCTGGATACCGACGCAGTAATTCTCCATCAATGGACTCTAATGCCTTAAATACCTTGCCTGAGGGTGGATATGGATTTTCGTTGGTATTAAGTTTAATCGTTACGCTACCTGGTGGGGGCTGTTCACCAGGGGTATACCCAGGTATTGCTCGCAAATGGGGACGCAAAAAAGATGTCATCAAACAGCTACGTCAAGAATATTGTTCCTGATCGTAGCGGATATTGATGGAGGCTGAGCTCAAGGGATGGAGAAACTCTTGACACTGGCACCGACTAGAAAGATGCTTCGATGCCAATGGTCGCTCAGTTGTATTCTCAATCCTTTGTCTTAAGACTTTAAGCAAAGGCAAGTTCTGAAGAAGCTGTACTTCCCATTTGCCCGAGTTGCTGTTGCCAAGCTATTTCAATCGTGTCGGGTAAAACACCAACCAGTTTAGCTAAAACCTCATGGGGGATGGTGCGAATCTCATCGAGATCAAAGTGCAGTTGGCGGAACATTTCAAGTACGGCGATTGCCCGCTTGAGTGGAACTTCGTCACAGAGTGCTTGGATGGTTGCAATATCTTCAACACGGCGATTAAAGGCTTCTTGTCGCTCTTCTTTGCTTTCGGGAACGGTAAACTCAGCGTTACCTAAAGTGTGGATCGTTACGCATTGGACATCAAACATGCCACCTATGGCAGCTCCGGGGCCTATAAATTCTGCATGGAATGGCTTCTGTAAAATCAAGCCTGCAGGTTGAGCGTGGGATAGCGCCAGAAGTTGTCCACTTTTCAACAACTCGATGGGTTGGGTATTCCGTTTATCAATTGCAGCTTGACTCATTGTTTTTTTGTAGTACCTTGTCTTTTTTATTCTGGAAGCGAGAAAATTCTATAAAATATCAGAATTAGAATATATTTCTCTGTCTATGCAAACCATATGTTTTATATCAAAACAAAATGAATTTATAGGATGGTTTCTCTAAATCAATTTTTTTTATAAGAGTCTCTCTGCTATTATTATCTTTGCTTATAATATGCCTAGCTTCAGTATTTACACCGGAATTATCCGCTATATATAATCTTGTTTTAAGTGCATCTGAGATGAATTAGAAGTATTTGTAGGTCATTGAGCGTGGTTACATTATTAAGTGAGTGTAAGCCACCGCTCTTAATTCTCTCTGTTGACTTTAAAACAGTCTCCCCCATGCATATAGTGCCCCACAGGAAAGGGATGCAAGACATTCAGAAACGATTTTAGTGGGTTTATACAGGAATGCGGATACTTCGAGTCATGTTTCAGAATGATAGCCTCCTCCTCCGGGTGTTTTGATCATCAAGGTATCGCCGTTGTGGACTTTTGTTGTTGTGCATCCCGCTAGATTAGTTTGATGCCCCTGTTGCTTGAGGAGATTCTTTCCTGTTTTGCCAGGTTGCCCCCCCTGAAGTCCAAACGGAGCCACGATGCGATGACTAGACAGAATTGAAACAGTCATTGGTTCTAAAAATCGAAACTCACGAATGACGCCATTTCCACCTGAATATTTTCCTGGACCACCACTGTTTGGTCTCAGCGAAAATTGCTCTATCATGACTGGAAATCGCCACTCTAAAATTTCTGGGTCAGTGAGACGAGAGTTTGTCATGTGGGTTTGAACAGCATTCGCACCTTTGAAGTTGACCCCGGCCCCTGCTCCTCCACAAATGGTTTCGTAATACTGGCAGTTTGCATTACCAAAGGTGAAATTGTTCATGGTGCCTTGGCTAGCTGCCATTTGTCCCAAAGCGCCGTAGAGAGCGTTGACGATTGCTTGAGATGTTTCGACGTTGCCTGCAACTACTGCGGCAGGGGGCTTGGGGTTTAGAAAGCAATCTGCGGGGATATGGATATTGATGGGGGTGAGACAGCCTGCATTGAGGGGAATATCTGCTGATACTAGGCTGCGAAAGACATAGAGAACGGCTGCCTTTGTGATTGCAACGGGTGCATTAAAGTTATCGTTTTGCTGGGGTGACGTTCCCTTGAAGTCAACAAGGGCGCTCTGCGCTTGAGAGTTTATCGTGATCATTACTTGAATGTGGCGTCCACCATCCATGTGATATTTAAATTGTCCATTCTGTAGGTGATTTATCACTCGCCTTACGGATTGTTCTGCGTTGGTCTGCACATGGACCATATAGGCCTGAACTGTCTCTAGGCCATAGTGATTGACCATCTTCAATAATTCCTGGACTCCGCATTGATTGGCTGCAATTTGAGCCTGCAGATCCGCGAGGTTTTGGTCTGGATTTCGAGCAGGATAGGGATGCTCTGTTAACAATCTCCGAAAAGTTTCTTCTTGAAGTTGCCCTTTCTTTACCACTGGAAAGGGGGGGAGCAATACTCCTTCTTCTTCTAGGGTCTTGCTATGGGCAGGCATTGATCCTGGTGTGATGCCTCCAATATCCGCATGGTGTCCCCGAGACGCGACATAAAATAGATGTATCTCACCCATAAAAACAGGGGTTACGACGGTGATGTCTGGTAAATGAGTGCCGCCATTGTAGGGATCATTGAGGGCGTAGACATCCCCAGGGTGGAGTTGATTGCCAGCGGTTTCGATGACTGCTCGGACGCTTTCTCCCATTGAACCTAAATGAACAGGGATATGAGGAGCATTTGCGATGAGTTGTCCCTCACCATCGAACAAAGCACAGGAGAAATCTAAACGTTCTTTAATATTGACTGAGTAGCTGGTGTTTTGAAGCGTAACGCCCATCTGCTCCGCAATGGCTCGGAACAGATTATTAAAGATCTCAAGCAGAACTGGATCTGCCTGATTCAAAGGGAGCTTTGCTAGGTTAAATCTGGCGTTTGGATTTTCTTGGTATTGCTGCTGGGAGTCTCTGTTTGACTGTTGGGCACGAGCGGATTTTGGCTGATCTTCATTCGCAGATTGTGTGATCAGTAAATGTTGTGGAGGAATCACCTGGGCCTGCCAGCCTGGTTCAATGACATTTGTCCCTGTGGTTTCTACTATTAAGGCCGGACCAGAAATATGATCGCCAGGTCGTAGGTCTTGGCGCTGGAAAATGGGGGACTTATGCCAATGCCCCTGAGTGAAGATTTTTACAGTGGAGAGGGATGGTGCTGGGCCTGAACGGTGCGGTAAATCCTTTAAGTCTATTGTTTTTACCATGGTCGCGATGCCTTCGATGGTTAGCGATTCCACTACCAATGCCCGCTCTGGAACAATGAACCCGTAACGCTGTTGATGGAGAGATTCAAACTGGGTTTGCATCGCTGTTGGCTCTGCAAGATCGACGAGCAAAGTTGCATCAGTGCCGGTGTAGCGAAGATAGAGTTGAGATCGCACTTCAATCTCTGTGGCATCCACCCCCTGCTGGTAAAGGTCGTTTTTCACCTCTGCCTGTAACTTAGCCAAGTCAACTTGCAGGTTGTCGAGTCCCTCAGAAAGCAATACTTCCACCGTTTGTTGCCGACTTGTCCGAAGATCGGCTAACCCCATCCCGAAGGCCGATAGCACCCCTGCAAAAGGATGAATTAAAATCTCTTTTATTCCTAAAACCTCGGCAATCTGACAGACATGCTGTCCCCCCGCACTTCCGAAACAGCAAAGGGTATATTCCGATACATTATGGCCACGCTGGAGTGAGATTTTCTTGATGGCATTCGCCATATTCTCTACGGCAACTGTGAGGAATCCGGCAGCGATTTGTTCTGGGGACTGGACCTGTCCTGTCTCTACTTCGATTCGCTCTGCGAGTTTGGTAAATGCCTGACGCACGGGCTCTTCATCCAATGGGAGATTGCGCTGTGGACCAAATACATGTGGGAAAAACGACGACTGAATTTTACCCACGAGTACATTGCAGTCGGTTACTGTCAGTGGTCCACCCTGGCGATAACAAGCCGGTCCAGGATTTGCACCTGCAGATTCGGGGCCGACCCGAAACCTTGCCCCATCAAAGTTCAAAATTGAGCCGCCCCCAGCTGCGACGGTATGGATATCCATCATTGGAGTTCGCAAGCGCACCCCGGTAAGCTCGGTTTCAAGGACTCTTTCATAGGTACCCCGGAAATGACAAACGTCTGTGGAGGTGCCACCCATGTCAAAACCAATCAGTTGAGATCGCCCAGCTTGGGCGCAAGTTTGAACTGCCCCGACGACACCTCCCGCAGGCCCCGAGAGAATGCTATCTTTCCCTTGAAAGTACAGGGCATCTACGAGGCCACCATTGGACTGCATAAACATCAGCTGCGTGGTACCCAGCTTTGTCTCAATTCGATCGATATAGCGTCGCAGGATGGGGGATAGATAGGCATCAACTACGGTGGTATCACCTCTACTGACGAGTTTGATCAGAGGTGAAATTTGGCTAGATACAGAAATCTGAGTAAACCCAATCTCGCGGGCTAGAGCGGCAATCTTTTGCTCATGTTGGGGGTAGCGATAGCTGTGCAAAAATGCAATTGCACAACTTCGAATGCCGTCTGCGTAGGCCGCTTGTAAATCAGCACGTGCTAATTCCACATCTAGGGGCTGTAATTCAACACCTTGGGCGCTGAAGCGCTCATCCACTTCTACAACTCGCTCGTATAGCATTTCTGGTAAGACAATCTCGAGGGCAAAGATGTCTGGTCGATGCTGATCACCAATCCGTAGGATATCGCCGAACCCTTTTGTTGTGATCAGGAGTGTGCGATCGCCCTTACGTTCCAGCAGTGCGTTGGTGGCAACTGTGGTGCCCATTTTCACCACCTCAATCTCCTCAATGGGGAGGGGCTGAGCTGGCTCAACCTCCATCATTTCGCGAATGCCCTGTATTGCGGCGTCTAGATACTGGGCTGGGTTCTCAGATAAGAGCTTATGTATGGCCATCGAACCATCGGGTTTATAGGCAACGATGTCGGTGAACGTACCACCCCGATCAATCCAAAATTGCCACCTACCACCTGTCATATTGTCCTCAAACTGATTCGTTGATATATCGCTTGCCTCTTTTATAATCCTTGCTTCTTGCTGTTGATCGGAGCAAGAAGCCCAAGCCTATTCTCCTTGGTCGGAGCTTTGTTATGAAAGATGACAACTCACGCTTTGTAAATTGATGCCACTCATTCGGAAAGATTAATGTTTGCTCAAGCTCTTTATTTATGAATGTCTGTTAGCGTGGCGCTAGAGGCTCAAATAGGCTGAAACATAACTAAATATTGGTGTTTATGATGTCTACTTTAATTGCTCAAGCTACTGAACGCACGCTGACATCTGGCATCTCTGACCACTGCATGATTCCAGTGGTGAAGACACCTGCAGATTATAGAGCCTATCGAATTCATAATCATGATACGAATCGACTGGCAATTATCTTTGACCCGAACAATGCTGCCGCTTCACTAACTGTTTGTGTCGAAATATTTGACCCTGGTGGAAAAACACCTCCCAATCGTCATCAAATTGCAGTGGAAATGTTCTTTATTCTTGAGGGTGAAGGGATTGCGAGCTGTGATGGTAAAGAAGTGAATATTCGAGCCGGTGATAGTTTGCTTGTTCCACCGACGGGTACCCACCAGATTATTAATACTGGAATGGGAAGGCTCTATGCTCTCTGTTTTATGGTGCCAAATGAAGACTTTGTCGAACTGATTCAAAGTGGTGAACCTGTTGCGCTAGACGAAGAAGATTGGAAAGTTCTACAACGGGTCCACCGCTAGATTTTTTATCGGTTTCATGAAGCGTTTAACTAGAGGCCGATACCTTTAGCTTCTTGCAGGATCCAAGCAATATCATTTCAGTTAAGGGCCTACCCTTTGGTGTTGTGCTGAGAAGCCTGCTCTTTCCTTGATGGCATGCAGGTCGTCTCTTCTCTTGAAAGTAGGTAAACGCCACAATCCTTATGTATCTGCCTTGTGGTGAGGTGTTGGGATTCAAGTACTCAGATCGGGAATTGGCTCGCGAATCAATGAACTCGACGCCAGGTCCAAGTGCTAAAAACGCTGCTCCCCTTGGACGTGTCGAGAGTTGAGTCGATGCTAACGCAATAGAGATCCATTTAATACCAATGAGTTGGTCTGAATTGATTTCTATGTTGTTGCTGGTGTGGACCACACTGGAGGATTGTTTTGCTTGCCGTAAGTTGGCAGTTTGCAGGACGAACCAATTGCGTAGCTTCCAGCCGTGTCGGTTTCGATTACAGCAGACCACTGGTGACAACACCGTGGGCATGTTCTGTTGCCTTCAAGACGGTAGGATATCTGACTATTTTGAGTTAGAGGTGTAACTTTCGCTGGACTGAAGTTAGCTGCCTGAGGCCAGGGTAAATCAAGACCACAACAAGGACAATCATATTCCGAGTCGTTTTCTTTGCTACGCAGAAGTCCCCAACCCTTCCAAACGTGTCGGTAGAACATTTCTTTCATTAACCATATAGATTTAGATATTGCATTAGTGTGCCCTCTTTTAAGGGCGTTTAGACAGTGAAGTGAAAAAATATACTCTTGCGAACAAAATATATATTTTTTCTCATTTGTTTTGTACTTGATTTTAATTATGCCTTTTTTTTTGGAAGTTGAAAAAACGTTCTTGAAAAACATACAGTTATACTCGAAAATTTACATTCTCGGTCTGAATCATGTGACAAAAATTTTCTTTTTGTTGTGCATTTATGACTAAATCGTCCCCGTAGTGCTACGGGGCTCTTGCTCTTCTCTTGTCGTAGGGAGCCGTTGAGCGCTAGCTTGATGAAGGCGAGGGGAATTCCTCGTTTTGTTTTGTTTTAGGTGTTCTGCTCCATGCCACTGACGCTGTACAACACACTCACTCGTCAAAAAGAAAAATTTGAGCCTATTGAGTTGGGTAAAGTTCGCTTTTATTGCTGCGGTGTTACGGTCTATGACTACTGCCATCTTGGCCATGCACGGTCTTACATCGTTTGGGATGTGGTGCGGCGGTACTTGAATTGGTTGGGGTATAGCGTGCAATATGTCCAAAATTACACCGACATTGATGACAAGATTTTGAAGCGTGCCCGTGAGCAGGATGAGGACTGGCAGGAGATAACCCAGCGGTATATTGCGGCTTATCAAGAAGATATGAGCCGGCTCAATATTTTGCCTGCGGATGTTTATCCTCAGGCAACGGAGTTCATTCCCCAGATGATTGCTTTGATTGAGTCCCTAGAGCAGCAGAGTTACGCCTATGCTGCTGAGGGTGATGTTTACTATGCTGTGGAGAAGTTCCCGGATTATGGCAAGCTGTCGGGTCGTAAGCTCGATCAGATGGAAGTAGGAGCAAGTGGCAGGGTTGATCAGGTGGATGCAAGGAAGCGTCACCCGCTTGATTTCGCTCTGTGGAAGGCAACGAAGCCCGGTGAGCCAGCTTGGGATTCGCCTTGGGGGGCAGGTCGTCCGGGTTGGCACCTCGAATGCTCGGCGATGGCGAAGGATTGCCTGGGAGCTGAAATCGATATTCATGCAGGAGGGTCAGATTTAACTTTCCCACATCATGAAAATGAAATTGCCCAATCTGAGGCGTCGGGTTCGAAGCGTTTGGCCCGTTATTGGATGCATAACGGGTTTGTGAATGTGGGCGGGGAAAAGATGTCAAAGTCTTTGGGGAACTTCACCACGATTCGTCAGTTATTAGATAATCCGATTCCGGCCTTAGATGGAGCGTTGTTTCATCCGATGGCAATGCGATTATTTGTGCTGCAGGCGCAGTATCGCAAGCCGATTGATTTTACGGATGATACTGTGGTGGCGGCGAATCAGAGTTGGCAGACGTTGAGGGGAGGCTTGCTGTTTGGGTTTGACTATGGCGAGCAGCTCGGGTGGTCTGATGTGGAGGCTGCTGATTTTGGTGATCCGGCTGCGATGCGGATGCCAGAGGGAACATTGGTGGAGCGCTTCCAGGCGGCGATGGATGATGACTTTAATACTTCTAGCGCTTTGGTGGTGTTGTTTGAGTTGGCGAAGGAGCTACGTCGGGTTGGGAATGTATTGACCCACCAAGGTGAGATTTCTGAATCGCCTGAGATGTTGCGCGGTCGTTGGCAGACACTGGTGTGTTTATCGCAGGTGTTGGGGTTGGAAGCTCAGCCTGAGTTGAAGGAGGATGTGGCTGGCGTTAGCGATGGAGAGATAGAGGCGCTGATTGCTCAGCGGCAGGCTGCCCGACAAGCTAAGGACTTTGCTGAAAGCGATCGCATCCGTGATGAACTTACCGCCCAAGGCATCACTCTTGTTGACCAGGCTGGAGGGGTAACCAGCTGGCATCGATCATGATGCTCATCCGTTTGCCTTAAACAGTTCGGGGTATGGAGCTACCGCTTCAGTTCTTGAGCTGTGAGTTTTTTCTGCTGGGCTTGTGTTTAGGGCCTTCCTTAAATCCCGTGGCTTTTACCAATCACCCAATGTCGCCGAAAGAATCGAGCTAGATTCGTTTCTTCGAGGGAAAGATAAATCGGACGGCCGTGGGGACAGGTGCGGGGACGTTGGGTGCGCTGCCATTGATCGAGGAGTGTTTGCATTTCTGGTCGTTCCAGCGGGGTGCCATTGCGAATCGCACTGCGACAGGCCGTGGCAACCAAAGCTGCATTGGGGTCAGAACATTGACTGAGTTCTAAAAGAGCCTCTTGGCAATCAGAGCGTTCTGCTAGTGGTTTTGGCGCAGTTCGCACGGCCCACAACTGCGGTCCGAAGATTTCTATGTCTAGTCCGAGTTGAGAGAGCTGATCGACTTGCTGATCGCTTAGGTCGGACAGCATGATGGGGGTCGGGAGGGGGACCAATTGCCAGTCTTGTTGAAGTTGTTCGTAGAGGACACGCTCGTGGGCGATGTGTTGTTCGACAAGCCATAGACCATTGGTATGCTCAGCGACAATGTAGGTTTGATGCAGTTGCGCGATTGCACGCAGGTCATGCAGCTTCTCACCTTCCTCCCAGGTGTCAGATAGTAATGACGACTGTTGCAGGTTATAGACACCTTTGCCTTCTGCCACCTTCACTAACTGCTGAATTTTTTGACTATGCCCCTGATCTGCACCGTTGGGAATCTGCAGCAGTTCTTGGATGGCCGCCGCGACTCGCTGCCGCCATTGTTCTAGATCGCGGAGATAAATATCGGTCTTTGCTGGATGTCGATTCCAATCCACCTGATGGGGTTCGACGTATAGATGTATAAAACAAAGCGGATATCGATGGCGGGGCAACGTTTGACGGAAGTTGCTTAAAATAGTCTGCTCCAATGGCCTCAGAGCATTAAAGTTATCGTCTCCGCTCACCTGCACACAGCGTCCATTGACGGCAACTCGCACCCAGTCGGCACGGTGGCGGTGGCAGCGATCGGGGAGGCCCAGTAAGACCTCTAGATTTTCTTTCCCATTGGGGAGAGGTACTTTCAGTGAGCGGAGATCGCTAGGCTGGATGGTGCTGAGAATCTGGGGCAAAATGTCTTGGGCTGTTTTGCCGGGGGCGATGCTGAACCACTGACGCTCGCCTTGCTGCACATGCCAAGTGATCTGCGGATGACAGAGGGCATGGGTATGGATGACGGCTTGAATGCTCCGTAGCTGTTGCGTGAGAGAGGGAAGGGCTTGTTTGCGAGCGGGCCAGTCCAGGAATAATTGATCGACCGTGGCAATGGTGCCGGATGCGATCGCAACTTGATGGACCTCTGCCACCTGCCCCTGCCGGTCATAGGTCACATGCCACCCTTCGTCCCCTCTCCGACTGCGGATGTTGAGGCGACCCACTTGAGCCAAGCTATGGAGCGCCTCACCTCGAAACCCAAGCGTTTCTATTTGGGATAAGTCGGCATTGTGTAGCTTGCTGGTTGTATGTGGAGCAGCTGCCTGTTGTAAATCGGTCCAGCTTAAACCGCACCCGTTATCCGATACTTGAATACGCCAGTCATCGGGCCATAGAGCGACGGTGATACGGTTTGCTTGAGCATCAATGGCATTATCAATCAGCTCTCGCACGACTGCCGCAGGCGAATCAATCACTTCTCCGGCCGCAATGCGATGTACCAGTTCTGTTGATAGGGGTTGAATCCCGGTCAAACCTAACTTGCTCCAAGGGCTATCCGTTTTATCTTGACCTATGGTGGGACAATCCGTCCCACTAGGATCTAGAAGTGTGTCACTCCGATACCCCTTTCCGATCGAGCCAGGTGGTTGGGAAATGTTGAAATATTTCTAAGGCTTTTTTGCTAAATTTCTAGTCAGAGCACCCAGAAATTCCGTATTTATACGCAAGACAAATTTGAGTATTTCATATCTCATATTTCTCAAGCACATCTTGGGGTTAAATGCAGCTGAAGATTCCGTGTTTCTACGGTACGTTCCCCTAGATGCGGAAATTACTATACGTTTATTGGGCTGTCATACCCCCCCGCATTATGCCCAGCCAAGTCCACGAAATGGCAACTTGTTCCGAAAGGGCAAGGCGCAAACTAACAGTCCTAAAAACCATTGTCGGGGCAAGGATGCTGTTATTTCCGAAAGGACTTTCCATATTATGCCCAAGCCTCTACCTTCTTTAGGTAGGGGCTTTTGCTTGCAGAGGATGGCCTCCATCCCTTTTTCAGCAAGATCTGATTGATGTTGCGTCGCCATTCATATTCTGCTTTGGGTAGCCGGTCTGATCCGGATGTCCGCCCACCCCTTGGTTCTCATTGCTGATTTCTAGATAGCGATGCAGATATTCTGTGAGTAAGCCGTGTAGGAACAGATCCCTCGCTGCATTAAATGGACTGTTGGGGACGAGGGGATGACGATTGGTGATCAGATGATTCCAGCGGTCATCCCGTGTGAGGTTGCTGATATAGAGGCCGAAATTTTCGTCTAGCTGCAGCGATAGAACCGCTCGTGCAAACTCCTCGCTCGTCAAACATAGGGAGTAAAAGACTTTGAACAGCTCGATGGCCGATTCTAAATCTAGGATTCTCAACCCTCGTTTCTGCTCCATATCGATGTTAACGATAATGGGCTGGATGCTATCAAAATTAAGGCCTCGCTGCTGGATCTCTGTTATCCATTGGGGATGCTTCTGCTGGGCTTGATGGTAGTCCCATACAAAGTTGTACAGAATGAGATCATGCTCTAGAAATGCCAGACGATCGACCAGATCATTAACGGTTTTGGGGTATAGGTTTGATCGTTCAATAGAATCACTGGGACCATTATCAATTAAGAAATTGACAATATTGGACCCCAGGTTGATGTGCCGAATGATCAGATAGCAGGCTTCGGGGGTGACAAAGGTGTTGAGGAACCATGCAGCAACCTGATGCATGAAGCGATAGGCCCGGAACTGAAAGGGGAGTAGACGCTTGACGGTCATGATTAGGGCAAGGAGAATATTTGCGATCGCCTTAATCGGAATCAACAAGTAGCGCCGGGTCCAATGCTGTAGATCCTTTAGCATGTAAGCTTTCGCGATAGGATCAAGGGGGATGGCCTCATCGATGTATAAAACATCCCAGGGATTTGGATCGCGGCGGTTATAGATCTGAAATTTATACACCGATGGAGGATGAAGATCATGGGTGCCTAGAGGGGAGGGCTGTGACATGTTATTGAATCTCCTCAAGCTGAAGTCGATAGAGGCGGGCTGTGACTTGGGCTGTTTTAATAATCCGCTGTCCAATCTCATCGGTCATCCAGTCGGCTTGGAGGAGTGCCTCTAGCTTTTCTAAATGAGATGCATCATTGTCTCCGTGGTAGGCCAAGAATGAAACCTGATCGGCGGATAAATTCAGCGTGAGCTGGATTTTCTGAGCCCATTGTCCGGCAAGCTGATTGCCGACCCCTTCGATGATCATCATGCTGCCGATTAAATCAACGGGGTTGGGTTGCGAGGCTTGCTGGAATATAAACGCTGACAGGGCTTCACCACCAATATTTTTTTCAGCTTTGAGAATCTCATTTGGGTCACCCCCCACGGCCCCATAGTTTAGTTCCAGCATTTGGAAGTCTCGATGTTCTTCCTGGGCATGTTTGATGAAGGTTGAGCGGAGTTGAAAGTCCGAAAAGTTAGAAGCCGCTCGGGCGATCCATCTGGCTCCTTCTGCAACCTGAGGTCGGAGATTACACAGTAGTGCTTGGTAGTCTTGCAACGTAAACGTTCCTTGGTGGAGTCTGCGCACGAGTGGGACTGATCGGAGCTGTCGCTCAAATTCGAGCCATACAAGGGTCAGTTGTCGCAGTACATTTGCCGAATGAGATGTTTCTGCGTGGGTCTTGGGTAACTGGGGTTGTGTTTCTGTTCCAAAGGGGTGAGGCGTTGCGATCTCACTGTGTACCTTTCTTGCTAGGCTTTTCGCTGGATGCTTTTCCTTGTAAGAGGTCTGGGTGGAGGCATCAACTACTGTCAACATCATGTAGGCCGTGGTGAAACGTCCACTTTCAGGGACAAAGCAGAAGATTCGCTGATCGGGATGCAGTTTATTTGAGTGGAACAGTTCCTCCAGCATGAGATAGATAGAGGCACAGCCGGTGTTCCCTCGGGTGTAGAGATTCGTGAACCACTTATGCTCAGGAATCATGCAGTCTGCCTTTTCCAGCAGATCCACAATTCTACTTTTGAAAAAGTGCGAGGAGTAGTGACAGAGTAGCCAATCAATTTCATCTGGCTTAACCCGTCCCGTTTCAATCAGTTTCAGCCAACCTTCAACGCCTAACTTCACGACTTGATCCAAGAGTCGGGTATTTTGTCGTAAATTCATCGCTCCGGCTTCAGCGGCATCAATGTAAGTGGGATAGTCCAGCCAGCTCGTCTGACCATCCACAGAACCGGCGGACATGCAGACCGGATAGGCATTGGCATGGGAGATGAGTTCAATCCAGTCCACGCGAAGACTTAACCCTTTTGGATTGGGGCGATCTTGAAGGACGAAGGCACCGGCTCCATCGGATAGCATCCAGCGAAGGAATTCGGTATCAAAGGGGAGGGACTCACCCTTCTGGACAGTGGTCTCAGCTTCAAATTTGGTGTGTTTGAATAGCCGTGATGCGAACTCGGAGGCGACTGAAATGGCGTTATGCCGCTTCCCCAGTTCCAGTTGAGAGACGGCATAGTTTAGAGCTGATACACCAGAACAACAGACGCCCTGCGTGGAGACAATCTCTAATGGGGATAGCTCAGACAACTCTCCGTGAACCATGCTGGCAAATCCTGGCACCAATAAATCGGGAAGCGTTGTGCCACAGGACAATAAATCAATGGCTTGAGCATCGATTCCAGCGTTATCAAGCCCATCACGAACAGCTTGGGCTGCCATTTGGCTATTGGAATAGCGAGTTCGCTGTTGATTGTCGATGGCATAGTGACGCTGTTGGATGCCGTTGCGTTTGAGAACGCATTTGCGTGCTTTGGAAGATCGATCTTTGATGAGGCCGAGATGCTCTTCTAGCTGATCATTGGGAATCGCATCCCCCGGCAAAAACTTCCCGATTGCATTGATATAGGCAGTGGGCATGGCGCCATCTCCTTGAACTGGATAGCTCCATACTGTTGTCTCAATTTATGAATATACAATGATCACAATCTATACACCGTAAGCATGGCTAAGGGGCATGTAGAGGGATGAATTGAGGTGAAGTAGAGTGAACTGACAATAGCTGCTGATTTTATGAAAGTCTCAGGATTCCCTCAAACAATCGATTGCTAAATAGATTAAGGTCATAGCGACAACAAACAGCGAATGACTGTTCTGCAGCTAGCAAAGATCATCACTGGAGCCATCGATATGAAGATCCTCATGATTTTGACTTCCCATGATCGCTTGGGCGACACCGGCCAAAAAACAGGGTTTTGGCTTGAAGAATTCACGGCTCCTTACTATGTATTTAAAGATGCTCGGGCCGAAATCACCTTGGCCTCTCCCAAGGGGGGACAGCCTCCACTCGATCCGAAAAGTAATGACCCGAGCCAACAAACGGACTCTACCCATCGGTTTGATGGTGATCTCGAAGCCCAATCTGTACTCGCAAACACGGTGACTTTGAGCAGCATCAAGACTGCTGACTATGATGCTGTTTTCTATCCCGGAGGCCACGGTCCTCTTTGGGATTTAGCAGAAGACTTAGATTCTATTGCGGTGATTGAAGCAATGTATGCAGCCGGAAAACCTGTCTCAGCTGTCTGTCATGCTCCTGCTGTGTTCCGCCATGCAAAGGCTCCCGATGGCCGCGCTCTTGTTAGGGGTAAAGCGGTAACGGGGTTCAGCAACACGGAAGAAGCCGCTGTTGAGTTAACTGATATTGTTCCTTTTTTAGTTGAGGATGAACTCAAGGCAAAGGGTGGGAACTACTCTAAGGGCGATGACTGGCAATCCTACGCTCGCACAGATGGAATATTGATCACCGGCCAAAATCCAGCTTCCTCGGCGGCAGTGGCTCAGGCTGTCTTGGCTCAATTGCAATCGTGATTGTCTTTCTGCCTGCGATCTCTCAGAAAGAATTCTAAAGTTGCCATCATAAATTGAGTCAGGCAGAGTTTCTACTAGGGTCTGAGTTATCACATTAACTAAATGGATAAGTCGAGTCTCTTACAGCAATATAAAAACGGTCGCAGAGATTTCCGTCGACTTGACCTAGGTGAGATTCGAACGACTGCCTTCTGTTTTATCTTCAGCAAACAGGATTGTCTATATAGTGATGCTTGATCCATCTATAAGTTTAGCTAGAGACAAGATTGTTATTCCCGTAGGTTTCCCTTAGACTGTTGCCAGCATGGCGGGTATAGACGCCATTAGGGTTCAGAAACGGGAGTCAAGAATGGCTACGGCCAAGATTAAGCCAAAAGAGCGAGATGCTGTTATTCAAGCACTACAGGCGGGTGTTGTGCCTCGCAAAGGTCAGCATCTGATCCAGGTGGGGCGTGTTGAAGAAATCAAGGCGCTCTTGAGAGATATTGAACGCATTACGGATGGTGGCTCCGCAACCCGTTTTGTCATTGGTGAATATGGGTCCGGTAAGACTTTTTTTCTGTCGCTGATGCGAACGATCGCAATGGAAAAGAAATTTGTGACAACACAGGCTGATCTCACACCGGATCGCAGACTGCATGCCACGAATGGACAAGCCCGTGCTCTCTATTCAGAGTTAATGGCGAATCTCTCGACTCGTACAAAGCCTGATGGGGGTGCTCTGGCAAGTGTTGTGGAGCGGTTTGTTTCTTCTGCTATTTCAGAAGGACGCGATCGCAACCTAGATCCTGAAGAAATCATCCGAGAGCGGCTGGCGCATCTCTCTGAATATGTTGGCGGCTATGACTTTGCCGAAGTGATTGCGGCTTACTGGCGCGGCCATGACACCGGTGACGATACCCTCAAAGCCAATGCTGTCCGCTGGCTGCGGGGAGAATTTAGCACTAAAACTGAAGCCCGTGCAGCTTTAGGGGTTCGCTCTATTGTTGATGATGCCTCCGTCTATGATCAGCTGAAGCTATTTGCTCAGCTCGTTAAACTAGCAGGCTATAGTGGCTTTCTCGTTTGTATGGATGAGATGGTCAACCTCTACAAAATGGCCCACACCCAATCTCGTAAAACCAACTACGAGCAGATTTTGAGAATCCTCAACGATAGCCTGCAGGGAACCGCATCGGGCATTGGCTTTATTATGGGCGGAACCCCTGAATTCCTCGCGGATCCACGTAAGGGACTCTATAGCTATCCAGCACTGCAAACCCGTCTCGCTGAAAACACCTTCGCCGCTCCAGGCCTCGTGGACTATACCGGCCCTGTCATTCGGCTTTCGAATTTGAGTGCGGAGGATTTGTATGTGCTGCTCGGCAAAATTCGTATGGTGTTTACCAGCGACAATCCTAAGCAAAAGCTGATTCCCGATGATGGTATTCAGGCC
>CALFCG010000370.1 GCA_937951315.1 uncultured cyanobacterium
TCTAAATCCAGGGAAGTTTCTCCCCGTGTTCTTAAACGCCCCCCGGAGGCAATTTTGCCCTGGGCTTCAAACTTCATTTTGCTTGGGTTCTCAAGGAATCTGAGCTTACCCTCCGTATTCGTGAGGCGCTGCTGTTGCGATTTCCCATTCATAAAAATGAGATTTTCAGGAATAGCGAGATCAGCCCCTTGAAATTGGGCATTCCCTCCCACCTTAGGTCCCTCACTCTCAGCATAGGCCAGCCGCAAGTTGCTTTTGAATGTCCGGGCCTTAACCTGAATATTCTGCTCAGGGAGTTGGATATCTGCGCCCGCAACATCTAGCTGAGCAGTTCCCCCCACCTTTTGTCGCTGATTCTCGCTGTAAGCAACTCGAAAGTTACTCTTGAGTCGTCGTGCTTTAAGTCGAATATCTTGCTCGGGGACTTGAATATCTGCTCTGGCAATATCAGCTTTACCCGTCAATGCTAAGGGCTTGTTCGGTTGATACTCCAGATCAAAATTGCCGTCGACAATACCAGAGCGAATGTTGATCGGTAGCTCTGCAGGAACGAATCCCAGCAGGGGCACCACAGCAAAATCTTGCGCTTTGAGATTAACTTTGAGAGCTTGCTCAGCTTGCTTCCACTCACCATTCACGCGGGCTATGCCCCCAGAATCGAGCTCACCTTTGCCTTGCACACCAATGCGCTCTTCACCTAGGGCAACTTCACCCTCAAAATCCTTAACGGTCCGGGTCGCCGCCCCGAAGGGTGAAACAACAGCCTCTCCATCTTTAAAGCGAAGCGTATCTAACTGCACTTTTACCAGTGGATCTGAGTCTTCTTCCTCATCAAGAGCAGTGAGAATCCACCGTCCCTCTGCGTCCTGGTCAAGATTGAGCTTCGGCTCAACCAATGTCACATCTAAATTTAGGGTGCGTGTCCGAAGCGTTTTCCAAACGTCAAACGATACATCCACCGCTTCTGTCGTAGCCGTATCGTTATCGATGACGTTCTTGCCATCTATCTGTGTTTCATAAGCGGGCAAACTGGAGGGACCGAAGCGCATCCCCGTCAGCGAATATTGCTCTAATTCACCCACTTCAACCGGACGATTCAGGGACTCACTCAATTGTTCGGAAATGAAGGGAGCGAGGTCTTCATTGATGAACGCGAGCAATCGCCAACCACCACCCACAATCAGAGCGAGTAAGACGAGTGAAACACCAATAACAGGGCGGCTAGACAGGATTAGCCACAATCGTCGTGACTGTTGTGGAGGCTCGCCTCCTTGAGGAGCAGTTTGAGGCATTAAGCAAGGTTCCCTCGATAAGGGCGAACAGCCCTCACACTACACAAACACCACAATCAAAACATCCATCACAAGGCAGATTTTTGATTCTTTTTACGGATAATACACCCCTAGTGAAGTAAAACGTTGTGATCAAAGGGGTAAAACCTTGCTAGAGACGCTACAAGCTATTTCCACATTTGTTCAAACTGTCGCTGCAACTCCTCAAATCCACGCTGTAGCTGCTCCAATTCATTGGGCTGAGATGGAGTCGGCTCCGTATTGACAGTTTTATGGGCATAATGGCCTGATTTAATTTCGCGATAGTCTTCTGAGATAGCCCACTGCTTTAGGTAATGCAATCTATCAGCGGGGAATGGATGACTCAGCATCATTCCCTGACCACCGTTATAGAGAAACAGCTTGTAGAGTTGATTCAACTCGTCGGTATCTAGTTGCCGGTAGCGCTCGGCCTGTTGTTCAAATTCCTGCAAACTCAGCTCATGACCAAATTGATGACTGCCCCCCGCAACTTTCATCATGGTTTTCATCACCAGTTTGACGTCATCGGTGGCTAACAATGCAGCACGATCTGAAGACAGCTCAGCCTTTCGGCGCCAATCATAAAAAGCGATGATTAGACCATTGCTGATCACACTCCCTAACCCAAGAGTCATATCGCCGATCATCGAGGCAGTATTCATCGTCCAAATTGCCATTTGAATCAGCGTGGAATGGCCACATTTGACATGTCCCAGCTCATGAGCCAAAACGGTCTGAATCTCTTCTTCAGACATTAGGTCCAGCAATCCAGTATTGATGACAATACAGGGCTGTTCTTCTCCAATAGCATAGCTATTGACTTGAGGATTTTGACTGATAAAAAGCTGTGGCTCTGGCTGCACATCTAGTGCCGTAACCATCTCCCGAAAAAGCTGGTAGATAGTGGCGTACTGTCTAGGGCCGGCCTGAATGCTATTGCCCATGAGGTATACCATCTGGGGGCGTTCGACGGTAAATTCGATAAACTTACGCGCCACCAGATCAAATCCAGGCACAGCGCGTAGCGCATCCTCAGCCTGTTGATCCTCTGGGTGACGAATGACATCACTAGAAATTCCAGGATAATTGGGCATTAGGAGACCTCGGTACAATATCTATCTCAAGTGTAGAGAATTCAGCGAAATATTCCTGTTCCATTTTCTCAACATCAATCGCTCCCTAATCGATAGGAGAGGACTGAGACGCATCAGTACTTTTGAGGGTGATTAACGTCCATACCTCTAGAGAATTTGACCTCTTTAAGCATTATTACTGTTGTGACTCTCGGATGATTAGTACACTTTTTAAACCTTATTCTTGAGCTATTTGGAAAGATTTAAATATCAGTATCAGTACGGTAGGGCAATAGAAAACATCATTTTATGATGTGTCTATAGAAAAACCTGGGGGTAAGACAATGAGATTTATGACAATAGAAGAGCTTCAAACTGACAACTGGTCAGAGCAATTAGAATCAATATTGGAAGCTCTCGAAATTGATGAAACAGAGGACAGCCTTGAGGATCTCAGAGATTGGAAAGCATAAATTTCTTCAGCATGAGTTTTAAGATTCACTCTGCCGATTTAATGACTATCAATGAAATCCAAATCTAGCTTTCTTGAAAGCCGTTTTGAGTACCAAGTTTTCTTGCTATTTTATTCGCCAGTAATAGATAGCCCTTCAACCCATACATGGGGACAAACACCACCGGGAGTAACCTTTGCATTAGGTTCTACATAAATAATCGCTTTCAGCAGCTCACGAAAGTCTCCGGCCACTGTGGCTGACTCAATACTGACCCGCTTGCCTTTGTTCACAAGCCAGCCATCGAACGGTAGCGAGAAGGCTCCCTGTAGCGCTTTAACACCGGCATGGAGCGCCTGAAGATCATCGATATACACAACGTTCTCAGCATTTTCTAGACTGTATGTTTGCTCAGCAGGGGTACCGGGAGAGACGTGATAAAAATGGGGGCTAACTGTAACTTTGGCGCCAATATTTGCATGGCCAGTGGGCTGAGCATTCATCCGCTTTGCAGTCCCCGCACTGTGTAAGAAGTTCTTAAGAATGCCATTTTCAATCAGTGCGACCGGTCGGGTGGGTGTCCCTTCGTCATCAAAGGCAGTTTTGCCAATATTGCCTTCATGGAGAACGTCATCAGTGACGGTCAATAAAGAGGAGGCAAGTTCAGTTCCCAACGAATCCTCTGTTGACAGACTGCGCTTATCTAAGATGCTTTGGGCATTGTAGAGATTGGAAAATGCGCCTAATAGGCTCAAGAAGGCTTCTGGTGAAAAGACAACTCTGTACTTACCGGTCTCCACTTTGTCATAGTCCAGATGGCTGATGGTCTTTTCTGCTGTTTCATCTAGACAACCCTGGATATCTAGCTCCGCTAGGTCGGCGCTGACTCGGAAAGCTCCAGCGCTACGGGGGCGTTTCCCCTCCTGTTCAGCCTTGCTATAGAGATAAACAGAGCTGAGCGATCGCGCTTCTTGCCGCATGGCCCCTGCACTATTCAAGTAAAACCGTGCTGTATCTCTCTGCGATAAACCGTTATAAGGTACACCATTAATTGCAGGGTGAGCTTCAAGCAGTTTTTTCTCCGCTCCTTTAAGGTGTTCTAACAATGTGGAAATATCAGATTGAGGAACTTGCCGATGGGTAACCTCTGGGAGCGGCTCTTGGGCTGCAGGACTGAAGTCTGCGACATGCTCTTTGGCACCAAAGTGACTGGCTTCTTGGGCTAATTGGAGGGCTGATTCCAGGCCAGAGGGTTCGACGTCGGTGGTGGTGGTGACGCCCATTGTGTTGTCGTCATTCCAGACCCGTACCATGACGCTGGCTCGGTTGGAGGCCTTCACCTGTTTGGGATCGCCGTTATCAACTTGAACGCTGGCTTCATCAACAGTGGAACCATAAATATCGAATTTTTTGATGCCGAGGGATTGGGCTTTTTGAGTTGCGATCGCAGCTAGTTCTGTAATGTTAGGCACGCCTAATATCCTTTCTTCTCTTCTGAATGTGGTTTGTCTATCGGTAACGAAATGAGAGGGCAGAAACGCCAACGTTTATACACTGTTCGATATACATCGTTGGCAAAGTTGTTCGTCCTAACGGCCGCCCACAGTGATCTCATCAACCTTGATATGGGGCTGACCCACCGTGACGTAAATGCTGCCGCTGATGGAACCGCAGAAACCTGCGGCTAACCCTAAATCCTGAGAACTCATGGAAATTCTTTGCATGATGTCCTTGGCTTCACCAATTAAGGTGGCACCTTTCAGAGGCTTCGTGACTTTGCCGTTTTCAATCTGATAGGCTTCATCCACAGAAAAATTGAATTCTCCAGTGGGGCCAACGCTACCGCCACCCATTTTCTTGCAATAGATACCCTTTTCAATCGAGCCAAAGATGTCATCGTTGGTGAAGTCACCCGGCGCAATGTAGGTATTCCGCATCCGACTCGCGGCAGCGAAGGTATAACCCTGGCGACGACCACTACCGGTGCGGGGATGTCCGGTCCGCATGCAGCCCGCCCGATCCGACAGGAAGTTCTTGAGAATACCGTTCTCAATCAAAAGCGTCCGCTGGACGGGCATCCCTTCATCATCCATATCGATGGTGCCAAAGGCGTTCGGGGAGAGTCCTTCATCCCAGGCGGTCAGGTTCTCATGGGCAATTTTCTCACCCTTTTTCTCGGAGAAGGGACTCGTCTTGCGCTCAATCTGAGTGGTCTCCAATAGGTGACCACAGGCTTCATGGAAGATCACACCGCCAAACTCATTAGCCATCACCACAGGATAATTGCCAGACTCTACATAGTCAGCATGGAGCATATTCCCTGCCGATTCAGCCACTTCCTGGGCGTCATCGCCATACTGCCAAGTGCGGAGAAAATGAGGATTATTAGTAGCGCCCACCCGCTTATTAATGGAGGCCCGATCGCCCTCCTGTTCACACAGCAGGCTGTATCCAACGGACTGAGTTAAGCGAATATCGCGGGCAAAAACGCCATCACTGGCAGCCACTAAGACCTCTTGCCAGTCTCTAAAATAAGCAGCTCGACGGGACGCCACATGAGCCGCAACTTCGTTGAGTTTGCCATTCGCTGCGAGGAGAACATCTCCCATTTCCTTCATGGAGCTGCATTCGTTGAGCCAGTTGTTCTTATTGCCAATGGTGGCGTAGTCCCGGAACAGCTCTAAATTAATTTCAGGGATGAAGGCGCTCGGTCCCGGTAGATTAAGCCCCATAATGGCCAGGGCTTTTTCTAACGCAGACTTGAGACCAGAGAAGGTGAGATCGTTAGTGCTGACGTAGCAATCGGCCGTGCCACGAAAGACGCGCACACCGGCACCCGTGACCAACCGTGGAGAGACACTGCCAATCCCGTCATCTTCGGCCAGACAGCTAATATAGTTGACCCGCTCTAGAAAAAACTCGACAAAATCTGCGCCTGCCGCACGTCCGAGTCCCAAGAGTGTGGAGAGGGGCGCGCGCCAACTTTCGTCGAAACGATCGCGCTGAGCCTCGTATTGAAGTTCAGGGAGTTCTTTGGTCAGCAAGGTTGTTGAGGGCATATCGTGATCCTGAAGGGTTACGAAACGTAAAGAAATCGTTTTCTCAGTCTAACAATTCTGGGTTGCCCTGCGGGTAGGGAATCACGATATACCCCGAAGTAATGGTTGTGCTAAGGTCACGCCCGGCTCGGACCTCAGAAAGTTCTAGATCTGTCAGTACGATGTTGCGCTGATGTCCCCAATACCACCAGTGGGCTGCGATATAGGCACAGATCAAACTATCGAGCTGATCTTCTAAGGCTTTGAGCGCAACTCCCGTTGTCGGGATCTCTGGGAGTTGCTCCATCATGAGTGCCGGTTCCTGCTGAGGCAGTCGGGTCAAGATCAGATCGCGGAGTCTTTCGAGTTCAGCACGACGCTCGGCAATCTTGCCTTTCTTATATTTGAGAATCTGGGGCAGATCAAAGAGACCAATCATGGCCGCGTGGGGATAGACCTCAATCTGATAGCGCTTCGACTGCTGTGGAGTGATGTCTGGGGCATGGACAAAGCCGCGTTCGAGTAAAGATTGACTAAACCCAGTGGTGCGCTCCGCAAAGGAAGAGTTGAGGTTGGCGGGGTAGCAGCCTGCATGGTAGCGGCCAAAGTATTTATGGGCTTTGCGATCGCAACTCCGCATCCCTGTCTGATTGGTAATCTGTGTCGGCGCGTCCACTGCCACCATTCCAGGTGAACCAGCTGGGACCCAGACATCAATCCAACTGAGGATTTCCGAAATCGGCAATAAACATTCAAGGGCCAAGAGATGGAGTTTTCCTGAACGCCATTCTAAGCAGCAGAGCCCTGTGGCCCCTGAGACCCATCCCAAATCTATTCCCAGAAATTTCATGCAACCTCAAATCTACGGTCTTTAACCCACAAAAACACTAGCAAACACAGACGTTCCTCAATTTTGCTGTGCTTGAGGCAAAACACTGGGTCTACCCCCCGAGAATCAGCGATAGCTTGTATGATTGACTGCGACTAGAATCATGAAGAAGTCAATTCGCTAGCGTTAGCACCTGACTGAATCCTTATCCCCTTTTTTATCAGAGTCACCGGTATGGAGAATCTCATACTCACCTTTGTGGTCACCGGGCTGGCCCTGCTCTCCTTCATCTTTGAGTGGCTCTCTCCTGATTTAACGGCTCTCTCTGTGGCGGTGGTGTTAATGTTGCTGCGGCTCGTTACCCCCGAAGAGGGCCTCTCGGGTTTTAGCAATCCCGCCACCTTGACCGTGATGGCGATGTTTATTTTAAGTTCTGGTATTGCTCGAACAGGTGCGATTCAAACCGCGAGTGAATTATTAATCAAGTGGGGGGGCAAGCGCCCCTCTCAGCAGATGTTGGCATTGGGTGCCATCATCGGTCCCTTCACCGCCATCATTAATAACGTTGCCATTGTCTCGGTCTTCTTGCCAGTGGTGGAAGACTGGAGCCGCAAACAAAATATCTCAGTCTCTAGGCTGATGATTCCCCTCTCTTACATCACGATTCTGGGCGGGATGATCACAGTGCTGGGCACCTCCACCAACGTCTTAGCCAGCGGCCTATCAGCAGAACTGGGATATGGTCCCTTTAATATTTTTCAGTTCACAACCCTGAGCCTGCTCACCTTTGGGATTGGATTGCTCTATATGGCAACCATTGGCCATCGATTGCTGCCCAACCGGCGCGTGGCTTCCGGTGACGTCAGTCAAGGCTATGGCCTCAAAGATTATGTCAGCGAAGTGGTGATTACGCCTCGCTCTCCTTTGGCCGGAAAAACCATCCGATCGAGCCAGGTTCAGCGCTCCTTCGATATTGATGTCTTAGAAATTATCCGAGATGATATCCATTTCCCGCCCCCATTTGCGGATAAGCCCCTTGAGGTTGGCGATATTTTACTCGTGCGGGGTGGACGCGATGATTTACTCAAAATTCGTGAGGGGCAAGGACTCGAAATCCTGCCGGATGTCCAATTTGGGCAAAAGTCCTGGCAAGCTGATCTCAAAGCGGGGCAAGAGGGGGCTGCGGAGGCAATGGTGCTGGCGGATTCACGCTTAATTGGCTCGACATTAAAAGATCTCCGATTTCGCCAAAGATATAACTGTACGGTGCTAGCTCTGCGACGGGGGGAATCCTTAGTCCGGGAGCGGATGGGAAGAGTACCGCTCAGATTTGGTGATTTGTTGTTGGTTCAGGGGCCGAATCAGAGTCTTCTGGGTTTGCAGACCAGTCAGGACTTACTGGTGATGGAGCGACGGGAGGTTGAAAATATGCGGCGTGACCGCGCCTGGGTTGCGATTGCAATTGCCATTCTCGTGGTCTTTACCGCAGCCCTAAACCTGTTTCCGATCCAAGTGACAGCTTTGGGGGGCGTGGTGTTGATGGTGCTGACCGGTTGCCTGAAAGCCGGTGAACTTTACCGTGCCATCCGCTGGGACGTTGTCTTTTTACTGGCGGGTCTGATTCCATTGGGCATTGCCATGAAAAATTCTGGCGCCACCCAAATCTTAGCCAATCAGTTGATTCGATTGGGTGGTGAGTTTCCGGGTTACTTTGTGCTCACCTTCTTCTTTGTGATCACCGCTGTGCTCACCGAGCTGCTCTCTAACAATGCGACCGTGCTGCTCATGCTCCCTGTGGCCGTCCAAGTCGCTGAAGAACTGAGCTATAACCCCTTTGCCTTTATGTTGGTGGTCACCTTTGCGGCCTCCAATAGCTTTATGACCCCCATTGGCTATCAAACCAACACCATGGTCTACGGTGCTGGAGGCTATCGCTTTCTCGACTTTATTCGCGTAGGGGGACCACTCAGTATTCTCATGGGACTGATTACCCCACCTCTGATCATCCTGCTCTATGGTCTTTAGGGAATCTCTAGGGGGTGCCAATCCAGACCGCATTGCCCTGAGGATTAATGTAGCCCTCTCGTTCGCCATGGCGAACCCATGCGAGTCCCCCTTCAAAGGCACGAGCGTCATCATATAGAGTGGGCACCACGATGCGTCCCTGTTGATCGACAAACCCATTCTTGTCACCAATTGTGACCCAAGCAAGCCCCTCCGAGAAATGTCCTGCTCGGTCAAATTGAGGTTGAATCACATACTGCCCAGCAGGATTGATATATCCATACTTTAAGCCTGAGCGCACAAGTGCCAATCCCTCAGAGAAAGCCCAAGCTTTATCAAATTTCTGGGGCAGCGCCAACTGTCCAGCAAGCGTAATAAAGCGCCATTTCTCTGTGGTTTCTACCGCCGCTGTCCCCTCAGAGAAATCAGAGCCTTCGTAGAAGTAAGCGGGAATTGTGAGTTTTCCTGTGGTGTCGATGTAGCCTGCTCGGCCTTGATTCACAACCCGAGCACGCCCCTGCACAAAGTCAAAGGCGAGATCAAACTGCGGCGGAATCACGAGCTGGCCCGACTTATTCAGATACCCATACTTCTTTTGATCCACCAGTACCCGCACTAATCCCTCGGAGAAGTTGCCTCCGATGTAGTACTTATGGGGAATCACAAGCTGTCCGGAGGTATTGATATAGCCCACATCATCCTCAAGGGCAACCCCCGCTAGCCCCTCAGAGAAGGGTTCAGCCTGCGTATATTTAGGCGGGGCAATCCACTGACCGGTGCTGTTGATGTACCCCCATTTACCGTTACTTTTAACAGCAGCAAAACCTTCTGAGAAGTCGCTGGCTTCTTCAAATTGGGGCGCAATCACAACGGCCCCCGCGGCATTGATGAACCCGTACTTTCCCTGGATAAACGCCCTGAATAAAGATTTAGCGATGGGGCGCGGTGCCGTGGAGGATGCCGTGGCCGGAGGCACAGATGGCACAGCAATTTGGGCCTGACTGGAGAGAGGGGATAGGGTACTGGCGAAAACCGCTCCCCCCATGCACCCCACAATGAATTTCAAGTTCGGCAGCATAGTGGAAGTCCATCAACGAAACCACAATTACAATATTGATCGCCAGGCATCTTAGTTTGTTCCCTCATAAAGTTGATGAATCACTGTGGTAGGCTGCGTCAAGGCTCCTTATGGGCCTCTACTCGCACGTTTGATAATTTCCATGTCTTCTTTGTCCTGGCCTCAAGTCATCGAATTTTCACGGACCATCACCCAGAAAGTGGGAGCGCAGCTTCTAGAGGAATATGGTCAGGTCCAAGCCATTGCCAAGGATGACGGTAGCTTAGTCACTCGCTGCGATCGCTGGTCTGATCAGACCATCGGAGATGCGATCGCAACAACATTTCCCGAACATGGCTTTCTAACCGAAGAAGGCACCCACCAGTTTCCGGCACAGGACTGGTGTTGGATTATTGATCCCATTGACGGCACCACCAACTTCACGCGGGGCATCCCCATCTGGGCCATTTCACTGGGCTTGCTCTATCAAGGCACTCCCGTTTTCGGCTATGTTCATCTGCCGCCCCTCGATCAAACCTTTCATGGTTTTTGGCAAGCCCCGAACCATACCAACGGCGCCTTCCTCAATGATGTGCCCATTACAACCCGCACCGAGGCCCCAGCCCCGAACCAGTTTTTTAGCCTTTGTGCTCGCAGCACCGACATCCTCAAACAGCCTTTCCCTTGCAAGGTGCGCATGTTAGGCTCAGCCGCCTATAACATTCTCACCGTTGCAGCGGGCATGACACTCGGTGCCGTTGAAGCCACCCCCAAAATCTGGGATATCGCAGCCGTATGGCCCATCCTGCAAGCCGCCGGCGGCGCATGGCAGGCCCTCGAACCCGATCCTATTTTTCCCCTTCAGGTGGGTGAAAGTTATGGTGACCGCCCCTATCCCACCCTGGCCGTTAGCAACATCCAGTTGCTGCCAGAATTTTTACCCCTTGTTCAATGCGTGAGTAAAAATCCATGACCAATGCTCTCACTCTGCAACAGGCCCATGATCGACTGATCACCTTTGAAAAAGAGTCAGATCCCACCCCCAATATCCCAGACACCCGGACCGCACTCTCCAAGATCATTGCGGCCTCAGAAGACCAAATTTTAGGCATTTTAGCCAATACGTTTGCTGAAGGGGTCACAGCTCTCAACAGTTATTCCAAAGCTATCGGCCAGACCGTTCCTCAGTCTCTAGATCCTGTGGAAGGCCCTGTATACATCAAATTCAATCCCCAAACCAACCTTTGCTATTGTGAAAGCTATACCGGAGAACACCGAGGCGTTTTAGTCTCCTGCCAGTCCGCCAGCGAGGGAGGAGTGAATCACATGTACGGGCACCTTCCCCTCAACTTATGGACGTAAGGACATGGCCCTAATATTCATCCTTCGTATTTTAAAAGCAAACATGGGGACAAAGAAGAGGCTAGAATTTGTGGGACTTATTGAGTTGACGGCTCAAATCAATGACTGTGGGAGCTGATTGATGTCTGCTGCGGAAATTCTCTATGAAGGTAAGGCCAAGATCGTCTATAAAACCGATGATCCGAAGGTGCTGTTAGCTCATTTCAAAGATGATGCGACCGCATACAATGCCCAGAAAAAAGGTCAAATTGTGGGCAAGGGCAAAATGAACTGCTCCATTGCTGCCCATTTATTCAAAATGCTAGAGGCCGCAGGGATTGCAACTCACTTTATCTCGCAGACTGCAGACGATGATATGCAGGTCCGAGCCGTCAAAATTGTTCCCTTAGAAGTTGTCGTCAGGAACATTGCAGCGGGGAGTCTCTGTCAACAGACAGGACTAGAACTCGGAACTGTTTTGAAAAAGCCGCTGGTCGATTTTCACTATAAAAATGATGATCTGGGCGATCCCTTGCTGACACATGCGCGGATTTTACTGATGGAAGTTGTCACAGAAGCCCAACTCCAACAGCTGATCCAGCTTGCACTTCAAATTAACCAGATTCTGTCTGATTTCTTTGAGCAATGCCAAATTACCCTAGTTGACTTCAAGCTAGAGTTTGGCTTTGATGCTGACCAAGTATTGCTGTTAGCCGATGAGATTAGTCCCGATACCTGTCGACTCTGGCAAAAGGGAGAAAGCGATCCCAATCGACGAGTGATGGATAAAGATCGATTTCGTCGAGATCTCGGTGAAATCGAAAATGCCTATGCTCAAGTCATGGAAAGAGTTCTAGCGCAGTCGGTATAGCCTTGCCCAGCATCGTACGCTAAAATACTGCGTGCTGATGCTGAGGAATGGGTGATCCCGGTATAGCTGTTGTTCAATTGTTAAGCGTTCACGTGGTGTGTGCAGTGGTTCAATCTAAATCGTCCAAGCTCAAGTCTGTCCCGTTGTTGTTAGGGACAACCCTCGCAGTGACATCTATCCTAACGGTTACAGGGGCTCAACGCGCCCGGGCAAGTACCCTACAAGACTCAGAAGAGAACACAGCTCCTACAACACAGACAATTTTCAAGCATGGGCAGCTCCAATTCGATGAGCTGATCTCTCAAGCGGAAGAGACAGTCCCAGACACAGTAAAACCACCAGAGGGATCAACACCCGCTCCCCCGGTTGTGCCAGGCGTTCCCTCGATTCCGTCTTCGCCTCTACCTCCCGTAGAACCTTTAGAGGAACCCGCTGAAGAGACAGAAGAAGCGCCCCTCACAGACGAACAGGAACCGACCGAAACTGAGGAAGTAGAAACTGAGACTGAGGCAGCTGAGACTGAGGCAGTAGAGACTGAAGTTGAAGATGCGGAAACTGAGACTGAGGCAATAGACTCAGCCGAGGATGAACAGGTAGACGCTGACAGTGACGACCCAGAAGAAACGCCTGTCGAAGCGCCAGCGGATGGTGAACCCACTATTGGCGATCCCGCTGTTGGTGATCCAGCTGTTGAAGACGGCGCCCCAGTGGATACAGCTCCCCCAGCCCCGGATGCCCCTCCTACACCAGGAGCCCCTAGTGCACCAGGAGCCCCCCCAGAATCAGGGACACCAGGAGAGGCTCCAGCCTTTCCGCCGCCGCCGCCCGCGGGAACACCTGCGCAACCAGGGTCTGAGCCAGGAGGAGCAGTTGAATCCACTGAGCCAGAGCCAGAAGTACTAGTTTCTGAGGTTGCAGTTGAAGGGGCCGAAGGAGATCTGGCACTCACTGTTTATGAGGCGATTGCCACAAGGCCAGGACAACCCTCAACGCGATCGCAAATCCAATCCGACATCAATGCTATTTTTGCCACTGGCTTCTTTAACAATGTCCGGGCCGAACCCGAAGATACTCCTCTGGGCGTTCGCGTTACCTTCTTTGTTCAGCCAAACCCACAATTACGAGCGGTTCAGATTGCAGGCAATCAGGTCTTAACGCAAGAAAAAGTAGACGAAATCTTTTCGCCACAGTATGGCAGCATTCTCAACCTTAAAGAACTGCAAACGGGTATTCAGGCTGTTAACAAGTACTACCAGGATGAGGGTTTTGTCCTGGCTCAGGTTGTCGGCACCCCCCAAGTTGACGCAGACGGCACCGTCACCTTACAGGTGGCAGAGGGCATTATTGAAGAGATTGATGTTCGCTACCTCAATGAAGATGGTGAACCCACAAAGGGTAAGACCCGAAAGTTCATTATTACCCGCGAACTAGACACAAAGCCCGGCGACGTTCTTAACCGCGACCTTTTACAAACTGATTTGCAGCGGGTGTTTGGTCTTGGGTTATTTGAAGATGTGCAGGTGGCCCTCGAACCCGGGCAAGACCCGCGCAAAGTTTTAGTGAACCTCAACGTGCAGGAGCGCAGCACAGGAAGCTTCTCTGCGGGTGCGGGTTTTAGCTCTCGAAGTGGCTTCTTTGGTACAGGTTCCTACAACCAAAGCAACTTTGGTGGCAATAACCAAAACCTGGGTGTGCAGATTCAAGTCGGTACTCGCGAACTACTCTTTGACGTTAGTTTCACCGATCCTTGGATTGCGACGGATCCCTATGGGACATCCTATACCGTTAACCTCTTTAACCGCTTGACGACCCCATTGGTGTTTGATGAAGGCCCCAATGAAGACGAAGACGCTTGTGTCATCGGTGATAATCCTCCGGATGAACCATGTGATGTCCGTCTACCATTTGATCCCGATGATGATGATGATGAAATCGGTGACACACCTCGCGTAAACCGTTTGGGGGCAGGCATTTCCTTTACACGACCCCTCACGAAAATCCGTGCCAAACGTGCTCAAGCTTGGACAGCGTCTTTAGGCTTTCAGTATCAGAAAGTCTCCATTCGAGATAGTGACTTTGATCTCTCGCCTGAAGATAACCTTGGGAATGATCTCAGCTTCAGCGGCTCTGGCCAAGATGATCTCTTTACCGTTCAATTTGGCCTTGGTCGTGATAAGCGGAACGACCCCCTCAACCCTACGAAAGGTTGGGCCGCCCGCTTTGGCGTAGAACAGTGGATTCCATTGGGCCAAGGTAGTATCTTTGGGACCCGCCTGCGAGCCAGCTACAGTCAGTTTGTACCAGTGAAGCTACTCAACTTTACGGAGGGACCACAAGCGCTAGCCTTTAACGTACAAGGCGGAACCGTCCTTGGTGATCTACCGCCCTATGAAGCCTTTACCCTTGGTGGGGGTTCCTCTGTAAGGGGCTTTGATGAAGGAGACCTGGGTAGTGGCCGTAGCTTCCTACAAGCCACCGCTGAGTACCGATTCCCACTGCTAAAGTTCTTGGGCGGTGTGCGGGGCGTGCTCTTCATGGATTATGGCACTAACTTAGGTACCCAGCAGGATGTACCCGGTAGCCCTGGCTTCATTCGCGGTAAGCCTGGAGACGGCTTTGGCTTTGGTGGAGGGATTCGTGTCAATACCCCCATCGGTCCTGTTCGTCTTGACTATGGTCGCAATACAGAAGGCGATGATCAGTTCCACTTCGGTTTTGGGGAACGGTTCTAATGCCTCGTGAACCCATCACCGTTCCGCAGGCTATCGCCCAAATGGAGATAGAGGGTGGGGCGCCGATGGTCCCTTCTGACTTTATTCACCGGTTACAACCTCTTCTGGAAGACTGCTCAGCGATTGAGACTGAGCAGCAACAGACGCTGCAGTCAACGCTGACGTTTTCTGGTGTCGGGCTACATAGCGGTGAATCGACTCAAGTGCTCCTCTGCCCTGCCCCCCCTGATACAGGGCGTTATTTTGTGCGGACGGACTTACCCAGCTCACCAGAGATCCCAGCTCAGGTTGAACGGGTGAGTCAGACGATTTTGTCAACAGAACTATCGCAAGGAGAGGCCAGCGTCCGCACCGTTGAGCATTTGCTGGCAGCACTAGCTGGGTTGGGCATCGACAATGTTCGGATCGAAGTCAGTGGGCCAGAAATCCCCTTGTTGGATGGATCCGCTATCGAGTGGGTAAAAGGAATTGTAGAGATAGGGTGGATCTCACAACAGAAACCGCGACCTATCCGGGTCCTAAAATCCCCCGAGATTGTGCAGCAGGAGGATGCGTTTGTTATCGCTTTGCCTGCATCTCAGACTCAGTTGAGCTATGGAATTGACTTTCCCACCCCCATCATTGGTTGCCAATGGTATAGTGCAAGCCTGTCAGATTTTGCCTTAGAAATATCAGCGGCTCGAACCTTTGGCTTGGCTTCTGATGTTGAGAAGCTCCAGAACAGGGGGCTAATCAAAGGTGGTAGTCTAGAGAATGCTTTAGTCTGTACCGAAGAAGGCTGGCTCAACCCTCCCCTCCGGTACGCCAATGAACCAGTGCGACATAAGCTATTGGACTTGATTGGAGACTTAAGCCTACTGGGTGCTCTGCCCCGGGCTCATGTTGTGGCCTATAAGGCTAGTCATGCGCTTCACTTGCAACTGGCACAGCGCCTCTTACAGTCGACTACCCTAACGTAAGGTGTGGCCCATATTCCAACGACTGTAGACCGTGAGTGCTCTCTGCCCCTTGACTAAGATTTCGCTATGCCGACTTTAACTAATCCACCTTCCTCACTGCCCACGACTAGCTCTGAGGCTGATGCATCTCCGGCCGTGGACACCTCCTTGACGATTGAACAAATCCAAGAGGTTCTGCCCCATCGGTATCCATTTCTACTGATAGATCGCATCCTAGAGCGTGTGCATGGTGAGCGTGCTGTCGGTATTAAAAATGTCACCATTAACGAGCCCTTCTTTCAGGGGCATTTCCCAGGTCGTCCCATTATGCCGGGTGTTCTCATTGTGGAAGCAATGGCACAGGTGGGTGGGGTTGTCCTATCAGACGTTCCGGAGATGCGGGGTCGGCTCTCTCTGTTTGCCGGAATTGATAAAGTCCGCTTTCGGCGGCAGGTTGTGCCAGGCGATCAGCTGGTGATTACAGTAGAGCTATTAAGTATCAAACGCCGACGGTTTGGGTCAATGCAGGCACGCGCAGAAGTTGATGGTCAACTCGCCTGCCAAGGAGAATTGATGTTTGCGCTAGTGGACAATTAGGAGTTGTAAGGGATGAGTGATTTGGTGAGCGTTTAGCACTTGATGTATACCCATTAACCATTTTCCGCTAACCGTTAACAGCCAGCCATGACTACGTTGATTCATCCCACCGCCGTTATTCATCCCACTGCTCAATTGGATACGACCGTTCAAATTGGACCGTATGCCGTCATTGGTGAGCATGTCAAAGTTGGCCCCCAAACCAAGGTAGGGGCTCATGTTGTCATTGATGGCTGGACTGAAATTGGTCGCGAAAATCATATTTTTCCCGGTGCAGTTCTTGGTCTAGAGCCTCAAGACTTGAAGTATGCTGGGGCTCAGAGCTATGTCAAAATCGGAGATCGCAACTTGATTCGTGAGTACGTGACAATCAACCGAGCAACTGGCGATCAAGAAGTGACCCAAATTGGCAACGATAATCTTTTGATGGCCTACGTTCATGTGGGTCACAACTGCGTGATTGAGAATGAAGTGATTATTGCCAATGCTGTTGCCCTGAGCGGTCACGTCACGTTAGAGTCTCAGGCTAGAATTAGCGGTGTTTTAGGTATCCACCAATTTGTGCACATTGGGCGCTTAGCCATGGTGGGGGGCATGAGTCGCATCACCCGAGACGTGCCGCCCTATATGTTGATCGAGGGCAGCCCAGCTCGTATTCGATCTTTGAATCAAGTGGGGCTAAGACGAGCCGGAATTAACGACATTGCCCACGGCGAAGTTCAGCGCTCCCTTAAGAAAGCCTTTCGGCTGCTTTATCGATCAGGCCTCACCCTCAACGAAGCACTGGAACAGATGGCTTGGCTGCCGGATCACGAGCTGATCCAACATCTTGAACACTTTCTGAAGCAGTCGCAGGCCTCAGACAGACGCGGATTGACACCCGGGCGTTCCAGCTCTTTAACAAGTTAATGTCTCATCCGTACCGCATCTTTATCAGCACCGGAGAAGTCTCAGGCGATTTGCAAGGTAGCTTGTTGATTGCTGCTCTACAGCAACAGGCACAAAAATCCCAAATGACTCTGGATATTGTGGCGTTGGGTGGTGATCGCATGGCGGCGATGGGTGCCCGATTGCTAGGTAACACCGTCAGTCTGGGCTCGGTCGGCCTGATGGAGTCTTTGCGTTATGTATGGCCTAGTCTGAGACTGCAACAGCAGGTCCGTCAGTATTTAAAACAACATCCCCCAGATTTAGTCGTTCTGATCGATTATGCCGGGGTTAATCTGCCTATGGGGGAATACCTGCGGCGGCATTTCAAAGTCCCAATTTTGTACTACATCGCCCCCCAAGCTTGGGTCGTCTCAAACCACACAAAAGTCACACAACAGGTGGTGAACTTAGTGGATGAAGTGATTGCAATTTTTCCCCGGGAAGCCCAACACTTTACCGAGAACGGAGCCTCCGTCACCTGGGTGGGACATCCTCTTGTTGATCGAATGCAAAAGGCTCCGACCCGCGAGGCTGCTCGATCTCAGTTAGGCATCCCTGATAGCCAAACGGCGATAGCTCTGATTCCAGCCTCTCGACAACAAGAAATTGATTATTTACTCCCCACAATTTGCGCAGCAGCTCAACAAATTCAAGCCCAACGGCCCCATGTTCATTTCTGGATTCCGGTATCTCTCGATCAATATCGACCTGCCATTCAGCAAGCACTGGAAGACTATGGACTACAGGCAACGTTGACGTCTGAATCGCATTTAACCCTTGCAGCATCAGATGTTGCGATCGTGAAGTCAGGCACCGTCAATCTAGAAGCTGCACTTTTGGGAATTCCACAAGTGGTCCTTTACCGGCTCCATCCATTTAGTTATTGGATTTTTCGAAACGTGTTGCGGTACGACATTTCGTTTATTTCTCCGGTGAATTTGGTCACGGAACAACTGACAGTGCCCGAACTTCTGCAAGAACAGGCCACACCAGAGCAGGTAACCGCAGCAACACTATCGCTGCTGGAGCCACAAGGTCGGCAGCAGGTCTTAGACGGCTATAAGCATCTGCGAACATTGCTAGGTGAAACGGGGAGCGTTGATCGAGCAGCGATGCGTATGATGACTTACCTCAAAAACGAGGCATCTGTTTCCGCAATGTCTGAATAGCGAGCAGGGCATCTAAAAGCGGTTGTTGTTGAATTTCGGGCCAATCCAGAATCTCTAAAATGCGCTTGACCTTGGTGGTAACATCTAGCAGATTGTTGAATATCTGAGGTTCAGGAAAGCCAGGTAATAAATCAATAGCTCCCTGATGAATGGCCCACTTTCGTTCTGAAGCTGAGACCTCAATCCGCTTTTCACTCATCAGAACAATTTTGACTTGAGGGTAGGTATCACGACACCAACGACAGAAATGATAGGGATTGGTCTGAATCCCGGTCATATCAAGCAAAAGCAGATCTGGGAGATTCTGGGCCTCCGCTCGGTGTGTGAGAAGACTCGATAAATCCGTCCCTGGATTGAGGTGAGCGACGGCAATGCCCTGTGAGGTCAGAACTTCTTGCCAAACCTTACTCTGCAAGGCAGAGGAATGCAGCATGAGAACTGTTTTATGGAGTCCAAACGGGAGTGGTTCATCCAGGTTCCCGTCCTGATACTCTAATTGCATACGTCCGAGAGTGAGGCGATCGCCATGCTGAAGCGCATGGGACATCAGAATGCGCTTGCCATTCACAAAGGATCCGTTACCGCTGCCAACGTCCGCAATTAGATATTGTCTGGGGCCTTTATGCTGAAGTTTTGCATGATGACGAGAGACCGTATGGTCATCGAGAATAACATCGTTATCTGGCCCTCGCCCAATACTCCACACCGCTTTTTCCTCCAGGGAAATTGTGGATGCACCGATCGCGGTATGAATAATCAGTTGTGGTGAGAATGAGGTTTCCATAGGGTGGCGCAGGGGTCAAGATGGTTGTGAAAACCTACTGTCAAGATTAATCTGCTGTGCTTTTGTCCATCATTACATTCAGGGTTCCCTGCAAGATAGGCTGAGGTACGATCACATAAGAAGATTTTCCTTGGGCTGTGCCGAATCAAGCAGAAGATGCGATATATCAAAAACGGATCATTGGTCTTACGGGAGGCATTGCCACAGGTAAAACGACGGTGGCTGAGTATCTGGCAACCCAATATAACCTTCCGGTGTTAGATGCGGATCAATATGCTCGAGAAGCTGTACAGCCGATGTCTCCAATTTTAGATGAAATCGCAAAGCACTACGGTCCATCAATCCTTCTCCCCGATGGTAACCTTGACCGTCAACAGTTGGGAGATCTGATTTTTGCAGCGCCAGAAGAACGCCAGTGGATAGAGTCGCAGATTCATCCTTTTGTTTGCGATCGCATCCAGCAAGATCTCCAGATCCATCACCCGTCACCCACGATCGTGTTAGTGATTCCACTCCTATTTGAAGCCCAGATGACACATCTCGTCTCAGAGATTTGGGTCGTGTTCTGCCAGCCGGAGCAACAACATCAGCGCCTCATGAATCGCAATCAGCTCACGCAGG
>CALFCG010000371.1 GCA_937951315.1 uncultured cyanobacterium
AAACTGCCTGCGCCTTTGGCTGCGGGGCTGATGACGGGCAGATCTCCTAAAGATTCCAATGTTTTTGCAGCTGGAATGCCCTGTTTTTGCAGCATTGCGATGATTTCCGCTAGCGCTGCAACTTGAATCCCAAATAATGCATTCACAGCTAGCTTCATGGTCATGCCCTGTCCTGTCGGACCCACATGATGAATCGCGTGGCTTGTTGCTACCAAAATGTCTTGAACTTTGGCAAGTGTCGTGGACTGGCCGCCAACTAGATAAATGAGTTTGCCAGCGTCTGCCTGTGGACGAGAGCCTACGACCGGTGCATCCAGAAATTCGCCGCCACGATGCTCAATTTCTTGCGCCAGTTCTTGGGTCCATTTCACCGTGAGGGTGCTAGATGCGATCGCAATTCCACCCCGCTTTAATCCCATCACGGCTCCGGTGTCTGGATTCAGCCAAACACTGCGCGAGGCTTCGTTATCTCTGAGCATGCTGATCACAATGTCGGCTTGTGCTGCAGCCTCTCGTGGTGTGGGGGCAGAAACAGCACCTAAATCTAGGAGGGGCTTTACCTTTTCTATCGTGCGGTTATAGACGACAACCGGATACTCAGCCTGAAGCAAGTTTTTGGCAATGCGAGATCCCATCGCGCCAAACCCCAAAACGGCAATTTTTTTCATGTGCTTCTCTCCATAGAAAAATTCAGTTGTTTACTGTGCTGGTCACAAGTCTGTAAGCGTTGTGTTACCCAATGGCTTCAAAGTCATCGAGCCGTAGTTTTGCGGTTCCGTCTGTTTGCAAGACCCACAGCTCTTGATGAATGACGCCACTGGCTTGATTCATTTGCCACCGAGAGGTCAAGATAGCGCTGCTTTGATCAACAACGGTTATTTGAGGATTCAGGTACTCGACATCCTTAAAGCCATCATCGATGAGCTGTTGCCAAAAGGCTTGGATTTCAGGTGTTCCAGTAAAGGTGCCAAAAGGTCTCGCTTGCATTACTGCATGGGTTTCATATTGGGCTGCACAGCTTGCTGCATCACCTGCATTAAAAGCGGCTTTCCATGTTTCACTGGCTTGCTTTACAGCTTTGAGAACTGTGACTTCCTGTTCTTGAATGAGCATGATTTTTGGGTCGAGACGTTGTTCAATGACACGAGCATAATCTCTGCGAAAAAATGAATAAATAGGTTTTAATGAACAATACTCGTGCGTTAACTGCACGAATCGATTTTCTATCATTCAGCGATGGACCTATCCGTACTTCAGCTATTTGTGGCGGTCATGCGCCAGGGCCGTTTTGCGGCTGTGGCTCGAGATCGCAATATTGATCCGTCTTCGGTCTCACGTGCGATCGCAACGCTAGAACAAGAGCTAGGCATCCGACTCTTTCAGCGCACCACCCGTAAGCTCTCTCCGACCGAAGCTGGAACGACGTACTTTGTACAAATTGAGCCTTTGCTGGAAGAACTCCTGCGAGCCAGAGATCTGGCAACAGATGTCTCGGGTCAGCTTCGAGGTCAGCTCAGAGTCACAGTCTCAGTTCCCTTTGGTCTTAAATGCATTGTGCCGTTGCTGCCTGCTTTTGCCGATCTCTATCCAGAGCTGTCTATCGATCTAAAGCTCACGGATGCCGTTGTGGATCTGATTGCGGAACGCATTGATATTGCTGTGCGCCTCGGGATATTAGAAGACTCAACATTAATCGCTCAACGGCTCATGCAAACCCATTATCGGGTTTGTGCCAGTCCAGATTATTTGCAAAAGTCAGCGCTTCTGAAGCAGCCCTCAGATTTAGAACAACATAACTGTCTTCGATTTCCGTTGGCGGGGTTTCAAACCCGATGGATTTTTAAAGACCAGGCTGGCGATCGCAGCGAAATTCCTGTGAATGGTACTCTTACCATTGCCAATATGACGGCGCTTCAGCATTGTGCTCTTTCTGGCATGGGACTTGCCCTGCTACCCAATTGGTTGGTTGATGAAGACCTGCGAGCAGGGACTCTCGTTGATGTCTTTCCCCGGTACGAGGTGACTGCAACTGATTTCAGGACTGCCGCTTGGCTGGTCTATCCTTCCCGTACTTATGTGCCACTTAAGGTCCAGGTGTTTATCGAGTTCCTGAAGCAATCGATGGTGGGTTGAGTGGTGAGTGGAAAACTGTTGCTAGATATCTTCAGTAGAATGTGGCTGTTCAGGTTATCGTTCTTGGCCTGACGTTGCTCCAGTTCACCCGTTAACTCCAACGCTGTATGTCAACGCCACTCAGTCAAAAATCAACATTAGAAGATATCCGGGCCCGTTTCGACAAAGATGTGGAGCGATTCTCGAATCTTGAAACAGGTCAGGCTGCGACGATTGATGCCCCCTTAGCCATGGAGCTGATTACACAGGCTGCCGTGGCATCGACTTCTCCGATCAAGCGGGTACTTGATATTGGGTGTGGTGCAGGCAACAACACCCTGAAACTACGGGAAAGATTGGGACATGACTTTAACGCTGATTTGCTTGATCTGAGCCAGCCCATGATCGAGCGAGCTGTCGAACGGCTCTCTAAAGTGAATGATGGCACCATTCAGACTTTTAAGAGTGATTTTCGAGAGGCGAGCTTAGCTTCAGAAGCCTATGATGTGGTTCTGGCCGCAGCTGTTTTACATCACCTGCGTGATGACCAAGATTGGTTGATGGCGTTCGAGAAAATCTATCGCATTCTTGCGCCTGGCGGTAGCGTTTGGATCACGGATCTCGTTTCCCATGAGTCACAGGCTGTGCAGCATCTGATGTGGACCCGGTATGGTGACTATTTAGCGGACCTAGGGGACGAAGAGTATCGAGATAAAGTCTTTCGCTATATCGATCAGGAAGATTCTCCCCGTCCTGTCACCTATCAGCTGGCTCTATTGAGTCGAGTCGGCTTCACCAATGTTGAGCTATTACACAAGAATTCATGCTTTGCGGCCTTTGGGGCCATTAAAGCGGTTTAAAACGGAAGGAGTTTAGGGTTGGTAGATGCCCCGCTCCGTGTCTTTGGGTGGGGTGAGGGCTGGGTCTGATGGTGTAGCAAGGACAGAAGTGGAGACGAGTGGTCGTTTGGTCACCTCCATTCTTCAAGGCCAGAGTGAGCATTTCCAACGAGCCTTGCAACACAACTGTTGTGAGTCCCTAAACAGGGTTAGATCGAAATCAGGACCTAGGCATTGACACAACATCTGTCCTGTCAATGCCTTAACCCCATTGTTGGTTCTGTTGGATTAAACATTGAAAACACTATATGCAGTGTTGAAACATCTGTCTGACAACTCAGCATGTAATGCTTGCAAATGTTACTGAACCAGAACCCCCATGCTGATGTTTGGAGACATAACCCGTTTTAGCGAGCCTCCTAAATCGCTATGTTTACTTCAACCAAACTAGGGATGCAGCAATAGCACCTAAACTAAGCAACGCAGCAAGACCGAACCAATACCTTTTGCTTAAGGGAAAGGGAAAGGGAAAGGACATAATTTCGGCAGATAGCGCATCTACAGCAGCTTGCCAATCGCTATCAGGATTACCGGGTTCACCATCCTGTTGACGAGCGATCCAGATTTGATGGGCCTTCGCTCGTATTTGCTCGTCAGTCAATTGTGTTAGCTGTGAATTAGTCATGGTTCGCGAGAGAGAAACGATTTTCAATCACAGAAGCTTACTGTAGATTCATGAGAAGGGTCTGTTGTGTTTTTTACTATTGCTATTTAGAGCTGGTTCAAGCTTGAGGTCAATCGTCAGAGAATAAGCTTGATCCTTTATCAGGCTTAGCTTTGAGAATAGGCCTAGGTTGTTGTATTCGAGGAAAATTTTTTGTCTATGCTGTGGCTGGTGGTGCTCTTCGTCGTGGAAGCAGGAATCATGCTCAAGCTTGAGGAACAGAGCTAAACGACCATTTGTGAGATAAGAGGTGGTTCAGATTCGCGTCGATACTCTGCCGTCGGTGTAGGGTATAAGGCTTTGACGTTGTCTATCCCGGCGAAACTTTGGATCTGTAAGAGTCTGGCGAGTGGCCTGAAGAGATGGAGTACTGCTCAGTCCAATGCCTCAATAATTTCTTGGATCAGGCGCATTTTCTAGTGTCGAGTGATCCGTTTCACCTGCGGCGGCCTGCCCTAAAGGATCGACTGGGTGCGGAGTAGGAGCGTTGGGGCTGGACGTAGGATTTTGAACGGGATCCAAACGAACGTGAAGGAGGGCTGTTTTTAAACGTTGATGGGGATTTGAGGTTACTACCCCCTATGCCTTTTCCGGTCGGTTTGTTTGTTGTCCTTGCCGTTATTCGGGGTGACGAGGATAAAGACCTCGCTGTATTTCCGCGTAACTTTGTCCCAGGCTTTGCTGTTAAGTTTCCGCTGGCCCTGAGTTTATTGTGCTTGACTGCTGGCGGCGGAGCCTTGTGCTTAGCGGCATAGTTGTCCCTTGCTTCTTTGTTGCTCCGACCGTAGCCACCGACACCCACCATGGGCCTGCCCTCGATATAGGGTGGGGGATAGACAGCCACAGGATAATAACGGTTGCCATTAAAGATTTGAGAGATGAGGAATCCTTCTGCAAAAGGCACCCAAAAGTTTTCTCGCTGGCCCTGAACTATAACCTGCTGTGGTTGTTCATTGGTGGGTGCTACAGCTGTCTCAGTCCGAATATAGTTAATCTTCGTATCCTGGGCGATGTGCATCACCGTCTCGTCATTTTTGACCTCTGCATAAATTGGGGTCTTGCTTTCAATTTCTTCCTCAGTTAGGAGTGTCAACTTCACGTTTGTCGTGGTTAATAACGGGGGAGTGCGATCGAGTAATGTCGTTTCATAGGTGCCATCTAGATCGTTGTAGGCAATGGATTGAATATCAAAGCGACCGGTGACCTGGATCGGCTGTCGGGTTTGCTGTTGAGTCGGCTGCAGTTGGGTTGGTGGACCAGGGCGCTCTGGAACGCAGCCTGTGATCACAAGTACGAGGCAGAGCAGCAAGATCAGTCCTAACTGTTTCATGATGTTGGCTCCTAGATGGCAGCAAGGTCAGGGTAAAGTTCAATGACTTGATCTTCGGTAAGATTATCTCCCAGTCCTGCCGGAGACCAATGTAAGTTGAATGCTCTCAAACTTCCTTGCTCTGAAATTGCAGAAAGTTGCTGAAAAGCAGAGAGGACTGATTCAATAGAGCGGATTTTCGTCTCGATCGCTGCGCTAGGGGTTGAGGACTCATAGCAAAACGACAGTGTGATCACACACCAATCTGAAGGAATATCCTCGGTACCCGTCTGTTGACTTTGGGCGTATCTGCCAGCCTCATCCTGGAAGGTGAGACTCAGGGTACGTTCTGCATCTTCTTCATTACCGACAACTTCGCCCCAGTTGGAAACACCGTGGAAGATGATCTGATGGTCAGCGATCGCCCGTAGCAGGGCAGGAAGCTGTGCACTCATGACATCCATATTGCCCTGAGCCTCTAAAACAGTGGTTGCAAATTGCTCTAGTTCTGGATAGAGGTGTCTGAAATCACCATTGAGAGAGATACAGATTTCAGAGACAACAAATTGCTTCGTGAACATGGACAATACAGTGCTGTGATTAATGAGGCAGATTTCTTAGACCTGGATATTTTAATAAGAGCCTTGTTTGCTTCGCGCGGGTATTCCCCATCATTACTGTGTTTAGAGCTGCAATGTCTATGGTCAGGAATGAGTTGCAAAAGTGGCTGGTTTGTACCTGTTTGCTATTCTTTGAGACTGCCCTAGGCTTTCCCCGGCTTATCTGTCATGGATTTTTATCCTGGCTGCGTAACCTGAGTCTCTTGTCTATAGTGTAAGACCTCTTTTGGGTATGACAGGTTTCGGTACACAGCGTGTTGCTGAACCTATAACGAGTGTTCTGGCACTCCCTTCATTTGTATAGAAGGTTTTGCAGATATCCTTTTTTAGCTTCTTTCCCTTTTCGCTATTTAAGAGTGCCTGAGTTTCCGATCGGCTTAGGCTCTTCTCACGTTCTGTAGTTTTTTGGATGTGTAGCCTCGGAGACTATGATTTAGGGACGATTGAGGTCTATCAGCTTCGCAGGAGTATGGGCAATGGTTCAACGTTTGATTCGGACTGGCTTTAGTGTTGCGATCGCAACTTCTCTACTGGTCATGGCCTGTGCGTCTGAACCAGTGTCTGAGTCGCCATCCCCTACGACGAGTTCGACAGAACAACCTGCTCCGGAGCAACCTGCTGCAGAGGCTACTGCGACAGAAAAGACAGGAACATTTGTGCCTGCCGAGGTTCCGACTGCTGGGACGGTCAAGTTAGTTATAAAAGACGACCAAGCTGTTTTGGAATTTGACGAAGCATTCAAAACATCGGACCAAGGCCCAGACTTAGTGGTGGTTCTGCATAAATCTGCTGATGTTGTGGGCGAGTCAAAACCGCCAGCGTATCCCCTTAACGAGGGGGACTATGTATTTGTTGCTGACCTAGAAGCTTTTAACGGTGCTCAGACCTACCCAATCCCTGAAGACATTGATGCCTCGCAGTATCAATCTGTGGCGATCTGGTGTCGTAAGTTCAATGCGACGTTTGGAGTTGCAACGCTTCAATAGCACTGAAGATATATTGCCATTCTCAAAAGGCCGGGCTGGGATGCAGCTTGAACAGCTCAATAGCAGTTGTTGCAAAGCACTAGCTGGTAGAATGCCGTGGGCTGCTAATGCCCTCGGCAGCGTTTTAAGGAAAGAGCCTGAATGTCCGCT
>CALFCG010000372.1 GCA_937951315.1 uncultured cyanobacterium
TGGATCGGTTGCTCAACAGTGCCCCTGGAGATCTCTTACTGAGTGAAGTGGGTGAGGTGATTCATACCCCCTCTGACCGAGCCAATCGTCGGGCTTTAAGGTCTGCGCTTATTCTGGATGCCAGCGATGATCAGCAAATTACCCTGATTGATACGTTAGAAAATTATCCGACGTCTGAAGTGGAGGTTGAGGGAGAACGCCTCGTGAAAGTGATCCGCCGCATTAACCAGTTCAAGGCCTATGGAGAGGATGCTCAACCGCTTGTTGATGGTGTGTTGGGGCAAGATGCAAGACCTTTGTTGGATAACTTACTCAAGGGTGTTGGATCTTTCTTGAAATAAAGAGGCTCTGCTGTCCTGACGGGAGAGCGATTCTAGCCATTGTTCAGTATTTGTGGCTGGATCAGATCTCTCCATACAGCATAGCCCTCTCCATTGAGATGCACTTCATCTCGAGAAAACTGGGGATCTAAGCTGCCATTGGGAGCGAGACCCTTGTTGAGATCGATATAGGTGACACCCTCGGTTGCGATCGCAAATGTCTTCAGTTCTTCATTGAGTGCCAGTATTTTGGGATTCACATCAGCCTTGCGCGCTCCACCCAAGATGGTGGACTGAATGTAAATCAGCATCTCTTTTTGTTTGAGGTGCATCACTATATTTTTATAGTTTTCGTAGACCTCAGGCACCGTCGCACCCCGAGAAAAATCATTGATGCCGATCATTATGAAAGCTTTGTGGGCCTGGGTGCTAGTAATACTATTTAGCCTGGCCAGTAAACCGGTTGTCGTGTCGCCAAAGATACCTCGGTTGGCAATGTTGATAGACGGGAATAAAGCTTCCCATTCCGCTCCGTCCGTGATGCTGTCACCGATCATGACAACATCATAGGTCTGGCCATGCTGTCTGAAAAAAGACTGCTTATCGAGATAGTAATTCGAGTGATCTGTTTTTGGAGGGCGGCTAAAGTAATTGACACGAGCTGTCCCAGAGGTTGATTTCTTTGGGGGGCCTTTACTCAGTGGATAGGGCAGTATCTTGAGCCTTGCTGTAACGATGCCCGCTAAAAATGCGGTCAGTATCCCGAAGGCTAAATAGAAGAGGGTTTTCCGAGGCATTAATTATCAGGGGTAATGATGCTAAAGCTATTTCATTCAGGAGGCCTGGCTCATTCTAAGGCTAAGGTTTTAGAACAGAAGACTCAAGTTTTCTTGGAGTGACCGTCAGCAATGTGAGTTCCTCGACAGCTTGATATTCCTGGCCTATGAGAGCTTAAGAGTTGCTCGAAGGTGCGGATGCTATGCGCTAATTTCCCCTCTGGAGCTTCGGAGTTTTCCCATCACAATGCTGGCTCAGAATGGAGTGCGTTATGACTTTGGTTGCCTAGCATGTGAGGACGTAGGATCTCCTGCCAAACCGCATAGCCATCTCCATTCAGGTGGACCTGATCCTTGGAGAACCTTGGATCTAAAATGCCGTTTTTTGTGAGTCGTGAATTTAAGTCGATAAAAATGAAGTCCTCTGATTCACTCGCCAGTTTTTGAAGAGACTGATTGAGTTCAACCAGCTTTAAATTCACATCTGCCTTGCGTTCTCCGCCTAGGATTGTTGATTGGATATAGGGGCTAATGCCGTTTTCTTTAAGGGACATCACAATCTTTTCGTAGTTGGCGTAAACCTCTGGCACCGACAGTCCTCGAGACAGGTCATTTAGCCCAACCATAATAAAAGCCTTCTCGGCTTTAGTGGCTAAAATGCTATCTAATCTAGCGATGACGCCTGCTGTTGTATCACCGTAAATGCCTCGATTGGCAATATTTAATGAAGGGAATAAATCTTCCCACTCAGCAGCCTCGATGATGCTGGCCCCAACCATAACAACATCGTAGGTCTGACCATCCTTCTCAAAGAAGGATTGCCGATCAAGATAATAATTTGAGGGCTCTGATTTTACAGGACGTGCAAAATAACTGACACGGCGAGGGGGGGTGGGCGTGACTCGATTGATGATGGCTCTGAGCTTGGTATAGGGAATCATTTGATATTCCTCTGTCGCAAAGCCCCCAAGAAATGCGACCAAAATGCTCAAAGAGGCAAAGAAGACTTTCTTCTTTTGTTGTTTCATTTATAAATTCAAGAGTGCTTTGTGCGCAGTCGTTAGACTATCCCCGGCTGCACTTACATTAGCTTGCAGCAAGACTAAGTGTCTTGCCCTTTGGGCTTACGTTACCCTTCTTGTATTGCCAGCGTTCTCAGTTCTTCCTAGTGTGATTACCCGGCGAACCTATGAGACGATAGTAGCTGATGGGGCTAGATGCGCTAGATTGTTGTTCTAGTCTTGATGTTGCGCTTAAAGGTACCGCAGTGCTCCTCTCCAAAGGTTTTGAAGTCGAAGTCTATACGGGCACACCTGCAGGTGAAGTGGTTGGGTTCTCTGGGCGGATCGCTGCTGAACTAAAGGGCTTTGTCCGCGAACCCGATAGCCGGAATGTGGAGTACACGACTTCCCCAGCTTATTGCTATGAGCCCATCATGTGCGATTTGCTTCGACCTCGGGCACAACTGCGCCAGTATCTGAGCCAACTGGGAGACTACACGATTATCCCAGGCAGTACTTTGGCTTTGGGGGGCAGCGATCGCTTTTGCCGCTCTGACCCCAGTAATCCTTACCACGCCTATATTGAGAACACCTATGGCACGTCTGTGGTCACGGCGAGTGTTCATATTAATGTTGGGATCACGGATCCAGAACTGCTGATTAAAGCCTGTCGCCTCATTCGTTTGGAAGCACCGCTGTGGTTAGCTCTGACGGCTTCATCGCCGTTTATTGATGGCAAAGCCACGGGCAATCACTCCTCTCGTTGGGCGACCTTTCCGAAGACTCCGGCTCAGGTGCCATTATTCCGACATCATTGTCACTTTATTGACTGGACTCGGGCACAGCTGAAGGCGGGGACGATGCAAAATGTCCGACATCTTTGGAGTTCTGTGCGTCCGAATGGTAATCGTCGCCCTTATGATCTCAATCGTCTCGAACTCAGAATTTGTGATTTACCCTCGAGTCCAATCAGCTTGTTGGCGGTGACGGCTTTACTGGAGGCGAGATTGCTGCAGTTGATGGCAGATCCAGATCTAGATCCGCTGGTGTCGAGTCAATGGCGAACGGAGCCAGACACCTTGGCCAACCTTGCAGATGCCAATGAGGCCAAGGCGGCGCAATTGAGTTTGGATGCGGAGCTGACCCACTGGCAAGATGGCCGCACTCTCCTAGCTCGGGACTGGATTGCTGAACTTTACGAGCAAGTTTGGCCGATTGCGAAGCAGCAGGGCTTTAGCTGTTTCTTGTCTCCGGTGAAGAAGATCTTAACGGAGGGGAATGAAGCCCAGAAGTGGCTGGGACTCTATAGCCAAGGGGTAAAACCTGAGGCGATTGTGAAACATGCGATCGCATCTATGCTCGAAGAAGAGAACGAGCTGAAAGACAGCATTTGCGAACCTGTAACGGTCTAGTCCTCAATGGTTCGTGTTGTTTTAGTTCATCCCCAAATTCCTCCCAATACCGGCAACGTGGCCCGGACCTGCGCTGCAACAGAAACTGAGCTACATCTCGTGGAGCCGCTGGGGTTTGAGATTAGTGATCGCTATCTTAAGCGCGCTGGATTAGATTATTGGCCCTACGTTAAACTAACCTGTCATGCTTCCTGGGACGCTTTCGCTGAATATAGTCAAGCCTTGGGAGGTCGCTGGGTGGGCTTTAGTAAGTCAGGCTCTAAGAACTATCTCCAGTATGCATTTGAGGCTGATGACTGGCTGTTATTTGGCTGTGAAACTGCAGGGCTGCCGCCAGAGGTGATGGATGTTTGTCACGATATGGTGCGAATTCCGATTCGTCAGCCGAAGGTTCGCAGTTTCAATCTGTCGGTCAGCGCCGCATTGGGACTATTCGAGGCTCGCCGACAGCTGGGAGACCTTTCGCCGTAAGCTTAGGAATCCTTTTTCAACATATCAGGGGTGATATCGCAGGGAACGCGAAGGGATTCTGCAATTGCAGTAAAGCTAGAAAAAAGCTCAATGACACGTTTGGTTTCTGTGACTTCACTTTCAGTGGCTCCACTCATTCTGGCCATCGTCTCATGTGCGAGGGAGCAGTACTCACTGCGGCTGACCAAGGCGACTGTCATGGCCAGGAGTTCTTTGGTTTTCCGATCTAAGGCTCCTTCTGAGAGCATGATGGCCTTCATCCGATTCCAGTTCAACTCAAGCCAGACGGGATCGACCTCTGCTTGAGCTTTATAAAAGTTGGGGATCATCCCCAATGTGTTTTGGATCTCGTCTAATATCTCTTGGGTTCTACCCGTAAATTTTGGATCAGAGTTGGGGGTTGTCATTAATCGATCACCCTAAGTGTTTCTGTCAGTTGGTGTGCCCATTGTTGACCCGATTGGGAGCAGATTCATGTACCGTCGAGTGCGTTTGAAATTAAGACTTTTGAGTAACCCTGCCTTTTAATAAAGATGCTCCGCCACACGTTGATAAGAGAACAGACCATGGAAATAGAGCTTAGCACTCAAACCCATGATCTGTTGTCGAAATTTTGGCTTTGACTAAGGCCCTGACTGTCTTTAATGGGTGGGGGTTAGCGCACAAAATGGGGCATAACTTGTGCCGATGTTAGCAAGCCCCGTAGTCCTTGCTGGTGAAGCTGAATGCCTGCCTTGAGGTAGCCAAAGGCTGGGCCACAAACGTTGGCAGCCATGCTGGTTTCGTCGCCAAGCGTAAAAGTATGGCTGGAAATCTTGCCTTCAAAGGTCCGGCCGGTAATTTTGACGTTGGTACTGAGGGGCTTTTTGGGGTTACGTGTGTCAACAACACCGCCGACTGTGACGCGGTCACGTCCACAGATACCAGCCATCTCAAGGATGACATCATCAGCATGTTCCATATCTTCTAGGGTCAGCAGACCGTTGGTTTGTTCTAGAAGAGTTTCGACGTCTGCATCTGTCATGCTTTGGGCCTGGGCAATGGTATACCCGGGCAAGTGCCCAATATCTTCGCGGATGGTGGCGCGATAGGCTTCCCAGTTGCCAATTCCAACCCCGAAGGTGATTTTGACTTGATGGATTTCAGCATAGCTTTGAGCGGCTAGGGCTGCGGCTGCTGTTAATAGCCCTGGGGTAGCACCACAACCGGTGACATAGGTAATACCCGCTTCTTTGAGTTCTGACTGCAGGTCTAGGAGCTGTTCGACGGCGCTGGTGCGTTTGATGGCATCCACCAGTACGCCCTGCCAGCCGGAGGCAATGAACTGCTTGGCAACGGATGCCATAAATGTGTTGGGGAGATTGGGCAGTGCTAAAAAGAACCCCGCAATATTTTGGCTGCGACCAATCAGGTCTTCAATACTCTGCTCGCTGAGAACGCCACTGGGTTCGATATAGCCCAGGGAACCTTGGGATTGATAGGTTGCGATCGCATCTTTCAAATCAAGTCCATCAGGACTGTAGGCATATCCTTTTTTATCAGCCGCTGCTACCAGCTGCATCTGCTGCTTAGGGGCGAGGACGTGAGCCGCAGCCTGTCCTAGACCACCAAAGCCCAACACACCGACCGGAATGGGATTGACCTGATTCGTCACTATATTTTTTCCTATACGCGAATATGCCCCAACATTATCAATCAAGAAGGGAGCCTGTGATCAAGGTCGGAGCCATCTAGCCCCTCAAAGCAATGGCTTAAGGTCAATGCTTCATGAAAATTCACAAAGCCCCTGTTGCTTGACGCATAGGGGAACTTAGTGGAAACTCAGGTTAAAGCAACTGCTTCATCAATTAAATACTTTTATGATGATTTCAATGCAGTTCGTAACGTTTTGCACGCGTTAGCTTTAAAGAAGGACTCAAGGACTCGAATTAGCTCAAAGTTCGGCCCCTGCATCGCCTTAGTTTTTTAGTCAGACAGGAACAGCATGGAAACCCTGGAATTTGTCATTCACCCTGACGGTCGTGTTGAAGAGAAAGTGACCGGAATCGTGGGGTCTTCCTGCGCCGAAGTCACTGCCGCTATTGAGGCACAACTCGGTCCTGTGATTAGCGCCCAGAAAACTTCAGAATTTTTTGCCCAAGCAGAGACGGTGCAGCAGACAGGAACTGCGACCGCTCAAGTTCGTAGCCAATGGTAGGTCGCGTCCTACCCCTAAGAGCTTCGTTTCATTACTGTTCAGCTAGTTGAGTTAGATAGCCCTATGTCACACTTCAGCCAAATTAAGACTCAAATCCGCAACCTGCCTGCTTTAGAATCGGCCCTTGCTGACCTTGATTTGTCCTATAAGGCGGGTCCTCGTCCCGTACGTGGCTATCAAGGTAAGACGCAGACGGCTGAGGTCGTCATTGAGCAGGAAAATGGTTATGACATCGGCTTCAGCAAGCAGGGCGACTCCTATGAGTTAGTGGCTGATATGGACTTTTGGTCTCAGAACTGGTCTGTTAATCGGTTCTTGGAGAAAGTGACTCAGCGCTACGCTTATCACACGGTTGTGAAGACAACTGCTGACCAAGGCTTCCAGATTTCTGAGCAGAAAGAGAATGCTGACGGTACTATTCAGCTTGTTGTCCAGCGCTGGAGTTCCTAAATGTCTGGCTCTTCTGACTCGCGACAGCCTCTGCATTCGGCTGAAGAAAATCGGTCGGGTTTAGAGCCTGAGTTAGGTGGACAACTTCGCAGCAATTCTGGCCGCTCTGGCTTGGAGCCTGAGCTGGGTGGAATGCTCAGGCAGAAAGGTGTCTATGTTGATGAGCCAACTTGTATTGGGTGCAAGCACTGCGCTCATGTGGCTCGCAACACGTTCTATATGGAACCGCTAAATGGTCGCTCACGGGCTTACCGTCAGGATGGTGATCCGGTAGAAGTGATCCAAGAGGCGATGGATACCTGTCCAGTGGACTGTATCCATTGGACGGACTATACAGAGTTGAAGCGGCTGGAACGCGATCGCAAATATCAGGTGGTCAATATTTTAGGGTCTCCTGTGCCAGCAACCTATAAGCGACTCAAGAAACGCCGCAAAAGACCCGGCATTTCTTCATAGAAGACAATGAGCACCAGCATTGAGATGCAGTGAGAATGTTTCATCTAGATGCTGGTGAAATCGAAGCACTGTTTAGGGATAGAAGACACGTTCAAAGGGTTGATTTCTGTACCGTCGATAAATATCAAAATCTTTATCTAGAGTCGCGATCTCAGAAATCTGCAACCGTTCAGAGATGACTACCAGTGATAAATCTGAGAAATCTGCGGGTAGGTCTGCATATTGGGCATTCAATTCAATGATGCGAGAAAAATCCTGTGTTTGAAGGGGTTCGCAACAATAAATTTTTTGGACGAGGTGGGACAGAAATTCATTTTGGACCCGC
>CALFCG010000373.1 GCA_937951315.1 uncultured cyanobacterium
CAGCAACCGACGGTGGGGACGGTGACGGTGCAGGGAGAAAGCTTCGACGTCTGTGGGAAAAGCTGGACGGATCATGAGTATTCCACGAGTGCCCTCAGCGAAGGGACTCAAGGCTGGGACTGGTTCTCTTTGGAGCTAGAGGATGGTGCTGCTCTGATGCTCTATGGGTTACGAACAGCAGAAAATTCCACAACACCAGAGTCTAACGGCACCTACATTGACCCTAAGGGACATGTGCAGCACCTTAACCGCGAGGACTTTGATATCAAGGTATTGAAAACTTGGAAAAGTCCCCAGTCTCAGGCGGTTTACCCTGCAAAATGGGATATTACTATTCCTAAGCTGGATATTCAAGCCCAGGTTTCCCCGTTAATGAACAATCAGGAATTGCCTTTTTCAACAACCTATTGGGAGGGAGCCGTTCAGCTTGCTGGTTCTCATGCTCAACAACCCCTTGAAGGCCAAGGCTATGTCGAATTGACGGGATATCAGCAAGATTTGTCTCTTTAGTTTGGGGCTATTGGGGGGCATCGATGTATATGTGTATATCGAGTTATACATGAAGCCTATGATTGAAAGATATCGAAAAGGTCTTCCCTTCGTTCGAGTTGATCAGAAGTTGATTGTCCCGTTTGCATTGTTACTAATGAGAATAATTCTTGTCTGCGTTAAACTCGTTGCTAGCGAGTCATAGCATAGGAAGTATTGGGTTCTATGGATTTTGCAGGTGCTTTACCGGTTTTTGTCATTACCCTCAGAGAAGGGGTCGAAGCTGCCCTTGTGGTGGGTATTGTCTTAGCGGCCTTGACCAAAAGTCAGAAAGGTTATCTAGTCCCTTGGGTGTACTGGGGCATTTTTGCAGGGATTAGCGGAAGCTTGCTGATCGGGAAACTGTTGAACTGGGGCCTGAATCAGGCCGGACAAGTGAATCCTCAGCTAGCGCCGGTCTTGGAACCTTTGTTGAAAAGTGGGCTGTGTTTGGTTGCGATCGCAATGCTGAGCTGGATGCTGATTTGGATGACCCAACAATCGAAATCCCTCAAAGGCGAAATTGAGAATTCTCTTGCCGCTTCGCTCCAAACCCGTGCAGCTGGTTGGGGTGTTTTTACCTTAGTGGGCATTGCTGTTTTGCGAGAGGGATTTGAAACAGTCTTATTTATTTTTGCCAATGCACAACAGAATTCTGCCGCATTGGGTGCGATTGCTGGTCTAACTGGAGCCGTGGGCCTTGGCTTTGCCTTTTTTAAATGGGGGATTCAAATTAACCTGCGCCGCTTCTTTCAAGTCATGGGTATTTTATTGTTATTGATTGTCGGTGGTTTGGTGGTCTCAGCCCTAAAAAACATCGACGCAGCTATTTTCGCCCTTAGCATGCTGCAGCCCGCTCAAAATCTATGCTTTTCTAGCGACTCCTGTATCTTAGGAGCCTTGGCTTGGGATATCAGTTCTATCTTGCCCGATAGCCAATTTCCCGGTGTTATCTTTAAAGCCCTACTGGGCTACCGAGATCATCTCTATTGGCTCCAGGTCATCGGCTATAGTCTATTCTTAATCTCTGTGGGAACTTTATATCTTCGTAGCTTAGAGCGACCCCCTATCCAGCCCAACTCCAAACGTCAATCTGCATCATAGGAAAACCTCGAACCACATGAAAGAACTCGATACAAAACAGACAACAGCCCTTCTCAATAGCATCATGGAATTTGAGCTGGCTGGTGTGGTTCGATATACCCATTACTCGCTGATGGTGACCGGCCCGAATCGCATCCCCATTGTTGATTTTTTCAAAGCGCAAGCCAGTGAATCCCTCCTCCATGCGCAAGAAGCAGGCGAAATTATCACAGGACTAGAAGAACACCCAAGTCAACGGATCTCTGCCATTGAAGAGACTCACCGTCACTCGGTCCAAGATTTGCTGCAAGAGAGCCTGAACCATGAACAAAAAGCCCTGGATCTCTATAAAGAGCTCTTGGATATTGTTGAAGACGCCAGTATCTATCTAGAGGAATATACACGTACCAAAATTGGCCAAGAAGAAATGCACAACCTCGAAATCAAGAAAATGCTGAGGGATTTTAGTTAGCATTACCAGGGCAATGGCGCCGCACAAGGATGCTGTCTGATTTTTTGCTAGTAGACTTTGTAGCCCTTTTATTTAGACATTGCATAGCTTTTACTATGTTCAATTGGGAGCCGAAATTGAAAACGGCTGCCTTGATTGACCCCATCTGACTCAGCCCAGATTTCGCCATCCATGGCTGTGATTAATTGGCGACAGATCGATAAGCCCAGGCCCGCGCCTCCCACACTTCGTCGAAGGTAGTCTTCTGTCTGATAGAACGAATTAAAGATTGTTTTCAGTTGCTCTGGGGCGATTCCCCGACCTGTGTCTTCAACGGTTACGGCCAGCATTGTTGATTCAAGATCTGAATGACTTTGATCTTGCACTTCGGCATGGACAGAGATGCAGCCGGTGGCAGGGGTAAACTTACAGGCATTGTCTAATAACTTCGAAAGCACTTCGACTAAGCCATCCCCATCAACATCGATGGAGGGCATGTCGCTCTGGATCTGGGTTCGGATTTCAGGTTTTTCTGCTCCGTCCGCCTTGATACCGCTCATGGCCAGCTCCAGGACTTCCTCAAACTCAATGGCCTCTACCTGAAGGCTCGCGGGCTGACTTTCTAGCCGAGACAGGAGTAAAAAGTCACTCACTAATTTGCGAATTCGAGCTGCATCCCCCAGCGCCGTTTCCAACATGATTTTACGGATATCTAGCTCCATCTCAGGCTCGCTATCGAGACTTTCTAGACAGACCTGAATCGTGGATAAGGGCGTTCGTAGCTCATGCCCCACAATGTTTATCAGGTTCTGTTGCGTGCGTTCTAAAGCCTGGAGCTGTTGGTTGAGTGCGGCTGACTGCGTAAACATATCTGCTTGGCTCAGGGCTACCCCCACTTGGGTAGCTAGGGCTTCTACCAGAGAAATCTCACCCTCTTTCCAGCGATGGGGGGCTGGCCCACAATAGTGCAGCTCTACCATTCCCAAAGCTGAGCCTTGGTATTGAATCGGCACCAGCAACCAGGATTGAATCTGTAGTTCTTCGATGACGGCTTTTAGATGGCCATGGCTATTGATAACCGGAGCTTCGGCAACATTTGAAATGACTGTGGCTCGCTCTTGAGAGAGCGCCACCTGAATCAGAGGGTTATCTGTTAATGACCAAGGCCGTCCTTTTAACGATGATGTCTCAGAGCAGTTAGCTTCATAGTCAATCATCACCTGGGTATCGGTGAGATGACAGCGATAAAGAATGCAGCGACAATGTTGAAAGACTTGTCCCAGTTCAATGACGGCTGTTTTCAAGACCTCTTCTGGTTCAAGAGAACGACGAATCGCAGTTGTCACTACATTGATCAGCTGCTCTTTTTGAGATTTTTCATCCAAAGCTCGATAGGCTTTGAGTAACTTATATTGACTGGCTTGCAGGTAGGTCATTAGCCGTTGACCAAAAATGCTAGAGTCATTCAAATCTGAAGGGGATGCGTTGGTAGACAGTCCTCCTGCATTGATTTGATAGGTGGTTAGGGCATTGTTGACTTTCTGTTTTAGCTCGGGCCGGTATTCTACAATCCACTGCAACAGAAGTTGAGCGGCTTGAAGACAGACTTGGCGATCGAATCCCCAAAAGCCTTCAAAGCGTCTTGCCTGATCGATCACGGATGATGAAGAGGGGAGTTCTCGACAAATCAAACAGCCAGCAAAACGAGCGCTGATAATGACCAGATGCCATTCCTGTGCTAGGGCATCATGGTCCGCCAAAGGTACGGTTTCGTAGAGACCAGAATTAACGGCAAACCCAGATTCACTTTCAGGGGCCGCCAAAATATAGACGTGATTCGTTAGCTTCGATATCCGCTCATAGCGACGCACTTCTTTCTGGTAGAACCGCTCGTTCTGGAAGTTGGCAATGACAAGGGGCTGATCATCTCCGGCTAGGACAATGTCTTCTAGAGCATGGGACAAAGCCGTTAGTGCAGATTTGAAAAACATTTGAGAGCGGCCACGCTCTGTTTGCAAAGCCTGCAGGAGTGAATGCGTCGATGACATCGTCATTTTGGAATGTACCTCGCAATTGCAGAAGGATTGCTTGAACGGGGCTGCGTCCTTCGGGAAATTTCTAATGAACGCTGACGGCAATCTGAACGGGAGCGGTATGGTGAAAGACTGCGCCCTCAAGACCAGATTTAGAAACAATAACATTCTCTAAATTGGCCCCTGTGAGATCTGCTCCCATCAGGTTGACGTTGGATAAGTTGGCGCCTCGGAGATCAGCGTATCGCAGATCAGCTCCTGCTAAATCTGCACCACAAAGGCTGGCATTCTGCAGGTTTGCGAGGCGCAGATCAGCCTGCACTAAGCTGGCATTATCCAGCGTGGCATGATTCAGATTCGCTCGAATAAAGCTAGAGTGTGCCAGATCAGCCTGCTCCAAATTAGCGCCCATCAGATTCACTCGCCACAGTGTGGCCTTTAATATTTGGCTACCGCGCAGATTTGCAGAGCTGAGGATGGACTGGCTCAGATTCACTTGATTAAAAGTAGAGCGCTCAAAAACGGCGTCAGCAAGACAGCATTCGCTCAGATCCGCACCGGAAAGATGAACTTGATAGAAGCATCGTTCCCCTTGCTCATAGGAAGACAATACTGTCTTTGCGTCTATTGAATGATCTACGAATAAGGCCATGGGTTTTGCTCTGAAATCTCAATCTGACCTGTGGGATGCAGGAGCGATATCACGCCAGGCAGAATACTGACTAACATTGCCTCAATCCGTGGTTTCACAAGTTAACTGTTTATGAGAACTAATGTAACAAAAATGTTACATGTCCGCAATGTTTCGTTACAGTTCGGCTCGTTTGGCGGTATGTTGGCTTGCCTTGATATCTGGTCTAGAGAGCTGGAGTGATTTTGATATGGTAGATAGAAGCTTTTCGCAATCTAGGTAGAAAAATTTGAAGTTACCAATAGATCTGCTGGGGAAGTGGAGAGATTCTAGAGGATTGAATGGGTGGACGATTGGGGTTGTTGCGATCGCAACCCTCATTGCGACCCCCATTCTGGTGGTCCTTGCCAGCATCTTCTCCAACCAAAGCAACATCTGGGGGCATTTAGCTGCGACAGTTTTGCCCCAATACATTCTCAACTCCTTTGGCTTGATGCTGGGTGTCGGGGCAGGGGTGTTGCTGTTGGGAGTGGGCACTGCTTGGCTGGTGACCCTTTGTTCGTTTCCGGGGAGTCGTGTTTTTGAATGGGCTTTGCTGTTGCCTTTGGCGGCCCCAGCCTATTTATTGGCCTATACCTACACTGAATTTTTAGACTATTACGGTCCTGTGCAGCTTTTTCTGCGGAGCCTCTTTGGCTGGGAAAGTGCAGGAGATTACTGGTTCCCCAATATTCGGTCACTGTGGGGGGCGATCGTCATGCTGAGTCTTGTGCTCTACCCCTATGTTTATTTGCTCGCTAGGGTGGCCTTCTTGGAGCAGGCGAATTGTACCCTTGAGGCCAGCCGTGTTCTGGGCTGTAATCCCTGGCAAAGCTTCCGGAAGGTTGCCTTACCGCTGGCGCGACCTGCGATTACGGCAGGTTTGTCTCTAGCCCTCATGGAAACGCTGAACGATTTTGGCACCGTTCAGTATTTTGGTGTTTCCACCTTTACGACCGGCATTTATCGCACTTGGTTTGGTGGAGGTGAGCGTCAAGCTGCAGCCCAGCTCGCCGCAGTGCTGATGATGTTTATCTTGGGCCTGATTCTTCTGGAGCGTTGGTCTCGGCGGCAGGCCCGTTATTATCAAACGAGCAGCAGTCAACAAAAGCTATTAACTTATAAGCTCCAGGGCTTTCGGGCTTTGTTCGCCTTGTTGGTTTGCCTTAGTCCGATTGTATTGGGTCTGCTGATCCCCGGCGGTCTGTTGCTGCAGATGACGCTGACCGAAAGAACGTCTCGCTTCAACAAAGGTTTTTTGGAGTTGGCCAACCATAGCCTGATGTTGGCTGCCGTGACAGCTGCTGTTGCGGTTTTGCTGTCGCTGTTTTTGGCCTATGGCGTCAGACTCCAAAGTAACCCTTTACTGCGATTGGGCGTTCGTATTTCTTCGATGGGCTATGCCGTGCCAGGCTCTGTGATTGCTGTCGGCATTTTGATTCCCATTGCTTGGCTGGATAAATCGGTGAACGCTTGGGTGGCATCGACCTTTGGCTTTTCAACGGGGTTGCTACTGAGTGGCACTGTGGTCGGTTTGATTTTGGCCTACCTGGTTCGCTTCTTGGCGGTCTCTTTGAGCACCGTTGAGACAGGGCTAGGAAAAATTCGACCTACATTGGACGATGCCTCTCGCAGCCTGGGGCAAGGGACGGTGGGCACATTAAAGAAGATTCACGTGCCCATGATGGAAGGAAGTCTGTTTACGGCAGTGATGCTGGTTTTCGTGGACGTTATGAAGGAACTCCCGGCAACGATTGTGATGCAGCCCTCCAATTTTGAGACTCTAGCAATGCGGGTCTATCAATATGCTGAAGATGAGCGCTTGATTGAGGCGGCAGCACCGGCTTTGGCGATTATTGTGGTGGGGCTGCTGCCTGTATTGCTGTTGAGTTGGCAAATCACTCGTTCTCGTCTCAGAAAAGCCAGCTAAACCGAATCGCTTTCCTGAACAGTGCTGTACATTGCTGGTCTTGATCGCTTCATTCCTCTGAAGATTGTTGGTCTTAGGGCGAGAAGAAGCCCTGTACCTCTATGGAAAAGCAAAAGGATTAGACAATCAGTTGCCATAGACCCAGCGATAAAATCACCGTTGTTAGGTGCTGGGGCAAAAGACTCCAGAAAGATTGACGGCCAATTTTCTGTGTTAACAGTACCGTCAAAATGCCAGCAGTTATCAAAGTTGTCCCCTGTAGAAAGTTAATCACAGCCGGGTGAGCAACCAGGATGGGCAATTCAGTCCCCGATTGGCCGAATGTTGCCAAGGTGACCGGTAAAACGCGTCCGGCTTCTGATAGACCCAGATCGAGGTAGTGGGCGAGGCTGCTCCCTAAGACGAGTGGTAAATAGCCATAGGCTAACGCTGTAAAAGATGGTGTTTTGTTGGGTAATAGTTGTTGAAGACTGTGGGTGATGACTGGAATTAGGGATGCGATCGCAAGTATGCCCACAGACACCCCCAAATGTGGCCAGAACTCTACTAAATGTAAATCAACTGCCAGCAATGCCTCTAACTCAGGCAACCGATGCAGAAAAATCCCGCCCAACAATAGTAGAAGTAAAGCAACCTCATAGCTTTTGGGTTGATGAGAGGTCCAAAGCTCAATTCCGGGAGGGCGTAGATTTACTTCAACTGAACGGTGGGGACAAGCCTTCAGACAGGTCATGCATAGGACACAATCTCGATTTTCCTCAAGCTGGGCGGGATGAGAATAGATCGGACAGCCATTGGTTTCCTGTCCCTCACCTTTCTCGGGGCCGCCCTTATAGCATTGGTAGGTGCTGCATTCTGCAGAGCAAGTTCCCTGTTGAGCCCGCAATTCGGTCATCGAAAGTTTGGCAAAAAGGCCGTTCATCCCCCCAATGGGGCATAGGTATCGACACCAAAAACGGCGCTCAAAAATCACTGAAAAAATAACGGCACCTGCCGTAATCAGCAGCAGTAGGCAGCTTGATAGATATGCCGTATTCTCTAGATTCCATAGCTCTTCCCAGAGAAAAATTAGAAAAAATAAACCATAGAGAAACCACCCTCCCCACCGTTCAGCCTCCTGCCGAGGCCAGCTTTTCAACGAGCGGGGGACCAGCCAGAGTGACAACTTCTGTGCCACTTCGCCATAGATCATAAACGGGCATACTGAACACCAAAGCCGACCCACAAAGGGAAAACTCAACAATACTAAAGGCCACCACCAAGCCCAAAATAGATTGAGAGCAATATTCTGATCGCGTTGCTGAGGTCCAAGAAATAGGAGCAATACGACAAAGGCAAAAGCCGCAAGGGTAAATCCATAATTAATCCGAGTTGGCCACCAATCGCTGTTCAAAAACTGCCTTAAACTCGGATAAGCATTGAGTAAGTTCAGCCTAAACCGTTGTTTCGGCGCTTGAGCAGTCCAAAAGACTTCCTCCGAAAGATCACTCAGATCAGACGTCTGAGCCATCGCCCGTTCAATTAAACTCTGTAGCTCTGCCAAATTTCCAGGAAAACTATAAGCCTGAAGTCGTCTCAGGGCTTGTGAGGAAATGCCACGCTTCGGGATGCCCTGCTCTTGTGAAATCAGACTGCTGTAATAGTTGATTTGAGTTTTCATGTCGGTCTTACGGACTCGCAATGGCGGCACTTTAATGGCATGTCCAACCAGACCATCAATTTCCGGCAGGATTTGCTCCGAGACCATCATGATCCGCGCTTGGGTTCTCTTGGCTGAGACTTGAGCATTCCGCGAAATGGGTGAATAGCTTTCTGTTTCTAGGAGTATTTTGAGTTTGAGTAAAAGCTCTTCGGGTAGCTCATGAATATTATTGAGAATCAGAGTACCCTGTCCCAAGGCTTCCAAGAAGCCAGGTTGTCCGCCCGCCCGACCAAAAAGCTCGGCTCCACTAGCCTGCAATGTTCTGCAGTTGACTTGAATGATCGGCTCTCGTCGCCATGTTGAACCAAAGTGAACAAGGGCTGCTGCATTGTCTTTCTCAAGACCAGGTTCACCAAACATCAGGACAGATTTTCGATCTTGACTGGCTTCTTGGATTTGCTGACGAAGTTGACGGGCATAGCGACTTTTGCCCACAATGCCCCGCTGTGCTCGGGGGACGAGATATGGACCCAGAATCGTCTGTCGCTCCTGTTCTCTGAGCAGTTGTGCCGATACCTCTGCAAGGTCTTGCGATAACTGCTGGGAGATTAGCTGCACCATCTCAGGATGCTGGGCTGCAATCTCAAGAAAATCGGCCTTAGGAACCATCCAAAATAGGCAGTCTGTCAGGGTGATTGTTGTGAACTGCGTGGGTTGTTCCAACAGTAGCTCGTTCAGATGAATGACAGCACCAGGTAAGAGACTGCTAGCCCAGGCAGCAGTTTTCTCACTGGTGTGATATTGCTCCATTCTGCCGTCATAAAGAATATACAAAGCATCGGGTTGCGTCTCTTCCAGGGCCAGTCTGCGATTCCCTTCAAAGTTCAACTCCTGTAGCGATGGGGCGATGGCTTCTAGGATTGGTGTGGGGAAGATGTTGAGTTGAGATCGCTCTTGTAGCCAGATGATAGACTGCTCAGGAGATTCCATCGTTTGCCCTCTATGCCTTCTCCCTATCTTGCCAGACTATTCCTGACTGCTGAGTTAGAGACCGAGGTGACTTATATTGATCTTTGGGTGCCTTTAGCGCTGCTAGGGCTAATTATCGTGGCAGCGGTCTACTTCTCCAGGATTTGAAGAGGGGCCTGGAGATTCAAATCAGAGGAATCGAGTGAGGCAAATCGATGGCTTGGGAATATATGACATTAACGCTGTTCATCTTACCCGGCACTAAAATCCAAGAGGTCACGATCAGAGGTGAAATTCAGAAATCCTGGAATGGGCGTTTATTTGTGGATTTTCTGAATGCCTTAGGTGCTGAAGATTGGGAATTAACTGGCATCTACAAACTCACGAATATGAGCATGTGTGTGTTTAAGCGGCCTAAAGACTCAGGAGAGCTCTGATCTGCTCGTTACCCAATCCACTGAATTGAATCAGGGCTAAATTCTTTGTCAGGGGTTGTGTCCAGATAAGGATCTGATACTGTTTGTTTTGCATCGTCCACCGAATTTAAAGTTCTCCGGTGTAGCCTGCGTCTCTGCTGACGCAGCAAATCTTTCTCTTTGCGAAGATTTTCTATTTCCTGTTCAAGCGCATGTTTAATTGTTCTGAGCTTGTCTTGTTGTTGGCGAAGTTGAGAGAGCTGTTTTTCAAGATTTTTGGTCGGGGAAGAACTTTTCTCTGCTAGATGGATACTCTGCATGAAATATGTGACTGTTTGTTCCTTAATCCAACTGCGCTGCAGCATGATTTCACTGATCGGGATCGAAGTTTCAGCGTGGTCGAAAAGGATAACGTCTATTTGGTCTTTAGTGAGTAATCCAGCTTTCAATAGCTGATCAAGCAACAATTTTGACTCACCAGATTGAGGGTAAGTTAAGTTCCGTACCATGACATTTGTTTTCTACATGAAGCGATAAAAATAAATAATAATCAAACAACTTGTCTATATTAAATTAAGTATTTTTACTCTTAAATTTTTACCCTATTTTTCTCTGAAAGAGGAAAGTATGGGCTGTACTTATATTTGTTTAGACTGCCCCACTGAAGACATCGAAGAAACACCCACCTAGGTGATATTACGAGGAATCTTTATATAACTATACAAATGAAGTTAATATGGGGCGACTCACTGCACTGATGAGATTTCAAGCTGAGAAAATCTCCATCAATATTCTCTCTGGGCAATATTAATGGAGGATGATTTGACGTTCTGATTTGTCTGATGGCTCAAAGGATGCAATGTTGTACGAAATCATCAAAGTGTAAAGCAAGTGCCAAGACTTCGTTTTGTTCTCAGCTTCATGTTGCTGGGGAGTGTTGCTCTAGACCTGCGATTAGGATTAGAGCGATCAGTGAATGCGAATTGACTCAATAGAGTTGCGCGACGAGGAGGAAACGGTTGTGATCACTACTCTATAAACTTCCAAAGCCTGTTCTTGAGGTGCTTCTGAGATTTGTATTGTTAATCACATCCTGCTTTCGAGTAAGTGGTAGCCACGCCTTCAGAATGTAGCTTGGTCAATCGTCTGCTCTTTAGCCCAAATTGAGTTACTATGCCTCAACAATATTGGATATGGATGTATCTTTGTAATTTTTTTAGGTATCTTGATCTGAATCAACCAGTGAGTGATTTATTCGGTTTTTTCATCCTTCTTAAGGGGTAGGTTTATCTAACCTTCAAAGATGATTCAATTTCTTTGGATGAATACCTGTGGGAATTTAGGGGCTTTTGCTTGTCGCCTTTTTCGAGTTTTCCTATGAATCAGTTTTCTTTGTTAGAAATCCTGAAAACATTGCACAATTGATTTCAGTTATGGAGATAGAGGCATCATGACGATTTCGATGTATAAAGCTTCAGTTCCCCCCCTGGTGAGGACCTTGAGTAACTTAGCTGGGATTCTTGAGAAAGGTGCAGCCTATGAAAATAGCAAAGGGATTGACCCTAGCGTCCTGATCAGCACGCGACTTTTCCCTGATATGTTTCCCCTTGCTAAGCAGATACAAATTGCCTCGGATGTGTCTCGAAGAGGTGTGGCTCGTCTAGCTGGCTTGGATGCTCCATCCATAGAAGACAATGAATCGACTTTTCCGCAATTGATAGAACGGTTACAGAGCTCAGTGGCCTATCTCAATACCTTCACTCCGCAGCAAATTGATGGTTCAGAGGAAAAAATCATATCTCTCCCCGTTGGAGATGACGTATATAAATTCCCTGGACAAGCTTACCTACTTGCTTTTGTGATGCCTAATGCTTATTTCCATGTCACAACGGCCTACAACATTCTTCGGCACTCTGGTGTGGAAGTCGGCAAACTAGACTATCTCGGTCAGTCCTAAAACTAGGTTAGCTCCAGAAATTATGCCTGAAATTTCCCGATGGTGTCACAAAAATTCTGTAATACCACTGATAGCAACTGCGCCAGATTTTGAAAACTCCCGTAGTTACCCTGTGTTCTTGAGCTATGGCTACTGTCTATATTAAGAGTATCGGCTGTCACCCCCCGTGCAGCCCTCTAAAAGTTCTTGCAAAGGCAACTTGTTCCGAAAGGGCAAGACGCATACTGACAATCCTAAGTTGCTACTAAGCAGAACTGTAGCAAACGGATGATGTCAATATTGCAAGGACTTTTTCCTTCTTTATGATCAGGTTATCCAGGCACGAACTCTATGAAAAAATTAGAGACAAACCTAATCGAAATGACATCACTTCAAGTTCTGCTAGTGATGAATACTAATGGAGGTCCGGAGCTGTTTGCTACAACCCGGACCCTACCCTCAGCACCGGCTGTTTCCCCCCGTGCCAGTGCTGAAGCTTAAGAGAGAGTCGCTCATCTCTCTCTAATGTTGAATACATTCCCTTAACTTGATTGATAAAGACCACCTAAGTGTTGATACTGATGCTCTGTTGACTCACTTGATTAGTGTGCCCATCATAAAAGTAGATTTACGGATCATTTGTGAAGAATAATGAATTCATATGCGTGGGAATTATTTTTCCTCGAGATTGTACTTAATGATTCTGCTATGGCGCCATAGTGCTTGAATATTGTATCTCCAGCTCTAGAGTTGGTTCTCAAGCTATAAATAGTGCAAAGTTGAGATTAAGTTCGTATCAATACCATCCCAATTTGAGTAATCAGCATTTAATCTGAATTGTCAACTCTATTGTCTTGCTCGGAGGCTATCTTCTCGTGCCCTTTTCAGTAGAGTGTCATGATTTTCAAAGTACCCTTCTTGATACCTATGATGCTAGGGGCCGCTCACGTTCCTGATTCGTGTTTATTTTACCCGAGTAAACTTCCTGGGTTTTTGGCTTTTTCTGTGAAATGAGTGCTTTCCCATTTCCAAGCCCACTCTTAGTACAGAGGCAGATTTGTACTAAGGACGAAGGCTCCCTCAATTAGCGCTGCATTATTTGCGAACTCTTATTCCAATTATTTCTGAATATAAATAAACGTATTACTCTGCCGATTAACTAAGAGCTAATAGGTACATTGGAGATGCCAATCTAAATTTTTGCATTTTAGCCTCGATTTGCTTCAAATAGTGCCTAGATGTATTCAGAAACCTCTAAATGCCCAAGTTTTACGCCCCTCTTCTTACTGCTCTCCTTTACATATGCAACGCAGCGCCCAGTGCCGCGCAAGTGATTCGTGATGAAAGTGTAAACACACGAGTTTCTTCATCTGTCCCAGCCAGATTTGTGATCACTGGGGGACAGCAGGTGGGCAGAAATCTCTTTCATAGCTTTTCTGAATTTTCTGTACCTGCGAACGGTAGTGCGATCTTCAATAATGGAGCGACAGTGCGAACAATCTTCAGTCGGGTGACGGGGGATGCTGCTTCGAATATACAGGGAACAATTCGAGCCCAAGGTAGTGCCAATCTATTTTTACTCAACCCAAACGGCATCCTCTTTGGACCCAATGCTCAGCTTGATATCGGCGGTTCTTTTCTCGCGACTACGGCGGAGCGCGTAAGGTTTGCTGATGATCGAGAATTCAATACTAAAGATACGCTGAACCAGCCGTTGCTTTCTGTCCATACACCTTTAGGCTTGCAGTGGGGGGATAAGCCCGCCTCTGTGAGAGCACAGCGTGCAAATTTAGCTGTTAATCCAGGACAAACGCTTTCCCTGGCCGGGGGAAACATTCTTCTTGATCGGAGTTCGCTTTCTACTGCTGGAGGACGAGTTGAGTTGAGTGGTTTATCTGCAGCAGGCACCCTTGAACTGAATGATAATCTTGGCTTTGAAGTTTCCAATAATGTTCTCCCTGCGAATATCCAGCTTACAGGTTCTCGGGTAGATGTAACTGCTGCAGAAGGTGGTTACATCGTTTTTAATGGGCGGAACATCGACATTTTGGATGGTAGCTCTGTTGTGACAGGCATTGAAGCTGGATTGAAAAATAGAGATGCCCAATCTGGAAATATTGAACTGAATGCGACCCAAGGAATTGTACTCACAAAAGCCAGTACCGTTGAAAATTTGATCAATGAAGAAGCTGTTGGCAACAGTGGTGATATTAATCTAAAGGCCAGAACTATCAGAGTCCTTGGAGGCAGCCGAATCTCCACTAATATTGCAGGTAGAGGTGATGCTGGTTTGGTGAAGCTGCAGGCCAAGAAATCCATTCTTTTTAAGGGAGAAGCTCCCGTGCTGGAGGGAGAAGATCTGCCCGAACAGTTCTCCGGAAGAACAGACATTGTGGATTTTTACAGTGGAATCTTCAGCCGAATTTTAGAGCAAGCTAAAGGGAAATCTACCTCCCAGGGCGTTGCGATAGAAACGGGTTCCCTCGTGATTAGAGATGGGGCGCGCATTGCAGCTACTGTGCGTAATAAGGGACAAAGTGAAGTGGTCAATCCGGTGAAAATTTCGGCTTCAGAATCTGTCCTTTTTGCAGGAGAGGACTCTGCCGGTTCTCCCAGTGGTGTCTTCAGCCAAATTTCTAAGGATGGTAGAGGAAAGGTGGAAGGAATCATCATTCAGACGCCTTCTCTTATACTTCGAGACGGTGCTCTAGTTGGCGCCAGCATCTTATCCGGTCCCCGTGAGATAGATGGCGTCAAGATAGACGGTACGAATGTTGGGGGAAACGGTGAGGTTGGGGGGATTACCATTAAGGCCCAATCTATTTTGTTCGAAGGGGAAACGAACGCTAGTTTGGAGGGGGATAAGCTTAGGGGAGGCCGGACTAGTGGGGTCGCTAGCGTTGTGGCTTCGGATGCGACCGGTCAAGTTGGCCTGATCAATATTGAAGCTGACTCCATCATCTTTAGAGATGGCGGTCGAGCCTCTACGAGCATATTCGGTAAAGGGGATGCTGGCGGGGTGAGTATTCGGGCTAAATCCATCTTGTTTGAAGGCGAAACTCAATCTTTTAATGTTAATGACGAAATAAAGGGCGCACGAACTAGTGGTGTTTTTAGCGAGATTAAGGGCGAGAGTCTTGCTAATGCCCCTCGAGAAATCTTTATTGAGGCCGATTCTCTAACTCTCAAAAGTGGTGGTCAAGTATCGACCACCACCCGAGGTGGAGAGACTGCCGGAAATATTAAGCTACAAGTCAGAGACGATATTTTTCTATCTGGCAAAGCGCCATCGGGCAAAGAAAGTGGCATCTTTGCCAGTACCACAGAAAGCTCAACGGGTAATGGCGGTAGCATCATTATTGATCCGGCAAGAGTGACCGTTCAAGATGGTGCTCGTATCTCTGTTAATAGTGAAGGAGAAGGCCAAGGGGGCGACATTGAGTTGACGGCTGGTGTCTTGCTTCTAAATAACGGCAAAATCTCTGCTGAGACCAGCAGTAACCAAGGCGGAGATATTACGCTATACATTAATGATCTTTTGTCCCTTCGTAATAACAGTGCGATCTCTTCCACTGCCGGTAACAATCAACTAGGTGGGGATGGTGGGAATATTGTCATCAACACGCCCATTTTATTCGCTGTTCCTGGAGAAAATAGTGATATCACTGCAAATGCTTTCACTGGAGATGGTGGCACCATTGGTCTGAATGCTCAAGGAATTTTTGGTATCGCTAAGCGAGATTTATCTGGACTCCTTAATGACATAACGGCTAGCTCAGGTTCAGGTATTGAAGGCGAAGTCGAGATCAATACGCCGGAGATTGATCCCAGCCAAGATCAATTAGAACTCCCTCAATCACTACTATCTTCTGTTCCTTTCCGAGAATGTTCAGGGCCTGGAAAGAGTACCTTTGTGGATACTCGCCGTAGCGGAAAACCTCTGGAGCCTTCCGAATTTGGGACTTTCATTGGTTGGGATGATCTACGCCCTGTGGGGGACTCAGCGTCAAGAAGTTCTCTGTTGCCTAAAGATTTCTTGGCTGAGGCGGCTTCACCTTTGACTGAAGCACAAGGATGGATTGTGACACGCGATGGTTATAAAGTGCTTGTTGCACAACCTTCCCATGTCACGCCCAATGCGATGGCTCAAGCTACTATACCCTGCCAGTCTTAACCGGTTTGATCACTGTGCCTTTCTAATGACCTAGCTGCTGTTCTAGCCGCTGGCTGGCTAGAGATATCAGGTAACAGAACATAAAATAAATCAGCCCAATGGCTAAATATACTTCTGTGTAGCGCCCCAGAAAGTCAGGCTGTGAAAGAATAGAGCGGGCAATGCCAGTCAGTTCTACGAGGCCCACAATTGAAAGTAGGGATGTATCTTTAAACAACCCAATAAACTGCCCTACTATTGCTGGAATCACGGCTCGGAGAGCTTGGGGCAGGACCACTAACCCTAAAATCAAACCTGAGTTTAACCCCAGCACTTGAGCTGCTTCCGTTTGCCCCTTGGGTACAGATTGCAGGCCACCCCGTACATTCTCGGCCAGGTAGGCGGCACTGAAGAATGTCAGGCCTGCGATCGCACGTACTACCGAATCTAATTCAAGCTGGGCTGGAAGTACCAGTGGCAGCATCACCTGGGCCATGAACAAGACGCCAATTAAGGGCAAACCCCGAATAACTTCGATGTATAAAACTGAGAGCGTCCGAATGATCGGTAAATCGCTCCGTCTGCCAAGGGCTAAGAGAACTCCTAATGGGAAAGACAGCACAATACTTAGGGCTGCCATCAAGAGCGTCAATAGGAGTCCATTCCAAAGACGACTTGGTACGGGGGCTATGCCTAAACCACCACTCAAAAGCCAGATCACGACAATGAAGGTGACAAACCATAGTGACGGAAGATAGCGATTGAGTTGAGGGGGAGAGAGGAGTGAAGGTAACCTTCTGCCTCCCCAATATCCAATGACTGTAGTACCTCCCATCGCCAATATCCAAAGTAGTGACGTTGAATCTACCTTGAGACCAATAGCTAAGAGACCTGAAACAAAAAGGGCTAAGGCGATGGTGAGAAGCACTTGACGGTTGAATCGCTGCACCACGCCCCAAGATAGGCTTGCCACAGCCACAATCAGTCCCAGTCCTATCCAGACTCGCCACAGTTCAGCAATCGGGAATCGACCGACCAACAAAAGGCGGAGATTCACAGAGATCACAGACCACTGGGCCAGAGAAAGTGCCCAATGGAGCAAGCCCCATCCACCTTGTACTAAGAACCATATACATAGAAGCGTCAGAAGTGTGTTGTACCAGGTACTGAACAGATTGCGCTGCATCCATAGCCAAGCAGACCTAACTTTATTCATCTCTCCACCAGTTGAATGCTGCGGTTATAGAGGTTCATCAGTAGCGAGATTAGTAAGCTGATGGTGAGATAGGTTGCCATTAGTAACAGTAGAACTTCTACCGCCCGTCCTGTCTGGTTGAAGGTTGTGGAGGCGACTGCATAGATGTCTGGGTAACCAATTGCGATCGCAAGACTAGAGTTTTTTGCCAGATTTAAATATTGACTGGTCAGCGGTGGCACAATGACCCGGAGGGCCTGAGGGAAAATGACCAGTCGCATGGTTGTTCTTGGCTTGAGACCAAGGGCCTGAGCGGCTTCCCGTTGTCCCCGATTCACTGATGTAATGCCAGCTCGAACAATCTCTGCGATAAAGGCCGCTGTATACAGTGTGAGTCCTACCAATAGGGTTGCAAATTCTGACGAGAGCGATAACCCTCCTGTGACTTGTCCTGCAATGAGCTTAGGAGTCGAGAGCATTGCGGGTAACTGCTGGGTCCAAAGGCTGGCGATTAGAATCGAGCACGTAATGGCTCCTAAAGGCCAGGTTTTGAGATGACTAGGATTCCCCTGTTCTAGCAGGTAAAGTGTTTGACGTTTCCACAATAGGATCGCTAAACCGCATCCTAAAACTAAGCATCCGCCCCAAACGCGAATAGCAGGCGTCGCCTGCAGCCAGGGTATTTGGATCCCTTGATTATTCAGAAAAATTGAGCCTGGCCACTGAATCTGTTTCTCGACCTTGGGCAGTGCCAGAAACACCGCAAAATACCAAAAAAGGAGCTGTAGGAGTAGAGGAGTATTCCGGAGTATCTCCACATACATCAGCGCTAGGTGCCGTACCAGCCAATTAGTGGATAAGCGGGCAATCCCCACGGCGATTCCAATGATTGTCGTTAGGACGAGACCGACCCCCATCACTCGTAGGGAATTAAGCAGCCCCACCCACAGCGCACGGGCATAGAGATCTGTGGGGCGGTATGGAATGGGTGCTTCACCAATGCCAAACCCTGCCTGTGTTTTGAGAAAGTCAAACCCAAAAGGTAGATTCAACCGTTGCAAGTTTATCGTCAGGTTCAGTCCGCAATAGAGAGCGATATACCCCACGAGCAAGAGTACGATGGCTTGCCCGCCCAAACGCCATAAACGCGGAGAGAGCCTGCGGTTGTGTGACTTTAAATCCATATACTCAGTTACCATCAATACCGCCAACCCTGCAACTCGGTATCATCCCCGCTAATCTGGAGGTATTGCCTCCTTGCGTCTCGTTATCAGGATAAGATTTTGATGCCCTCGCAAAGACGGCATATCCATCTCCTCTCAATGGGTTGGAGGTATGCAAGATTGGTAGGAATCTTAAAAATGATCTTTTTCCTTCATATCGGAATGCCAAAAACTGGCACAACAACCATCCAGAATTTTCTTGCGAGTAATAGAAGTCAATTACTAAAACAGAACTTTTTCTACCCCAAATCTGTTGGCAATAACTCTCCCTTACAGGACAACCATCTTAAGCTGGCTGCCTATGCAATGAACCCAGATAAGATAGATGATCTGAAGACAAATTTACGCTTGTATTCATCTGAGCAGGTCTACGAGTTTAGGAAGAAATTGACCGCTGACTTTACGAAAGAAATGGCAGGCTTAAATGCAAATAAAGTTGTGCTATCAAATGAACATTGCTCAACCAGGCTCTTACAGAAGCAAGAGATAGAAGAGCTGAAGGCATTCCTTTCCCCCTTCTATGATGATATCCGTATTATTGTCTACCTTAGAAGACAAGATAATTCCTTCTTAAGTGCTTACTCTTCGGCAATTAAATCTGGTCAGCATGAACCCCTCATGTTGCCCGATGAACAAGAACGTATATTACGTTATGACTATTGGGAATTACTCCAAAGATGGTCGGAAGTATTTGGTCAAGACAAGGTATCTGTCAAGGTCTTTGAGCGGGAGCAGCTACTTGAAGGTGACTTGATCAAGGATTTTTGCCAAGAGATACAACTTGATGTTGATGATGGATTTAGCATATTAAGTGATGCAAATTTTTCTCTTGATCATGAATGTTGTGAATTCTTGCGACTCTTCAACCAATATGTTCCTCGATTCATTGAGGAGGAAAATAATTGGAGAAGAGATAATATTGTGACGCTGCTTGAACAGTATTCAGGTTCTTCGCGAATTGGGGTTGGCGGAGAGCTTATGGATGAATTTATGAATAGCTTTTCTGATTCAAATCGTAAGGTGGCTGAACTTTATTTAGACCGTCCAGATGGCAAGCTATTTCTAAAGGAATTTTCCACCAGAAATAGAGTTGAGCATGAGAGTGAGCCCTTGAACATGGACAAGGCCTTTGAAATCTTTGCATACCTCTGGAATCAAAAACTAGATGAGATAAAGCGGAAAGAGAATATGCCCCTGAGTGAAAAAATTATTGAATCCCTTCGTTCATTGAAAAGAAAGAGTCGTTCTCGTAACTCATAACTTGGATTTGCTCTATTGGGAGAGTCTTCCTATCAGTACTAGTGCATGCTGGATATGCCCTTAGATTTCAGAAATCTAAATTTACTGTGGTCATCACTGCTGGTCGAGACTCTTTATCGTCTGGGATTGAGTACAGCTATCGTTTGCCCCGGATCCCGCTCTGGTCCTTTAGCAGTTGCCTTCGCGGAGCATCCTCAAGTTGAAGCGATTTCTCTCCTGGATGAACGCTCTGCAGCTTTCTTTGCCCTCGGTTTGGCCCGTCGCAGTGGTATTCCCGTTGCCCTGATCTGTACTTCGGGGACTGCAGGGGCTAATTTTTATCCAGCTGTGATTGAAGCCCACGAGGGGAGAGTGCCCTTGTTGATTCTGACGGCAGATCGGCCTCCGGAACTGCGCCATTGTCATGCTGGGCAGGCTATTGACCAGGTGAAAATGTTTGCTCACTATCCAAGTTGGCAAGCTGAACTGTCGTTGCCCAGCTTTGAATCGGAACAGCTTGTCTACCTTCGGCAAACGATTCTCCATGCCTGGTTGCGATCTCAACGTCCTTCCCCTGGCCCCGTTCACCTGAATGTACCGTTCCGTGATCCCCTGGCTCCGACTCCCGAGCCAGAGATGCAAGCGCTAGCATCTGATTTCAATATTGAACATTTTTTTGCTGCGGTTCATTCTTTGCCAAATTTGATCTCTACGCAGACCGAAATTGCGAAGACTCTTTGTCTAAAGTGGCATCAGTGCGAACGGGGTATTATCATTGCCGGCCCCGCCCAGCCTTTGCAGGCTGAAGAATATTGTCTTGCAATTGCAGCCCTATCCAAACGGCTCAATTGGCCGGTGCTTGCTGAAGGTCTCTCCCCATTACGTAACTTTGCTTGGCTCAATCCTCTAATGGTGAGCAACTATGATCTCATGCTTCGCGATGAAGATCAGGCTCATCATCTGATCCCGGATTGTGTCATTCGTATTGGCGAACTTCCCACCAGTAAAGTGCTTAGAAGCTGGTTGCAGGTTACTGATCCCCTACAGTGGATTGTTACTCTCGATTCTCAGAATCTTGATCCCCTGCATGGCAGAACTCAACATCTACCGATCACTGTGCAGCAATTGGTCAATATGCAGGATCAAGCGCTTTCCAAGCAAGATTGCCCTGGCCAAGATCTCTATCTTCAAACATGGTTAAGAGCTGACCAAAAGATCCAACAGCTTGTTGAAACTAAACTTTCACAAATTACTGAACTGGTAGAACCTAAAGTCGCAT
>CALFCG010000374.1 GCA_937951315.1 uncultured cyanobacterium
GTCAGTTTTTAAGATACTTACGTTGTATACCTTTTTCTGAATGAAGTTATACAACGCAATCATGAAGAGTCATTAAAACTCCTAGCAATCTTGGAGCTGCCTCACTAATAGTATGTCTATGAGTTTCATCTACTTGAATAAAAAATATTCATGAGGGTTGACTTCTCAAAAAAACGATGCCAAGATGAGCAGACATACGAAGCTTAATCTGGCATTCGCGGGGTTACATGCTAGACCGGGGTGCTTCGTCTGGTATTTCATTTAAGTGTTGCGGGGGTAACACAAATAGGTTTCAGAGAGTATTAAAGCTCTCTAAAATTTCTTTGCCTGTGGTAAGAGTTTTGTATTTATGCATTTCTTTTACTGTTTTCATGGCAACCAACATGTTGGTTTAAAGCAGTTTTGCTTTAGCCTAATTATTTGCTGACTCTACATTGTCATTCAGTGGTGATTTTCCTATGAAACTTCAAAAAGTTCTCCCCCTATCTGCAATTCTCGTAGGCGTTGCAGCCCTTCCTTCATTGGCCGGTAGCTCCTACGTTGAGAACAGCTTCAACCTAAAAAATACATTCAACGGTCGTTCCAACACTGATGTTGATGTACATCAACTCTATGAAGGTACTCGTTCCGCTGGTTCTGATGCAGTGAAGAATGAGACCAGCACAACAACAACTGATTACTACGAGACTGGTGATGTTGCTGGTTCTTGGCGTGAGACTAACTTCTCTGAAATTGACGTCGCTGATATCAGCGTAAGCAGCTGGTCTAGAGAGAGCGGTTCATTCTCCAACAGCACAGATGTTGCTGTGGATGAATCCTACAACTTCTCTGGCTTCGATAAGACTCACCGCGTGACTTCTGGCTTCGACTTCTAACTTAATCTTTCTGTTGTATTACCTGACAAATACGAGGATAGTTTTAACGATAGGCTAAAGTTGATGCTGCTTTCTGCATCGAGCCTTGGATGATAGTTTTACTCCACTATTTCGGATAATCCTGTTTTAAAACTATTCCTTGTATGACTCAGGTTGGGATCAGTCGGTTTAGCAGAGGCATCAGCAAAGCGTTCCCTTCTAAAATGCCGACGAGCGTCATTCAGTAGTGAGCATCATGAAACTTCAAAAAATTATTCCTCTTTCTGCAATTTTTATTGGTTTTCTAGCTCTTCCTTCATTCGCAGGAAGTTCCTATGTTGAAAATAGCTTCAATCTAAAGAACACTTACAATGGTGTCTCGGACACTAATGTAAACATTAAACAGATCTACCAAGGTATCCGGTCAGCGGGTTCCGATGCGGTGAAGAATGAGTTGAGTATAACGACAACTGACTACTCTGAGTATGGTGATGTTGCTGGTTCTTGGCGTGAAACCAACTTCTCAGAGATTGATATAGCTGACATCACTGCAAAGAGCTGGTCTAGAGAGTACGGTCGTTTCAAAAATGTCACGAACGTTGCTGTGAAAGAGTCCTACGATTTCTCAGGCTTTGACAAAACACACCGTGTGACGTCTGGTTTCGACTTCTAGCTCTTTGGGGGTTCCCCTACTCAGTTAAGCTTTATGCTTTGAAAGCAGTAAAGCTTAATCTAGCAAGTCTTAAGGTTTAAGTTCTTGCACGATAGTTTGCAACTTAAATACAGCCTAAGGACTTTGAAAACTTTATGGTATTTAATATGAAATGCCGTAGATTTATCCCTCTTATCTTTCTATTCTGTTTTGCTGCTTCACCTCCGACTATTGCTGGAAGTTCCAATGTTGGAAATAGCCAGAGTCGGCGGGTAATTACAAATGGCAAGGCAGAAACGAAGCTTACTATTCGAGAAGTTTATAATGGCGAACGCGAAGCCGAGACATTGGCTGCAAAGCGTGAGCAAGGCAAGACTTCAATTACCTACGTTGACGATGGTCGTGACGTTCAAGAAGATACCTACTTTGATGTTACTGCCAATAGTTATTCTCGTGAGCGAGGCACTGTTCTCAAGAACACAACTGTTCGTGTTCGAGAGTCTTACGAGTTTGATGGTTTTCACGAAAGTCACAGAGTGACAGCCGGGTTTGATTATTAGCCCAGAATTTTTACTTGGGGGGCACAAAAATATATTTATGCCTCGATCTTTGGCTTAGGAGAACATGCAATGAATTATCGTCAGTTATTGGCGGGTGCTTCAGTTGTTGGTTTGCTGTTTTGTACCGCAGGAAAAGCGTCTGCACAAGCTACCACAAATAATATTGATGCTCCTAATAATGCAAGCTCAACCGCAAATCCTAACGTTGATTTGCAACAGCAGGGGTCACTTGTTAATACTCAAGTGAATTCTTTCCCCTTAGGACGGAGTGTTGTCGGTAATGGAATTGCTGACTGCTCCAGTTCTGGTATTGCTCTATCGGCCTTCGGGAATGGAATTGGCCCCTTTGATACAGGTTCTATTGGTGGTTCATTCACCTATACCAAATCATTTGGTGTGGATACCTGCCGAGCATATGCAAAGACACAATTAGCTAGGGCATCCTTGGAAACGTGTCTGCTAGTCATTAGTAACTATTCCAAGATGATTAAAGCTGGTATTCAGATAAGTTACGACGATCTCAACCAGCTTGCAGGACTTGAATGTCCTGCGGTTACTCTCCCTCAGCCTGGCGCCGCACCGGTGAGTGCTGCTCCACAGCAGGGTGGACCAAATGCACGACGTCGTTTGCAGCAAGCGGGCCAACAATTTCGGCCAGTCTCTAGACAACAACAGCCCGGTCAACAACCCGTGCAGCAGCCAGTCTCTAGACAACAACAGCCTGTTCAGCAGCAGCCTGCCCAGCCTGTACAACAGCAAACGCGACCTGTGCGACCAGCAACAGCCAGCACTCAGCAGGCCAATATTCAAGCTCGGCAATAGTCCCCTTTTGGACTTGGCTTGAGTCACTAGAGGGGTGGCATTGTTATTCTGCCAGGTAGATGATTTTAAAAAAGATTTGCAGCATACGTACCTTTTTAAAAAGTGAGAATTGTTAGTATGAAACTCAACTATGTTCTTGTGCTTTCACCACTTTGGCTACTGACCGCTGTATTGCCAAGTCTTGCTCAGGGTGTTTCTGGCACAACCGTGATGAACTTTAGTGCCAGTCCCCAGGGGCACGAGGAGCGTTCGAACCGTGTTGTGACAAGAGAGCAAAGCAGTGAAAACGGCTTCTCTATCACGACGGATTCTCAACGTGATTCCAGTCGTACCTCGAATCGTGCGAATGGTGCTGAGACCACAACTGTTTTAACGAATGGAACGATCAATACCTCTATAACGAGGGAACGAGGCGAGAGGTCATCAACCACTGTCTTCGAATTCAGCGAATCTTTTGACTACGCCGATTTCGTCAATAACAATACGGTCACGACCGGTGCGAGTGGAGATCGTGGTCCTCGATGGAGGAATCCTGATCCGGTTGTTGGCCCCCGAGGTCGCTAGGTTAAGACTCTTGTTCTTATTGACAGTTGAGCTACGTGCCGATTTTGTGGGTGATGGAAGGAAAGTATAATACTCTCCAGGCTTGCTGGGGAATGCTACATCTTGTGGGATGGAAGTAGCTTATTAAAAAATCAATTATTTTTTCTTCGTTTATCTTGATCCAATATCTATAAAGCTATTGAGTGACGACAGAACTCAAACCTTTATTCTTCTATTTTGCTGTGAGGCTTGTCCCATGAAAGTTCCTGTGCTTGCGTTAACAACTTTATTGATTACCTTGGTCTCGGTTTCTCATAGAGCTAACGCGCAGATTATTTTTAGTCAGTCTATTTCTCCTCAGGCAACACCCACGGATGCTTTTTTCCTACCTGCAAATTCCCCGGCTGGATTTTCTGCTAATGCATTTACTGCTGGTGGATTTACTAGTAATTTATTCACCTCTGGCGGTTTTGGCTTTGGGCTTGGTAGCTTTGGCTCTAGTTTTTTCCCACCGCAAGGCTTCTATCACTATTTATTCCTACCTCAGTATGCAGCTGCTCATAATCAAATCTATTCAGATTTTCAATATGACTTACCTCAAGGCCAGGTGACATATGACTTCACTGTTATTAAGTCCTTTCAATATGAAGGTAAGTAACGGTCATGTATTGCTAAACGGGAGAGTGTAGCTGCGCTTGCACCTCTCTCTGTCAATTTTATTTTTTTGAATATCTTGATTTGGGTAAAAAACTTCTTGGATGAGGTTTAACTGTACTCATAATCAAGATTTTTTCTTTGTATCTAATTTTATTTATCCAGGATATAGATTTGAATGCAACAGGTAATGTGTTCTGAAGATTAGACTTTAACTTTACTGTCTGTATGTTCTTGTCTTTCTTACGAATGAATAGCTGCAAAGAGCTTCGTCGGGTTTAACCGTTGATTTATGATTTATTCTTTGTTTCTTCTCGGAGCGCGGTTTTGCAGGATAGAGCTGAGAGTACTTATCGGTTGAGCTGCTCGTTGCTTTCAGGTATTTGCGATCGGACGGAAAATTCTTTGTACAAAAAATCATCTCAGAAAGTACCGGTTTGACTTCCTGAGATGAATAGATTGAAATGACGGGCGGTTTTTCTTGCGTAATTAAGAGGTGGGTGAAGTTTCGCCCCTCAAAAAGCTTCTTTGCCTCTGCATTGCTTCCGGTGAAATCTGACGATTACTTAAGACCCCTGGGCGGCAAACTTTTGTTGCCCAAGTGCCACGATATTGTGTGATTTGGATCGGTTGCCCAGGCGCCAAGCCCATTCGATCGATCTTTCCCTTTGAAAGCGTTGTGATAAAACGTTCTCCTTGGGGAGTCACCATTCCGATCTTGGTCCCTTCTACGATAATCAGGGTTCCTTGATAAACTTTCTGGATTTCGGGAGGTGCAAGGCGTGTGATTCTGCCTCGCCGGTCTGTATTAAAGCCCATTAAGCCGCCACGCCTGATTTTTCTTGCTTCAGCAGCGGAGGCTAGGGAGTAGGTTTTCTGTTTGCCATTGAGATGGCGTACTGAGACCTTGTTCCCTTTGATTGAACGGACTAAACCATAGTTGTCGAGAATCTCTGATGACTTTGGGGTGATAGGGGTCGTATCAAGATTGCTTTGTACAACTGGTTTTGGTGCCGGAGTTACTGGTGCCGCAGCCTCTGCAATACTGGTCCTTTGGATGGTGTTTGGATAGTTTGCAGGTGCGGACTTGACTGGTAGATCTGGAGCTAAAGGTCGCAGTAAAGAAGCTCCATTGTCAAAGGTCTGAGGTGGTTCAACTATTGATGACTCAACTATTGATGGCGTTAGCTCCGGAAGAGCTTGCGCAATAGGGGAGCGAGTTGTAACGTTGTTACTTTTCTGTTCAGTAGTTGTCTGGACTGCATTGGCCAGAGGTTCAATTTCAGGAATGAGGGCCTCAGTCGGATCAGGTGCTAGTGATAATAAGGCATCATCAGGCTTAGATGTCTGTAGAGCTGGAGATGAGAGTTCAGATACTGCCTGTGTATTTGTTGTGACGGTGGTCGCTGGAGCTACTGAAGCGTTGTTATTCTGAGTCGAATTTTCTTTTGTTTCACTTTCCAGAGGCTCAAATATTGTCGTGCCTTTTTGCTCTTTATTCAAAGCTAGAGCTAGTAAAGAAGAGCTATTGTTGAAGCTGTGAGATATCTTACGCTCAGAAGATTGAAGCTCAGAAAAAATTTGAGCAGTAGTATTCAGCTTGGGAACTGTAGATAAGCTAATGTTTTGTTCTGTAATATCTTCTGCTTCGGTGCTTGAAGTCTCAGTTTCGATATCTAATCTTGCGATATGCTCTGGAGCAAGAGCTGCTGGTGCTTCGTTCGCAATGATAAGTTCTTGAAATTGATGTTTTTGCTTAGAGTCGGTTGTCTCTAATGAGTCCTCTAAATTGAGTCGAGAGGACGAAACTGTATGCGTTGATTCTTGAAGATTCAGGAGATCTTGATCTGTTTGAGGATCAATTGAAGATTGCGAGGGAATACTTTCATCCGCTGCAGAAGCAGCAGTTGGCAAAACTGCACAAATCCCCGTGATCGCGAGTGTAAGTCCTGTATAGTAAATTCTTTTATTCATAGGGGATGCCTAGATCTAAAGCTTTCTCTTAACTGCCCCCCGGCATATGTTGGAAAGTGCTGAATAAGCTGTCGATGTAGCGTGGCTTTATCTACAGCTTATATAGACTATTCTACTCTATTTTTCTCTTTGTGTAGTGTATCGAGACGAGAATTTATTGTTTGGATTCTGGTAATATCTCGTCGGCTATTGGTCGCTCTGTAAATTTGTATCTGTTGTAATGCCTGGGCCCCAAAAGCATTATTTTTTTAGTGAGGGATTGCTGACGGATGCATTTCTCCGTTTTGTTCTGGTTTCGTGAGATGACGATTCGTACGATTTTGGTTCTTTTGGGATAATATTGCTCTTTGTCGCTTGAAATATTTGTGCGTTGTCAATCTTCTCTAAGGCATGAAAAATTATTAATATTTTTGATTTAGCATCAGATAAATGGATTGATGATCTCAAATCTATGTCTCTGAATCAAATGCTCAGTTGATCGCTATCTAAATGTAATCTTCAACTTAATATTTATGAAGATTGATGTTAATCAAAACTCATGTGAATGACTATTTAGGGAGCAATGGGTCTATCGAAAGATGTCGCTCCCTCTTCAGCAATAATTGGGTAAAACCCATCTTTGAGGGCTCCAGGTTGACAAACTTTGGTTGCCCACGTCCCTCGATACTGGGTGATTTGAATAGGTTGACCGGGGACTAAGCCCATACGAGCAATCTTCTCCTCAGACAGCGTGGTGATAAATCGCTCTCCTTGAGGCGTTACCATGCCAAGCTTCTGGCCGTTGACAATAATTAAAGTACCGCTGTATATCTTTCGGACTTGCGGCGGTGATAGTTGGGTGATTTCCCCTTTTACATTGGTCTTAAATCCCACTAAACGCCCACGTCTTAGCCTTGTACCTACATTGTTTGAGGCCAGTAAGTATGTTCTGATCTCTCCGTTCAGCATCCGAACGGAGACCTTCTCCGGCTGGATGCTCTTCACCAAGCCATAGTGATCTAAAAGCTCTGACTTATGGGAGGCAGGCTGATGTACTGGTTGAAAGCTTTGCGCTGTAAGGCTTGTAGGCCGGTCATTGAGTTGAAACCCAGCAGGTTGTAAGGAGCCACTGGAGGCTAATGCTGCCGCCTGATCTTCTGTAGCAGAGACGGAGGTGGATATCGTCAGTGAAGCCACCAGAGTTAACAGCAACCCTGGGTCAATTACCCTCATCATTTGAGAACCCCTGTAGAAAAAACGGATTTGAACCTTACCCCACTGAACTTTTGAATGCTCTCTGCTAGTTCAGAAATCCGAGCTTATATTTTGTCCTTAAATCTCTGAAAATGCAATGTTTGTAACTATTTAGTCAAATAACTTTTATGACGGTCTCGAAGTTATAAAACCTTGATTTTTTCATTATAAAAAAATAATATTTGCAGGATTGAACTTAGCTGGCTGCTGTTTCTCTGTGACGGACTTTGGACTCTCGTCTCTCAAGGTTAGGACGTTTCGCAAGCTGAAAGGCCTCTGGATCGATGACTAGGCCGGTACGAGGATTTTCTGCAGGCTCCCTGAAATTCAAAGGCCCACTCTATAATGAAGTCACTGATTCCCACTGCTTGTGCATGTCTTCTGAACTCGCTGCTGCTGTAGAAAGCCGTCGTAACTTTGCGATTATTTCGCACCCGGATGCGGGTAAGACAACATTAACTGAGAAGCTCTTGCTTTATGGAGGTGCGATTCATGAAGCTGGGGCCGTGAAGGCACGACGTGCAGAGCGGCATGCGACGTCTGATTGGATGGAGATGGAACAGCAGCGAGGTATCTCTATTACTTCGACGGTGCTGCAGTTTGCCTATCGTGATTGTCAGATCAACTTATTAGATACGCCAGGACACCAAGACTTTAGTGAAGATACCTATCGGACGTTGGCAGCGGCTGATAATGCCGTGATGCTGGTGGACGCCGCCAAGGGTTTAGAGCCACAAACACGGAAACTCTTTGAAGTTTGCAAGTTGAGATCGCTCCCTATCTTCACCTTTATCAACAAGCTCGATCGTCCTGGCCGAGAACCGCTGGAGCTGCTGGATGAAATTGAGCAGGAACTGGGACTACAGACCTATGCGGTAAATTGGCCGATTGGTATGGGTGATCGCTTTCAGGGGGTTTTTGATCGTCGCAGTCGTAAGATTCACCTGTTTGAACGTAGTGTTCATGGCAGACGAGAAGCGAAAACGACAATTGTTGACCTGGGTGATCCAAAGATTGAAGAATTATTAGAGCAAGATCTCTACTTCCAGTTCAAGGATGAACTGGAGGTGATTGAAGAATTGGGCCCAGAGTTAGATCTGGAGATGGTTCATGCCGGTTTAATGACGCCGATCTTCTTTGGAAGTGCCATGACTAACTTTGGAGTGGAGCTATTTCTAGAGGCCTTCATGGACTATGCTCTAAAGCCCTGCGCTTATCACAGCACGTTAGGTGATATTGAGCCCACCTACGAAGATTTCTCCGGATTTGTGTTCAAGCTACAGGCCAATATGGATCCTAAGCATAGAGACCGCGTTGCGTTTATCCGTGTCTGCTCCGGCAAATTTGAAAAAGACATGACCGTTAGTCATGCTCGCACAGGTAAAACCATCCGCCTCTCGCGCCCCCAAAAGCTGTTCGCCCAGGGTCGGGCCTCGATTGATGAAGCTTATCCGGGTGATGTGATCGGTCTCAATAATCCTGGTATGTTTGCCATTGGTGACACGATTTTTCAAGGTAAGAAACTTGAATATGATGGTATTCCTTGCTTTTCCCCGGAACTATTTGCGTACTTAAAGAACCCTAACCCCTCGAAATTTAAGCAGTTTCAGAAGGGAATCTCTGAGCTGAGAGAAGAAGGAGCCGTACAGATTATGTATTCTGCTGATGATGCCAAGCGTGATCCGATCTTGGCGGCGGTGGGGCAGCTCCAAATCGAAGTTGTTCAATTCCGATTGCAGAATGAATATGGTGTAGAGACCCGCTTGGAATTGTTGCCCTATACTGTGGCCCGTTGGGTGAAAGATGGATGGCCTGCCCTCGAGCAGGTGGGGCGTATCTTTAATGCAATTACGGTGAAGGATAGCTGGGACCGGCCAGTTCTTCTCTTTAAGAACAGCTGGAACTTGCATCAGGTGAATGGTGACCATCCTGATCTAGAGTTAAATGCAATTGCGCCCCTCACATCTGCTTAAAACTCTGGATTTGCACCGGAGGAGGCAGAACGGGTCAGTTATCGCTCAAGAGTCGTCAAACTTTAGAGCGATTATCTTATAACGATCTTAAGACACCCCTCAACTTTGACAATTGGTCTAGAATTAGTAGGTAGATCTACAGGGTTAGAGTAAACATATGAGCGCTGGAGAACTACAGGCGGGTCATGCGCTATCTGAACGTGAGTTGCAGGTGATTGAGTTAGTGTCCTCTGGTCTCAAAAATGAGGAAATATCACAGCATCTAGAAATCAGTAAGCGTACTGTAGATAACCACATCAGCAACATTCTTACCAAGACAGGGACTGAGAACCGAGTGGCCCTTGTCCGTTGGGCTTTGGAATGGGGAAAAGTTTGTCTGGACAATGTGAACTGTTGCCCACTGCCAGATGAATCCTTGGACGCATCTGAATCTTCTCGAGTTGAGTCTTAGTTATTGAGCTTATTTGTGACGCTACAACAATACGATATCCAATATCCTGAGCTACCGTTGGCCGTTTACTGTGAAATTGCTGCCCACCTCTGCCAAGTAGAAGGTGTCCAGACAGAGCTATTGCCACAAGATGCTCAGGAATTTGACTACATGCAAAGCCAAGTGGGGTGGTTACGGGTTCGCCACCCTGACAGTCTAGACCAGGCTAATCAGGATCAGCTGAAAAAAATATTAGACTTTTATGCGGAACGCTTTGGTGCATGGAGTCGCCGTACAGCAGACTTGAACTGATACGGAAAGTCAGAGATGCCCTCGTAGAAGGCATCTTGCCGTTGAAAATACGCAGGGCTTGAACGCGTAGTGGCTCTTTTTCGTTCTTTATGATCGCACAAATACAGAGTCTCGCTGTATAACTATGTCGTTCTTGGTGTGGCTCTTGTGTCTCGTCAGTGTCGCCTTCTGGGACTTTAAGGCTTGGTTTAATTCTATCTCAGCATAATTACAGGCTTATATGACTGATGACAGCTAAAAGTGCTTAAAAATTCAGTAATCGTCCGGTATTTTTTTCTAGTGATTCGCCCGAAGATAGAAATGTGGTTGCAAAGCCTCATAAACAACACTCACTAGAGAGCTTATTGACATGCTTGAGTCCCTATTAGCAGAAGCCTTAGCTGTTACCCAAGACAATCTTCAAATGGCCCAAACGATTCTCGAATGTGCAGAGGAAGCTGCTGAGGATCTTGATTCTGATGTAAAGCAGCGTCTTAATCTAGTGCATGTTGGTTTAGCAATGGCGCTTCAGGCTTTTGACGATGAAGGGCTTCAGGAGCTCATCTCTTCAGAGCTTTTGGGGTATTCCTAATTTATTCACGCTACAGGAGCGCAGCGGCTCGTTCTGCCAACATTGAGCGTTCGCCATGATGCAGGGTTACATGTCCCGCTAACGGCTCCTTTTTAAACCTTTCCACGACATAGGTGAGACCATTGCTGGCTGCATCAACATAGGGGTTATCAATTTGCTCTGGGTCTCCTGTTAAGACTACTTTGGTACCTTCGCCAGCACGGGTCAAAATTGTTTTTACTTCATGCGGCGTTAGGTTTTGAGCCTCATCCACAATTAGAAATTGTTTCGGAATCGTTCGGCCACGAATGTAGGTCAACGGCTCGATTTGCAGAAGGCCTTGTTCCATGAGTTCTTCGTGGCCGCGTCGCCAGTGGCTCGCTTGACCCGTGGTGTCTTGGGTACCGAAAATCAGATCAAAGTTGTCATAGAGAGGTTGCATCCAAGGTGTGAGTTTCTCTTTAATATCTCCGGGAAGATATCCTAAATCACGTCCCATTGGGATGTTGGGGCGAGCAATTAATAGACGACTGTAACGCTGCGCATCTGCCACCTGCTGCAGACCGGCTGCGATCGCAAGTAACGTCTTTCCTGTTCCGGCTTTGCCCACAAGCGTTAGTAGAGCAATCGAATCGCGCAGTAATAGCTCAAATGCAAAGCGCTGTTCTCGGTTGCGTGGAATAACCTGCGAGATGCCTGCATGGGGAAGTTTGGTGAGGGGCTGGACCTGACCGCTATGGCCATCGACCACCGCTAATGCTGTGTGGGCCGGATTGACGGAGTCTACAAGTGTCAGGCTTTGGTTCGGTAGGAAGGGACCGTCTAGGGTTACGCCACCCTGCTTGAACACATTGTTAATCGTTTCTGCATCGACTAACACTTCAGAAATGCCAGTGTAGAGATCGCCGACATTCACTTTGTCGGTTTCATAGTCTTCGGCAGCTAAGCTCAGGGCATCTGCCTTGAGGCGTAAGTTGGTGTCCTTGCTGACCAGTACTAAAGGACATTGGCACTGGCGCTTTAGCTCTAGTGCCACCGCCAGGATGGAATTATCACCGCGATCTCTTTCTAGTTCTGGCGGAAGTTCTTGTAGGGTCTCACGGTTGCACAATGCCACTCTGAGATTGCCCCCGCCTTTGAGAGCAATGCCTTCAAATAAATTGCCTTGCAGGCGGAGGCTATCTAGCTCTCTTGATACCTGACGGGCATTGCGGCCCGTTTCTTCTGGCTGCTTTTTGAAGCGATCGAGTTCCTCAATAATGGTCATGGGCAGCACCACGTCATTGTCCTCAAACTGATGCATGGCTGTGGGGTCGTGCAACAGCACATTGGTATCTAGGACAAAGACTTTTTTCATGCGCGTTCTGTGAAAAGAAGGTGTTGTGTGAAGGAGAGATCGTGAAGATGCGAGGTTTATTATATTCCAGCACTAAAGCGTTCCCACAATCCAATGTTGTGGCCGTTTCGATCTCGGAATGTCAGAACTCGGGCACAGCGGTGTGAAAAGCCCCGTTACATTTTGTGGAACATCGCTTGCTTTGGCTGCGAGCTCCCCCTTGGCTAAAGCAAGGATCGGTCGTCTGTCGGAACTTGCTTGCCGATGGCTGAGCCGAGTAGGATGGCAAGTGCCCTATTCTGTCCTAATGCTATGAGCGATTCTGTTCTCACGCTGCACCATCCCGTCGCTGATCCGCAGTCAACAACCTGGACAATTGGCGCTGACACATCTGTTCGTCTGCGCGGCACAGTGCATGTGCCGGGAGATAAATCGATCTCTCACCGGGCTTTGATGTTAGGTGCTCTAGCCTCGGGAAAAACTGATATTAGGGGCTTATTGCTGGGGGAAGATCCCCGCAGTACGGCGGCTTGCTTTCGAGCGATGGGGGCTCAAATCTCAGAGTTAAATACTGAGCTGGTGACGGTACAAGGGATTGGGCTCGGACAGCTCCAAGAGCCAGAATCAGTGCTTGATGCAGGTAATTCAGGAACGACCCTGAGACTGATGCTGGGCATTTTGGCTTCTCATGCCGATCAATTTTTCACGGTAACAGGGGATGACTCGCTACGATCACGGCCTATGGGCAGAGTCGTGCGGCCCCTGGAACAAATGGGCGCTAAAATTTGGGGCCGCCAAGGGGGGAAGTTTGCCCCCTTAGCCATTCAGGGGCAAAAGCTGCAGTCCATTCACTATCAATCTCCTATTGCCTCTGCTCAGGTGAAGTCCTGTGTGATGCTGGCCGGTCTCATGTGTGAGGGAGAGACGATTGTGACAGAACCGCACCAATCCCGCGATCATTCTGAGCGCATGTTTCGAGCCTTTGGGGCGGATGTCGAGGTTGATGTTGAGGCCTGTCGGGTTGTGGTGAAGGGGCCTGCACAGCTTCAGGGACAGCCGGTGACGGTCCCGGGAGATATTAGTTCTGCTGCGTTTTGGATGGTGGCTGCGGCCATTGTGCCGGATTCAGATTTAATGATTGAGAATGTAGGGATTAACCCGACGCGCACAGGTGTTTTAGAGGTGCTGCAGCAAATGGAGGCTGATATTATGCTCCATAATCAGCGGACTGTGGCGGGTGAACCTGTGGCCGATATCCAGGTGCGCTATAGCCAGCTCAAGGCCTGTCGGATTGAGGGGGCGATCATTCCGCGTCTCATTGATGAAATACCGGTGTTGGCTGTGGCCGCGGCCTTTGCAAAGGGAACGACCGTTATTCGAGATGCTGCCGAACTGCGGGTGAAGGAAAGCGATCGCTTAATGGCAATGGCCACTCAGCTACAGAAGTTTGGTGCTCAGGTGAGTGAGCACCCTGATGGTCTCGATATTACGGGTGGGGAGCCATTGCAGGGGACAGAGGTAGAAAGTTGGGGCGATCATCGCATTGCCATGAGCTTTGCGATCGCATCTCTCAACGCCACTGGCACGACCACCATTCACCATGCTGAATCAGCTGCTATTTCCTATCCTGACTTCGTTCCGACCTTGGACTCCGTCGTCTGTCGCTAAAGCAGATGGGTTGTTTGAATAGGCTCGGATGAGTTTTGAAGGTTGCATGACCTCAAAACTCATCCTCAGTTGTGTCCTTTGCCAATTAGGATTCTAAATCGGCAAGCAATGCATCTAATTCAAACAGTTTGCTCGCTTTCTTCTCCTCTACGACTGGTGGTGGAGGAGCGGGACGTGAATCAACAGTGTCCTTCACTTTGTTTTCCACTAAGTTTGGCAGATTTGACATCTCTGTGGAAACCTGAGCCGAAACATTATCAATCCGGGTGCCCATGCTATGGAGCTGTCCCTGGAGAGCCTGTAGCTGATCTCCTTGGCCTTGGATGACGGCTGGATCGATGGATGGTATCGCCTCAATCTTGCCATCTAGGCTATTGAGATGCTCTTTGATCGGGGTCAACGCTGTCTCCATGTGCGCGTCAATTTGTCCGGTCGGGAGTTCGCCTGAGCCTTGCTGTACTTGTTCTAAGCGTCCCTGGATATCGTTGATCTGATTCTGAGTATTTTCAACGGTACCGCCGACCCCTTCGATGCGTTCTTGAATATGGTTGATTTGATTTTGGGTATTGTCAACAGCACCGCTCACGACTTCTAAGCGTCCCTGAATGTCGTTGAATTGATTTTGGGTATTTTCAACGGTACCGCTTACACCTTCAATGCGTCCTTGAATGTCGTTGAATTGATTTTGGGTATTTTCAACGGCACCACTTACGCCCTCAATGCGTCCTTGAATGTCATTGATTTTTTCAACGGCACCGTCGATTCCTTCTAAGCGTCCCTGAATGTCGTTGAATTGATTCTGAGTCTGTTCAACAGCGCCGCCAACTCCTTCCAAGCGTCCCTGGATTTCATTCACCTGATGTTGAGTTTGGTCGACGGCACCGCGTACCCCGGTGACCTCATCTGTAATCCGTTGCTGGACGCTTTCCATTTGTCCCTGAGTGCCTTCCACTGCTCCGCGAACGGCGGCAAGTTCGTCGGAAAGATTAACAAAGGCGTTATCTACTTTGGTGTTCAGACCTTCTAAATGACCCTGTAGCTCAATCACTTGATCTGAAGAGCCACCGTTCGCAACAATCCCTTCACCCGCTGGTTGGTTTTCTAGGCGAGTGTTTAAGGATGATATCTGTGTTTGAACGGGGGTCAACATGGCTTGCAGTTCAGCGCGCAAGGGGTCTAAATTCGGGACGGCTGCTGTCTCTTCGCCACTGCGTTGCTCTAGGTTTGCGATCGCATCTCGCAGGGTTGCTAATTCCCCGGACATATCTGTCCCTGTCACCGTAGCTTCAGGGGCATTGGCAAGCTGTTGCTTTACCGTTTCTAATGTTTCTGTCAATTCAATCTGATGCTTCCTGAGCTGCTCTAGCTCAGAATCCCAAACCGTTTGCGGCTCACCCATTTCGCTAACTGGCGCGAGTGCTTTCTCTTCAAGAGCCGAGACATTCTCAGATACAGCTGCTAGAGCTGCTTTCATTTCACTGAGATCAATGGTCTCTCGGACCTGGGGCAGTGACTGGAAACCTGTTCGAATTTCCTGAATATCGCTGGTCAAGCGGTTCTGAATTTCAGTGGTATCAGCGAATGTTCGCTGTCGAGTCAGTTGATTTAAATTTCTCCGATTCATCAGGTTCAGACAAACGGAGAAGGTGAGAGGTGCTGCTGCCAGCGCAACATTGCCACCGAGACCGGCTGCGATGGTTCCCCCTACTGCCGCCGCGGCGGAAACATATTCCACGAACTGGAACTTTACGTTGCGATTAATCATTTGCTCCAGCATCGCTTCCGGATCATTATTCAGATCCACAATGCTATTGTTCTTCAGGTCTTTCATGCCGTCTCCTGTCCAAGGCGCTCCATATTTTACTTCCCCCTTGAGATAGGACTAACTATCGTAGAATTCCAAGCTCGAGTCATACAATATACGATTTTGCTGACTTTCCCCTGTTCCTTAGCGATTCATGCCCAGTTCAGCCTAGCAATAGGTGATTACGTTTGCCATCCGTGTGCTGAGGCTATAGAAAAGACGATGGGCCGCAAAACCCCCACAGAACCCATCAAATACTGACAATGGATGATAAATCCACTCTAATTAAAGCAAATCGCCATCGATTGTACATATATACCTGTGAGTCATAGCCTCGAGATTGAGATCGCCCGTTGCTTGAACATCAATGTTGTAAGGGGAAAGCCACCATACCCATGCTCCGTTTGCTTCTGTTTCATCGCCGGATATGGAGCCCATCAACCTTCAATAATGTGAGGGATTGCTGGCATTTGATGGACTCTAGCAGTCGGAATCGTTTTCTTTTCTAAGCCAATATCGCTTGAGACTCTCTCGCCATTAGTTGGATGAATTCAGTCCATAGGAATCGCGTCATCTTCCCGGGGCATTGGGGGAGTTGCTGTTGATCAATTTGATTGATTGGCATGATTAGCCGAACTGAGGAGCTGAGAAAGGCTTCCTCTGCACCCTCTAGATCTGCGGGTTGCAGAACGCGTTCTTGGCAGGGAATATCGTGTTTGGCCATAATCTGGAGCAGAAACTGACGGGTAATCCCTTTGAGAATGCCAACCTCCACAGGCGTTGTATAGATGATGCCGTCTTTAATGAGCCAAAAGTTACTGGTGGTGGCTTCTGTAATCTGGCCTTTCATGTTGAGGAGAAGCGCATCATCTGCCCCCTGCTGTCGTGCCTCTAGAAGCGCCAGAATATTATTGAGGTAGTTCCCGGTTTTTGCCCCTGGAGATAAGGCTTGGGGATCATTGCGTCGTCGTGTACCAATGCAGAGGTGTAGTCCCGTCTCTGATAGGGTTGGGGTTGGAGAAATTTCAGAAATGACAATCAACAGGCTCGGCTTAAGATCTGTGCTGGGTTGCAGGCTGATGGCGGCCTCTGTTCCGCGACTGACGACGATCCTGACGTAGGATTCTTGCCAGGGGGCTTGCTGTAGCGTGCGTTCAATCTCTGTCCGAATCTGGTCGTCACTCCAGGGAACGTCCATATATAAGTAGTCTGCTGATTGGTGCAGGCGAGCGAGGTGTTCCTGCAGACCAAAAAGCTTACCTTGAAAAGTGCGGGTGACTTCGTAGACACTATCGCCGTAAAGAAACCCTCGGTCTAGGGCCGAAACCATTGCCGTTTCGGAGATAACCCCATTTAAGTTTGTCAATAGACCCATGGCTGTCGATTGATTGCATACATACCCTGCCAATTTACCTGAATGGCTGGGACAGTATGCAAATTGCGATAGGTTTAGACCGCGTCTTTTGGGTTATGCGCGTTCGATTTCTCGCTTCATGCGTTCTAGGGTCTGGTTCATCTGGTCAAACATTTTTTGCGGCGTCATGCCAAATTGACCGAGCTGCGTGTTGAGCTGCTCTACTGTCATTTGGGCCATAAAGTCATCTGATAACTCAAATCGCTTCATAAAGATGCGATAGCGGTCCATCATCTCTTCCATCTTTTTGATGAAGATGACTTTACCATCTCGGTCAAATTTCCCATACTCACCCCCAAGCTGCATGAGAGACTGATAGTCTTCGAACAAGCCTTTGGCTTCCTGTTGCACAATATCAGAATCAAAAAAGCTCATGATAATGAATGATAATCCTCAAATTTAAAAGGTAGGTGACTAGACTTGCCAGTCGGGTTGCTATCTTTATGGTATCTCTATGAACCCGATTCGGCCCAGGTTAAAGGATTAGGGAAAACCGTAATTCTACTCATCATCACTGTTCATGCAAATTTATCTAGACTACGGTGCCACGACGCCCTGCTGTAGAGATGCGATCGCATCTATGCAAAATCTGTGGCAGCATCAGTGGGGCAATCCTTCTAGTCTGCATCAATGGGGACAGCGGTCTGCAACAGCTCTAGAAGAAGCGCGGATTCAAGTGGCTGAGCTGATCGGAGCCACAGCCGAGACCTTGGTATTTACGTCGGGGGGGACGGAATCGGATAATTTGGCCCTCTTGGGTGTGGTCCATCAACACACGACACCGCAGCATCTGATTATTTCGAGCATCGAGCATTCCGCGGTCTCTAATTGTGCGCAGTGGCTGGAGTCCCAGGGGTGGCACGTGACTCGGTTGCCGGTGAATCGCCAGGGACTCGTTGATCCCGCACAGCTGCAAGCGGCCTTGCAGGCCAACACCGTTCTTGTGTCGATTATCTATGGACAAAGTGAAGTGGGGACGCTACAACCTATTGAATCCCTTGGTCGCATTGTTCGCGAGCATGGTGCCTTGTTTCATACGGATGCGGTGCAGGTGGCGGGCCGTCTGCCCATTAATGTGCAAACTTTACCGGTTGATTTGCTGTCCCTCTCCAGTCATAAACTCTATGGTCCTCAAGGGGCTGGAGCGTTATATGTGCGCGCGGGTGTTTCTTTAACGCCGATGCTCACGGGTGGGGGGCAAGAGGGGGGCCTGCGTTCAGGAACGCCAGCAGTACCGACAATGGTTGGCTTTGGCGTCGCTGCAGCCCTGGCAGTTCAAGATATGGAGACGGAGACACAACGATTGCGGACGTTGCGCGATCGTTTACTTCAGCGTCTCTCAACCATTCCCGACCTGCGAACCACGGGCGATCTGGAGCGGCGTCTTCCCCACCATGCCAGTTTCTATTTGCAACCTGAGGGGGCAGCTCCTATCAGTGGCCGTGCCATTGTCAGACAGATGAACTTGGCCGGAATTGCCATTAGTGCAGGATCGGCTTGTCACAGTGGTACCTTAGCGCCTAGCCCCATATTGAAGGCCATGGGGTTCAGCGATGCAGAGGCGAGGGCCGGAATTCGGCTGACGCTGGGGCGAGACACAACTGAGGCTGACATTGATTGGGTTGCTGTTGTTCTGCCGCAGGTTTTAGAGCAATTAGGGCATCGACGGGCGGCTGCCGCCCTTTGATCTAAAACTGATCGTCGTAATTGTTGCCTGCATTGGCGTCACTATCTCGCTTAGAACCGAGCAAGTCTAAACGATCCACCCGAATGACAGGTTTGGAACGTTGAGCACCGGTGCCACGATCCTGCCAGCGGTCGAATTTCAGCGCTCCCGAGACGCCAATTAAACTGCCTTTGCGAACGTAGCTGGCTGCAATTTCTGCCGTCTTGCCCCAGATCTCTAGGCTGAACCAGTCGGGTTCATCATTCTTCGAACGTCGATTGACGGCTAAGGTGAGGTTGCAAACGACACTGCCTGACTCGAAATATCTGACATCTGGGTCTCTGCCTGCTCGGCCCACAAGGCTGACAAGATTCAAACTCATAAAATCATTCCTCAATCGTGGATTTATTATCTTGGGCGTTGACCTAACTTGGCAAGCGTGTCATTGGGGCTCTCATGAACTTGGTTTTTAAGTTGTCGCCTCCCCCTCTATGGGCGATGGGGGGTCCATTAGGGATTGTGGCGGCGGCGGATTTTTGTGGGGGCGATTCCAGGGGTCTAACACGTCTTTAATCATCACTTCTTTAAACCAAATTTGACCCACAATGACTAATGGCAGAGCTAGCAACAGGCCCAAGAAGCCAAAGAACAATGCAAAAATGATTTGAGACAGTAAAGTCACCGCAGGAGGCAGATCGAGCTGCTTCGCCATGACGGCTGGCACTAATATGTATTGCTCCAGTTGTTGCAATAGGACATAAAAAATGAGGACCGCTAATGCTTTCCAGGGGGCATCTAGCAAGGCCACAGCCATGGGGGGAATTAAGCTCAACGTCGGGCCAATATTGGGGATGGCTTCCATGAGTCCCGCAATTAGGGCGTTGGCGAGGACGAGTTTGACACCGAGAATCCAGAGACCGATGCCGCTACAAATCGCGATCACGGTCATGTTGAATAGAATACCGATGATCCAGCTGTCGAGGGCTGTATCGCAGAGCGTTAAAATCGTGTCTGCCCGTCGTCGGTAGAACGAGGGAAAGAGCCGAATGAACATACTGCGATATTTATGCGGATCCACGAGCAGCATGATCGTCAGGACGAAAATCAGCAAAATGTTCAGCAGCACCAGCAGAGAGCTAGAGAACAACGCCAAGAAGTTCCGGAAGGCATTGCTGGCAACATTGGGGATTTCGTTGGCGAGGTTATCGATAACGGTGTTGATGGCATTGAAGACCTCTGGAGCCAGAATGGCCTGATCAGGGACTTGAGATTCAAGCCAGTTGCTCCAGGTTTCAATGCGGTCAACACTTTGGGGGACTAATTCTGTAAACTGCTGTGATTCTGAAATAAAGGGAGGGATCACCAGTAGGCAAAAGAGGAAGGTGACGCCCAGCAGTAGCGCAATGGAGAGGGCCACGGCCCAGCTCCGTTTGAGGCCGCGCTTGCCGAGATAGAGCACAAGGCTATTGAGGGCTGAGGCCAAGACAACCGCGGTGAACAGCAGCAGTAGAACTTGGCGAATTTGCCAGAGAACATACAGGGAGACTAAAAGGACAACAAGACCCAACCATTTGCCTAAACTCATGGCTTCCCTCCGGCTGAAATTGGCTTCGCGCCTGCTGCATTGATTAGGGGAAAGCCGAGGGCTTCGCGCTGCTGGACATAAAGCTGGGCAACCTGGCGTGCCAGTTGACGAATCCGAGCAATGTAGCGGGTGCGCTCGGTGACTGAGATCACGCCCCGAGCATCTAATAGGTTAAAGCTGTGGGAGCATTTGAGAACGTAGTCGAGGGCCGGAAGGACGAGTTCGCGTTCAAAGAGTTGATTTGCTTCTTGTTCGTAGAGTCCGAACAGCTGGAACAAGAGCTCAGGGTTTGAGGCTTCGAAGTTATAGGTAGATTGCTCAATTTCTCCCTGTAAATGGACATCGCCGTAGGTGAGGGTGCCATTCCAGTCAATTTTTGCCATGGCATCGACTTCTTGAAGATACATGGTTAGCCGCTCTAACCCATAGGTGAGTTCAATGGAGACGGGGCGACAGTCTAACCCCCCACACTGCTGGAAGTAGGTGAACTGCGTCACTTCCATGCCATCAAGCCAGACTTCCCAGCCGACGCCCCAGGCACCGACGGCTGCATCTTCCCAGTTGTCTTCAACAAAGCGAATGTCGTGATCTTCGGGGCGAATCCCTAAGGCTCTCAGTGAATCGAGGTAGATATCTTGAATATCATCGGGGGAGGGCTTCACCAACACCTGGTACTGATAGTAATACTGATATCGATTGGGATTCTCACCATAGCGGCCATCGCCAGGTCGTCGGCAGGGTTCAACATAGGCGACCGACCAGGGTTCGGGGCCTAATGCTCGCAAAAAGGTGTGGGGGCTTTTCGTTCCGGCGCCCTTTTCGACATCGTAGGGCTGGACAATCAGACAGCCGCGATCGCCCCAAAATTCGTGTAGCTTGGCAATAACGGACTGAAAATTCACGGACAAATGGCCCCTTCGCTAGATCCATACAGGTACTTAGTCTACTTGCTTTTTGCCTCGTCGCATGACTAGACCTGAATCGGTTAGGGCTTGCAAAATTCGTTCACTAAAAAGGTGTGATTGACTTCCCCTTGGGGATGGGAATAGCCGATCCACAGCGCTAAGAGCTGGACCTGATCTCCAGGGGTGAGTTCTTGGTTGAGAAAGGGGATCATTTGCTTCTGGAGGGGTAGCCAATAGTCTTTACCGGATTCGGTAAACAAATACTCTTCTGTGAAGAGTTCCGTGATGTTGGGTTGGGGCGATGATGTTTGGGCGTCGGCAAAGGTTGCGATCGCATCTTGATTAAAGGCAGATACCGGCCGAGATTCTCCGCCATAGCTCACGCTGACCTTAACCGGTAAACCTGTGGGGGTGTGTCCGACCCCCTCTGGCTTGGGGGGCGCTAGTTCCTCCTCGACATCCTTTAATGTCCCGGTCTGGTAGTTGGCCCAAGAGCCTTCCTGCGTCCAGCTGCAAACATCCGACGCTTGACCCGTTGCTGCACCGCTTCCGAGAAGTAAGCTGATTAAGGATGTGAGCATGGATTAGATCTCCTGACCGTCAGATGAAGGGGATGGTGTCCCAGAAGAGGATTGCTCTCCGCCAGTTCCCCATCCAATAGATGCCCATGGAAGAATCTAAAGGTTGCTGGCTAGGTTGCTTGCCGGATGAACCTTAAAATCTCTGCAGTCAATGGCCCGTTCTGAAAGGGCCGTGTCAGGGTGGACGGGACATTTAAGATAATAGCTGCCTGTAAAAAACTGGCAGTCTGCACAAGGAATTTGATGTAGGCGTTTGGAGAGGGCAATCCCCGCTTGTACTGTTGTTGCGAGACGCCAGCCCCCCGAGATCATAAGTCCCCAAGCACTGACAAAACAGATGGGCACCTGAAGAATCTGCCAACCCTGGTGCAGGGCAGGAAAAAAGATTGCGAACATATTGCAATGAAAGGATGAAGGTCAAACAGAACTGAGAGGTGGCGTGAACCTAAAGTATTTTATGGGTATGGGAATGCTGCTTAACGTTATCTTCTGTGCTGACGATCCGCTCTGAATTCAGCGTTCGCTTGCGTTCGGTTGAAAAATTAAAGTCTGATTTGAGTTCACCGATGGCAATATGTTCTGTGGCCACGGGGCGAGAAACATAGCTGCGAGCGGTTGCTTTGAGGCGCTCGACAAATTCATCGCAGAATTGAGTGCCCTGGGGAAACTCTGAGGGTTGTTGCGGTGTCTCACCCTGCAAAACAGCACCGTAGGTTGTCCCCAATGCCATCTCATAAGAGGTAGGGATGCCCTTAAGAATCGCTTCCAGTGCTGCTGAGGGAATCGGTTCAATGACTTTGACCGACTCTAATTTACCTTCTTTCTTGATGAAGCAAGTCGCAAGACCGATCACAACGTAATCTTCGGCTGTCGTCGATGAAGCAGTTCCAGTAGTCATAGATAAATCCCGAGTGATTCGCAAATCCAACCGCTGCGATAGTCACCCTCATTCTAGGGATCCTGAGACAGACCAGGAAAGAAAATCTCCAGAGGTTTTACAGAATTTAACCATGCAAGAGATGAAGCTGTACCATTCGACGTCTGTGAATGTTAGGTGGATGCACAAATGACTTGCCGCATTTGGCGCATATTGCTGGGTAAGTCTTGGCGAGCAGCCTCTTGAATAAATAGACTCGGCACTGGAATCAGAGGTGTCGCCTCCACGGAATAGGTCAAGATGGTCCCGGGACCATAATCCTGTAGCGTCAGGTCTGCAGAAAAGTCACTAAAGCTCCCCCGCTCTAACTGAAACTGGAGTCGTTGATTGGGGGTTTCAGTGACCTGCAAGTAAATTTCAACCTGCACCGCTAACAGGAAAAAGTCTTTGCGAGCTGTTTGGTAGACCCGTCGCTCTATTGATTCTGAATGATCAATCGTTGCGAGAACTTCACTGCGGTTAATATCGGGAAAAAACTGTGTCCAGCTTGGGTAATGTGTCAGCTGCGTCCAGGCTTGCTGTCGGGAGGTGGGTAAGAACATCTGAGCGGTGACACCCGCACCAATCAATGTGTGGGAACGGGTCTGCAACAGAATCTCGCCGTTCAGGAGTGACGCTTGATCCGCAGCCGATAATGCAGCATCGAATGCATGAACTGGGGTTGGCAAAGTGGCACTAGCCATAGATTGATAACCTCATCAACAACCAAAAAAACATCAGCAGAGTCTATCGTCCAGGATTAACTCGCTCTTGGTTGATGCCGCGTCAGCTTAGGCTGCTGTTGATCATGGGTCATGATTCAACTTCAATTGTTGCGGCATTGACTTGAAAACAAGCAAATCGTCTTTATTTTTAATAAAGCTTAACAGATTGTGGCTGTAATGTCGTTTTATCTAGCCTTCCCTAGTTTTGTTGTGATTGATCACTGCTACAAAGATGCATGCGATATCGATAGCCGTCTGTAGCCGATTTGACTTGAGGGGCGGGTTGGCAATGATGGGCGAGGAGAGTTGCCTGTAGACGTTCCTCTGGGACTCCCTTGAACTCCAGCAGCCAAAGGGAAAGAGGAGATGGAGCCTTCTCCAGTGCTCTGTCCAAGGGGATGAGGGCTGACGCTGGCTGATCGATGATGTGGGCTAATAAATAAAGTGGGTCAGGTTGAGGGAGGGGGTGATGCTTGAAATCCCAAGCAAGGGCCATGAGGCGGCCTGTTTGGCCGTGGGTCGAGTGGGCAATGACAATGAGGCTCTGTTGGGGTGGTTGTTCTCGAATGGCTTGGGCGACAATATCCGGGCGATGGGTTTTTTGATAACCCAGGTTGCTGACGACGGTCATCGAGCCCAGTAAGCTGAGGCTGGCCACAATAATTGCAGTCTGTTTGAAGGCGCTCCGAGAGGATGACCATTGCTGTACCAAGGCTGCTGAAACCAGCAGCAGGACGGCCGGGAAGAAGACGAAATGATAGCGAGGGGCGCTGGTGACTTCTCGTTCAAAGCCATAGGTAATGATTAGAAAAGTTGCGATCGCACCTAGGACAAATCCGCCCAAAATATGAATAGAGTGGCGGTCAGGGCCCAGCCTTCGCAAGCCCCGATTGATTTTGAAACCCGTCCAAATTGCAATCAGCACCAGCGAGACAAACGACGCTACGGTAATGGGGGCGTGGCTTGCTTGAATGGGAAGCATATAGAGCATCGTGATCGCCCCGGCGAGGATTTGGAGGATCGGATCGAGCCATTCTAGGCCGACGCGATTGCCCCGATGAATCCACTGAGTGATCTCACTGTCCTGTACCCCCTGTAGAAACGGCAGCCACACTACCAGGCTTGCCAATGTGCCGATCCCCACTGCACTAATGCGCAGCCATGTTGATCGGAGGGGATGTTTTCTGGGAGGAGGGGCTTCTAACCCTGTTGGCTTCTTGGCTGATTGAGTGTTGGTCTGAAGATGTCGGCTTGCCAAACCCAGTAAAACAATGCCCTCAGCGCAAAGGGTCAAGCTAAAGAAATAATGGGATGCGACTCCTAAGCCATTGACGGCAATCCAGGTCAGTACGACCCAGAAGGGTAAGGTTCGGCGTTCTGTTAAGGCGCGGGTTGCGGTAATTAGACACGCTAGAGAAGCCATGACCCATAAAATTGGCAATGTGTAATGGCGGGCCTCTTGAGCGAGATAGATGGCAAGGGGGGAGGTGGCCATCAGCAAAGCTGCAAGCTGGGCAATCCAGAGAGAGTGAAAGGCGAGATATCCCAAGCCAAATATGGCTGGTACAGCGGCGGCTCCGAATAGGGCAGAGAGCGATCGCGCTCCCCAGAGAGAGACGAGGCCGTCTGGGTGGGGGAACACCTGCAGCCACAGATGTGTGAGTAAAAAATAGAGAGGAGGATGGTTGCTTTCCCCCAGGAGATGTTCGATCACCCCGTTCAGGTTGAGGTGGGGATCTGGGATCAGTGGCTGCAGCAGGTCTGCAGAGGTGACGAGTTGGTCTAGGGGAATGGGTTGAAAACTATGCCCGAGGCTAAAAACGAGGGTCGCTAACTCATCGGTCCAGAGGCATTTATCGGTGAGGTTGATCAGCCGTAAACCTATCCCTAACGCAATCGATACACAGAGGAGCCATAGATGCTTGCGATGTGACGGCTGCAACGGTTGCAAAGTGAGTGCTGCCTAGCTAGGCATCGCCTTGAAGGTGTTCCAGGAATTTGGCGACGGTCTGGACGTCTTTGTCACCTCGGCCTGAGCAGTTAATCACGATGCGAGGACTGCCTGTGAGCTGGGGGCAGAGGGTTTCAAGATATGCGATCGCATGACTGGTTTCCAAGGCTGGGATAATGCCTTCTAATTCTGAAAGTCGCTGGAAGGCTGCAATGGCTTCTGCATCTGTGACGCTGAAATATTCCGCACGACCACTATCTTTCAAAAAGCTATGTTCGGGTCCAACCCCTGGGTAGTCTAACCCCGCACTGATTGAATGAGCTTCTTCAACCTGACCGTCATCATCCTGGAGCAAATAGCTCATGGCGCCATGGAGAACGCCAATTTGTCCTTGCGTTAGTGTTGCTGCATGATGGCCACTGCCAATGCCTTCTCCGGCAGCCTCGACGCCGATGATCCGGATGGAAGATTCTTTGACAAACTCATGGAATAAGCCCATTGCGTTGGAGCCACCCCCGACACAGGCCAGCAAAATATCAGGTAAGCCGCCCCAATGCTCTAGGCATTGCTGTCGTGTTTCTCGACCGATGACGGCATGAAAATCGCGCACCATCATAGGGTAGGGATGGGGGCCAGCCACTGAACCTAAAATGTAATGTGTCGTCTCAACATTCGTGACCCAGTCTCGGATCGCTTCAGATGTGGCATCTTTAAGCGTGCCGGTTCCGGCTTCGACGGGCTGCACCTTTGCCCCGAGCAACCGCATCCGGAAAACGTTGAGGGACTGCCGTTCCATATCTTGAACGCCCATATAAATGACGCACTGTAGGCCAAACCGGGCACAGACGGTGGCTGTGGCGACACCATGTTGGCCTGCACCGGTTTCTGCAATGATTCGCTGTTTGCCCATGCGTTGGGCTAACAATACCTGTGCCAACGCATTGTTGATTTTGTGAGCACCTGTGTGGTTCAAATCTTCGCGCTTGAGATAAATTTGAGGCCCGGTGCCATCTGGGCGAGCATAGTGAGCCGTTAGCCGTTCTGCAAAGTAGAGTGGATTGGCGCGTCCAACGTAATCTCTGAGCAGACCATTGAGTTGCTCTTGAAAGCCAGAATCTTCACGATAATTCTCAAATGCTTCTTCTAATTCGCTGAGGGCGGGCATCAAGGTCTCAGGAACGTATTTGCCTCCAAATACGCCAAACCGACCCAATGCATCAGGAAGTGGATTTGGGTTTGATGTTGGGGCAGGGGAGACGGGAGAAACAGTCACGGCTGCAGACTCAAATCAGATAGGACAGGAACCATTATAGTTGGATCACAGGCCATACTTCCGGGCGACTCAGGCCTTAAGCCTTTTCTATGAAGAAGTTAAAAATAGTTCCTGCGGACTTCCACTTTCTCGAGACCGAAGTTTGAACATAAAAATGTCAACAAGCCCTGATATGGGGATGGTCGTAAAATATGTCTTATCGTGAGGAAATAGGGCTCTTCTCAAGGCTGAGTAAGCTTTTCGGGGGGGTGAGGATTGGTCGTGTAGGTGACCATCATCCATTGAGGTGATTCCACGTCAGTATTTTTACTATATAATCCCAAATAGTTGTCTGAAAAATTGCGTAAATTTACGCATGACATTTGACGTCTATTGGTATAGGGGTCGGGGGAGCTCGTGTGAGATAAAGTCTGAATTCATTTTCAGGCAGATTTTGAGTGCCTTAAATCTGTTCGAGTTCAGTAAATTCACTTAGGGATTCACAATTATCATGAAAACTAAATTTTCCGTGGCTCTAGCAATCGGTGCCATGACTTTTTCGGCTGCTTCTAGCCCGGTTTTAATGGCTGAGAAGGTTCATGCACAGCCTGAGCAGGCTATCTCAGAGCATGCACCAATTGAAGCCAAGGATGTAATGCAATCGACTGAGTTAGAGGGTGTGAGATGTACCCCTCTTCTGCGGATATTAGGCTTCTGCTAAATCACTCGATTCTCTTTGAGTTTTCAGCGATAAGCTTTGACGATTTATTGATGCCTGAAGTTAAATAGGTGTCTGCAATCTTATGGAGCAGTTCGTGTGAAATTTAATTTTTCTGGCCTACTTGTGGTATCAATTCTGAATTCGTTTTCAGAAGTATTTGAGTATCTTAAATCTGTTCTGTTTTCGTTGATTTACATAAGGATTCACAAGCATCATGAAAACTAAATTCTCTTTGGCCTTGGCGCTCAGTTTCATGAGCCTTTCTGCTGGTGTTGGCCCGGTTCTAATGGCTGAGAAGGTTCAAGCACAGCCTGAGCTAGCTTTCTCCGAGCAGGTTTCGAGCGGAAGTATGGATGTAATTAAGCAATCGACTGAGTTAGAGGGTGTCAGATGCACTCCTCTTTTGCGGATATTAGGCTTTTGCTAGCCTAAGCTACAATTGCGCTCTAATTTTCCGGTGCAAGAGTAGAAGATTTAACGCTTGTTTGAAAGAAGATAGATGGGGGAAGGGATCCGTCTATCTTCTTTCTCTTGCAGAAGAAAAATATTTTGGATTAGTAAGTTCCAAAAACGATTGAATTTATTGTGTTTTGATGATTTGGTGCGATAATCGGTATTGATAAGATAAAAATGTGGGTATACTTCCAGCATGCTTTAGGAGGTATATCGCATCTACTAAGTGCATCTACGCTCTCAAACCCTTTTTATTTCTGGCCTGACGCATTCTTGGCGATGCCACAGAATGGGGATCAGAGGGGGTGCTTTTTTTGCGTTATATCTTTTTGCTTGCCCCTTGAATGCGCAGATCGTGCCAGATGGTTCGTTACCAACAACTGTTGATACTGTTGGGAATTCTATTGAGATTGAAGGTGGTTCCCTTCGCGGAAGCAACTTGTTTCATAGTTTTGAGTCATTCTTGATTCGACAGGGTGAGGTCGCAACTTTTCGGATACCCAGTGCTGGAGTTGTTGAAAATATAATCAGTAGAGTAACGGGGTCTAATGTTTCCAGTATTGATGGTGCACTCCATGCTGATGGAACGGCTAATGTGTTCTTAATGAACCCCAATGGAATCCTCTTTGGGCCAGATGCAGCACTCAATATTGGTGGCTCATTTCTTGGTACGACTGCCAGCAGTTTAACGTTTGCGGATGAAACTGTTTTTAGTTCAAATCTATTGCAGGCTATTCCATTGTTGACGATGAGTACTCCTGTTGGCCTGCAATTTGGGGCTTCTCCAGGAGCTATTACTAATCAGTCTAATGCTATGCCAGGCGGTCGGGTCTCTGTGCTTGGTGATCCAGTTGGTCTTCAGCTACAGCGAGGGAATACTTTGGCTCTGATTGGGGGCGAGGTGCTTTTTGAGGGAGGGCATCTTGATGTTCCCAGTGGTCGGATTGAGATTGGAGCGGTGGGTGGCCATACCTTTGTTGGCTTGGCAGATACTAATCAAGGCTTTGTACTTGACTATAGACAGGTTGAAAGCTTTCAAGATATTCGCTTTGGTTCCTCATTTACTGGTATTGATGATTCCTCCATTAATACCAGTGGTACAGGAGGAACTGTTGTCCTAAGAGGTCGGAGAGTTTCCTTTACGAATGGCTCCCAGGCTCAGAATGTTACGACTGGATCGGGGGACGCAGGGTTTTTAGGGGTTTTTGCGACAGACTCTGTCGTAATTGATGGTGCATTTAGTGGTCTTTTCTCCCAAGTTGGGCTAATGGATTCTCCAGCTGATGTCACAGGTAATGGAGGAGACATTCGCGTCGAAACTCAGCAGTTTTTTCTCCGCAATGGAGGACTGGTCTCCTCTGGGACTTTGAGTGATGGCCGTGCAGGTGATGTGACCATTAATGCCTCAGAGCTTGTAGAAGTAACAGGGCTGGGAGAACTGATGCCTATCCCCAGTATTTTTGACATTGGTAGTGCTGGTTCAGGGGATGGAGGAACGCTCAGTATAAATACCAGTGCACTAACTCTTGATCAAGGTTTCCTATCTGCACAAACTATGTCCAGTAATGGGGGGATTATACGTTTACAGGTCTCAGGCCTAATCCTTGTGCAGAACGGTCAGATCACTGCGCAAGCAGGGGGCCTTGCGGATGGTGGTAACGTCGAAATCAGTGCAGGCCTTATTGTTGCTATTCCGAATCAAGATAGCAATATTGTTGCTAATGCCTCCGGTGGGAATGGCGGCAACATTACAATTAGTACTCAAGGCTTGTTTGGTTTTGCAGAGCGTCAAGCGGTTTTGAATAACGGAACTAATGATATCGATGCCAGTTCTGAATTTGGTCTAGCGGGAGGAGTTGAGATTGATACGCTGGTTTCTGATCCAGACTCAGCTCTAGTGAATTTACCTGAAGGGGTCAGCGATCCAAGCCAAAAAATAGCCATGGGTTGTGCGGTCAGGCAAGGCAACAGTTTTGTTCTCGCGGGTCGGGGTGGTGTGCCCCCCAGTCCTCAAGATTTAGTAAGTAATCCACAGTTATGGAATGATGTGCGTGATCTCTCTTCTTTTCGCAGGGCACAACCCAACAATAATCACTTAAATGGGGCTGTGGTTAGCAAGCGAGTGCCTCAAGCCCCGCTACTAGAAGCGACAGGCTGGCAGCGTGATCAGCAGGGGCGCATGAGACTTGTGAATCATCAACCTGACTTGACGTTAGCGGGCCTTGGTACTGCGACACACACATGTTAACTTCTCCAGATAAAAACGCTAGATCCTTCTATTCTTCGGGCTTTTTCTCTTTTAGGCCTTACATGATCTGGCTATTTATATGGATGGGACTTGGAGTCGTGTTTGCTGTGAAGCCGGCGCGGGCTTCAGTGCTGACGGAACCGCTTACCGTTCTGGCACAGCAGACTCAGGAGACGGAACTCTCTGAAGAGAACATCCTACAGGAGGGGCGACGTCTTTACACGGTTGGCTTGTTCTCAGAGGCGGCCACCTCTTTTCAGTTTGCAGCAGAAACCTATGCCAGTCGCGATGATCACGCAAATCAAGCTTTAAGCTTGAGCTATCGTTCACTCACCCTTCAGAAGTTGTCGCAATGGCAAGCCGCTGAAGATGCGATCGCAACCAGTCTAAGACTGCTCGAAACGAATGGTGTCTCAGAGCCAATCATATGGGCCCATGTCCGCAATACAGAGGCCAGTTTGCATTTCGCCACCGGTAAATTCGAAGATGCGATCGCAATCTGGGATGAGGCCCGCCAATTTTATGAACGTGCCAACGATCTGCAAGGTGTTTTAGGCAGCCAAATTAATCAAGCTCAAGCGTGGCAGCAGCTTGGTTTTTATCGTCGGACCCGCACCCTCCTGACAAAACTGACCCACCAAATCCGCCTTACGCCGGACCCTATCTTGAAGCTGCGGGGATTGCATAGCTTAGGCGTGGCCTACCAAAATCTCGGAGATTTTGAAGCCAGCCGTCAGGTTCTCGAGCAAAGTGCTGCCGTTGCCAAGGTAGAGCAAGTTCCCAGTAGCCCCATTCTTCTGAGTTTAGGGAGCACTTTGCATGGTTTAGGGCAGACTGAGGATGCCCTAACGTACTTCCAGCAAGCGCGTCGAGCAGCAACCCAGCCGAGGGAGCAGATCGATGCTCAACTCAATGAGCTGAGTCTCCAGGTTGAATTGGGGCAACAGAAGCGAGCTCAAGAGCTTGTCACTCCTCTGTATCGTCAGCTTTCCCAGCTGCCTCCTAGCCGTCATGCGGTTTTTAGTGCCGTGAATTTTTCGAATACCATCCTTGCTGGGGATGCTGATCAGTTATCGATCTCCGTTGATTCCCTTTCACAGCTGTTAGAGCAGGCCATAACCGTTTCTACGCGTCTGCAGGATGGACAAGCCACAGCCTATGCTCTTGTTCAGCAGGGCGAACTTTACCGTTATATGGAGCAGATGCAGCGAGCCATCACTTCCACGGAGCAAGGGCTTGCGCGCGCTCAAGGTATTCGATCGACTGATATTACTGCCAAGGCTGCTGCACAGCTGGGTCGACTGCAGGAGCAGCAAGGGAATCGTCAACTTGCGATCGCTGCCTATCGTCAGTCTGTTCAGGCCCTCAAGTTACTTCGAAGTGATCTGGCCACGATTAGCCCAGAGGTGCAGTTCTCCTTTCGTGACACGGTCGAACCTACTTACCGCAAACTGGTGGCGCTGCTTCTAGAGGATGAGCAGCCCAGTCAAGCTGCATTGGTGGAAGCGCGAACCTTAATTGAAGCCTTGCAGGTTGCCGAACTCGATAACTTCTTTCGGGAAGCTTGTGCTGATTTGCAACCCGTGCAAATTGATCAGATTGATCCGTCTGCAGCCCTTGTGTATTCGATCATTTTGCCAGAGCGGACAGCAATTCTTGTCTCTCGTCCCCAAAAACCGCCTCGGTTCTATAGTGTTCCAACTCCTCAAGCGAAGGTTGAAACACAAATCGACGCATTTCTGG
>CALFCG010000375.1 GCA_937951315.1 uncultured cyanobacterium
TCGAAAAAATTCTTGATGCGGCGGCAGCCATCTTTGATGAAGTGGGGTATGAAGCAGCAACAACCCATCAGATCGCTGCTAGAGCTGGAACCGCCATTGGTTCGCTCTATCAGTTTTTCCCGAACAAGGCTGCGATCTTTAATGCAATGGAGTTGCAGCATGTTGAACGGGTCAAAATGTTTTGGGCACAGATCGATACGCCAGAAGTCCTCCAACTGCCGCTGAGGCAGATGATTCAGGTTCTGACGCACTCAGTCAGCAAGCTCTTTGAACACCCTGTTTCACGGGTTGTGTTTATTCAGTTCTATATTGCCCGCCCCATCTTTCAATCCATTGATGAAGGGATGACCCAAGAGGCGATTAATTTTTTAGCCTACATTCTCAAGCAACGCAACCCTTTACTAGATCAGGCGAAAGCCGATCTGCTAGGAGAGGTTTGTGTCCATGGACTCAATGCAGTGATTCTAGCAGCACTCCGTAATCCGGACCTCACTCACCGCCAACATTTAACGGAACAGATTGAGGAACTGTTAGTGTCGTATTTGGGACCTCATGTTGGCGATAATGTCGCCCAAGGTGTAATGAAAGTAATGAAATGTCCCCATTGCCAATCTGAACAAATCTCGAAGAATGGATCTCGCCGAGGTCAACAATGCTATCTCTGTAAGGATTGTAGAAAACAGTTTGTTGAGTCTGTCATGTTGAAAGCCGTTTAGGCTCTCCTGGAGCCATTTGGGACAACACCACATGTTTATTCAGTGCCTAGATATATCCTCATCGACCAGTCGCGTCACTGATCGGAGTCTTGCAATGGCATTTCTGCAACACAGCAAATAAGAACACTTACGTTTTTTTCAACTCAGCCCAGCGATCTTGGCACACATCCAGCGGGCAAACCGACATGTCACAGAGCCGACAGAGAAATTCAGCCTGTTCTCCGATATTAGGTTGCTGGCTGGATATTTTCGTCAGAATTTGGCTCAGCTGTTGCTGCTCATTGGAGGTCAGGACGGTCAGTGTTTGTGCAATCTGTTGTTGCCGCTCCCTTAGAATTGCGATCGCAACTCCTTCCCCAGCCTCCGTCAAGGATAAAGTCACAAACCGCTTATCTTGGCCACGATTGCGCTGCACCCAACCTTTTTGGGTCAGACGCTCGACGAGCCGCACCGCTCCTGACTGCGACAGCTGGAGATACCGTCCCAGCACATCCACCGTAATCTCGGGATAGCGATGGATCAACACCAATGCCGCAGGGGCTGAAGCCGATTGCCCTGAGGCGGTTTCTGTTGCGTCACGGATCTGAGTTGCGATCGCAAGTGCAACCACTCCCACCAAATTGACCAGCTGGGGACTCACTGTATCACTATTAAATGACTGACTCATGCATTTATTTTATGATTGATTTAGAGAGCAGCTTTTTAATGCCGACCACTATCGTTTCATCCTAATTGCAATGCTTCGAGAACTTGCGCCAGATCTCTGGATTGCTGAACAGCCCTTCCAATATTGGGGGCTAGATGTCGGGACCCGCATGACGATTATCCGGCTCCAGTCCGGAGAGCTAGTCGTGATTTCTCCGATTGCAATCGAGTCCCTCGCAGACATTGAGGCGCTAGGCCCTGTCAGCTTCATTATTGCGCCCAACCTTTACCATCATTTATATGCAGAGGCCCTGCAACAGCAATATCCTGACGCACAACTGTTGGCGGTACAGGGCTTAGAGGTCAAGAGACCCGACCTTCGCATCGATGCTTATCTAGAGCATCACAGTGATCTGCAAAATCAGGTACAGTACTTACCGTTTCGAGGATTTCGCATTTTAGATTTCAGCGGACCGCAATGCCTCAACGAAATTGTCTTTTTCCACCCCAGCAGTCAAACCTTGATTCTGACGGATACAGCCTTCCATTTTGATGCCGCCTTTAGTCACAGGACACAATTAGCCGCCAGGATTATGGGGTCCTACCAAAAGTTACAGCCCTCCTGGTTAGAAAGAATCGCCACCCAGGAGAAACAAACCGTCAAACAGTCTATTGAACGGGTTTTACGCTGGGACTTTGAACGTGTGATTATGGCCCACGGCAGTATTGTTGAACATAATGCTAAAGCACGGCTCACAGAAGGGTATGAATGGTTCCTCAATCAACCCCTGGCGGCTTCTGCAGGGGAGGAGAAACCTTGCTAAGGTAGACCCTGAGAGGTACTGGAAAAGATAAATATCTTGGAAACGACGCAGGTTGAACGACTCCCGTCCTGGCTAAAAAAGCCCATCGGTAAAGCCAGTGAGCTATCAACGGTGCAGCAGATTGTAAAGCGACATCAGATCCACACCATTTGCGAAGAAGGTCGCTGCCCCAATCGTAGTGAATGCTATGCCCAAAAAACAGCCACCTTCCTATTGATGGGGCCAGTTTGCACCCGCGCCTGTGCTTTTTGTCAGGTGGACAAAGGTCACGCACCGCAGCCTTTAGATCCTCAGGAACCCCAGAAAGTGGCTGACTCCGTCAAGCTCTTGGGCTTGAACTATGTGGTTCTGACCTCTGTCAATCGAGATGATCTAGACGATCAAGGGGCTGGATGGTTTGCCTCAACCATGGCTGAGATCAATCAGGTGATGCCCCAAACTCAAATAGAAGTTCTGACGCCAGACTTTCGGGGTGATCGCAACCGTATCAAAACAGTGGTCAATGCAGGACCCGTTTGTTACAACCACAATTTAGAAACTGTTAAGCGCCTTCAAGGACCTGTGAGGCGAGGAGCCAAGTATGAACGCTCTTTGGATGTGCTCAAAACAGTGAAGGAATTTGCGCCCCAGATAGCGACGAAATCAGGGCTGATGCTCGGCTTGGGAGAAACTGAAGCAGAGATTCTAGAAACGCTGGTTGATTTGAGAGGGGTGGGTTGCGATCGCATCACCCTCGGCCAATATATGCGTCCCTCCTTAGAGCACCTAGCCGTACAGAAATACTGGCACCCAGATGAGTTCGATCATCTCGGTGATTTGGCACAAAGGATGGGCTTCAGTCATGTTCGTTCAGGCCCCCTTGTCCGGAGTTCATACCATGCGGGCGAAGAACAATAGAACCTTATCGCAGGCCAATCCAGGTAAAGAAGTCTTGATGGGTCACCAATTCTAGAACTAAAAGAGCAATAAAGCCGAGCATCGCAAATCGGCCATTGATCCGCTCAGCATAGGTATTCCAGCCAAAGGACGGATCAGGTCCCTCCACTAACGCATTAGATTCAGGCGCATCAGACTCAGGCGCAACAGGATTTTGAGGTGCGGGATCGCTCATAGTTTCGGTAGACTGCGACTCTCGCATCTTAACGGAATTGATCAGTGAACGCACCTCTGAAACGCCTGCAGACGCCTCAAAGGTACTGGGGAATTTTCCTCTTTGCAGCATGCGCAATCCCAGGGGGATCAAACCCAACACCCCTTGAACATCCTTAAAGTTATTCCCCACCACCTTGAACCCAAACTTTCGTTCATCGATCCAGCCCCCCTGCTGCACTAAGTTAACCAATACCTTGCGGTGACGCACAGAGCGGCTAGCCTGTGCATCTTGCCGCTGGAGCACACCCGACTTAATCTGGCTAATCTGATCGAGCGGAGCAACATCCATCGGACAAACCGCATTGCAGTTGTAACAACGGGTGCATCCCCAAACCCCCTCAGTGCCTTGACCATACTGTGAGAGTCTCGTCTCAGTCGCCTGGTCCCGTGTATCAGCTAACATCCGCTGTGCCTTCGCCAAAGCATGGGGACCAACAAACCCAGGATTCACTTCTAGGGCATTGCAATCTGAATAACAGGCACCACAGAGAATGCAGTTTCCCATTTGATCCAGCTTGGCCCGGTCCTCGGGCGACTGCAGGAATTCGCGCTCCGGTACCTGCCGCCCAGCAGTACTGACATAGGGATCAACAGTGTCTAAATTCTGCCAGAAACTCTGCATATCAACGATTAAATCTTTAATAACTGGCATATTCCCCATCGGGGCAACATTAATCTCAAGTATGGGGTTTAATTCTTCACCATCAGTTAATTTTCCCGATAAAAATGTCGAGGGAATCTGACGGCTGAGCTCTTGTTTAATTGTTTCTTTACAGGCAAGTGCTGCGCGACCATTGATTCGCATTGAGCAACTACCACAAATGGTATTGCGACAGTTTTTCCGAAAGGCAAGCGTCCCATCTTGTTCCCACTTAATTTGATTGAGGCATTCAAGAATAGTCGAGCTCGGTTCTACTTCTAATGTGTAGGTTTGCAGTCGGGGCTGTTGATTAGGATATTGACGAACAACCTTGAACAAGACCTGCATAGCAACTCACTCAGAAGACGATTAGTACATGACTAGGTTAACCCTCTTACTCAGGCAAGATTTCCCAAAACAGCCTTAAATTTATAAAAGTGAACAATCCCCGAAACCTTCAGCCTCTCTGTGCGTACGGGACATCACACCCCTACTATCTATCCGGCTTCAGTTCATATTGCAGATAGCGGAGAAGGAAACAACTCCATCATCATTGAACTAACTTCTTCAGTTATCTGCTGGAATCCCATCATCAGCTGTAGAGAACGCCAATGATCATTCATCCATTGGACTTATCAATGTGATTTATGATTGTTTTCAATATGTTTTCACATCTCATCAGAATTCAAACAAGATATTGACAGTTTTGATCGGACTCTTAGAGATATTTACTCAAAGAAATCGGCAAAAACTTCAAATCAGTGATACTGCCGATTTTTTTCTTGCTATGCTTGTAGAAAGTGTCAAATAAATTGTTGTAAGCTTTAATAGTCTCAATTGAAAGCGATATGCAATAGCATCATCTACATTAATTTCCATCTATGAACTGAGGGATGCTTTTTAAATGGCTACAGATACAAAAGATACCGCATTAACTGGTAAGGCGCTCTTAGCTAAAGTCAAAGAACTACACCACTTATCCCGCCGAGAAAAGGCCAAGGCTTGCGGTTACTATTCGATCACAAAAAGCAATAAGCCCCGCGTAAACCTAGGCGACTTTCTCAATGCAGTCATTGAAGCCAAGGGCATTACATTGACCCCTGGCGGTGACAAAGATGGTCGTGGACGCGAGCCAACTTATCGCGTTAGTGTGCATAAAAATGGCCAAATTGTGATTGGTTCTACCTACACCGAAGCCATGAGCCTACAGCCCGGTGATGAGTTTGAAATCAAGCTCGGCTATAAGCATATTCACCTAATTCAGATCGATGAAGATGATAGCTAAGTTGACTCTCTAACCTTGTATAAAACACATCAAGATTACAGTTGTCTTGCATCAATATCCCCTTATCCCGAGGCTCTTCGAAACTCAGGATAGCTATTGTCTAGAACTATTTTGCTTGGCTTTAATGAGCGTCACAGGATTCAGAGGCTGCCACCGTGTCAGGTTCGCAATCGGGACTGAACGAGATAGTTGAATCTGCAGTAGCTGCGTTGACCAAGCATGTTTTCTCAGCCAGTGAAGCGCTGTTTCTAACGTTTCTAAGGTTGCGATCGCAAGTACAATCACAGTCCGTTCGTGACAATGTTTTTGACAGGACTCTAAGATCGCAGGTAAATTGCCTCCACTGCCTCCAATAAAAATGCGGTCTGGGGTCGGTAGAGAATGGAGTGCATTGGGAGCACTACCATAAATTGCGTTGACGTTTTCTATCATGAAGCGTTGACAGTTTTGTTCAATTAAACGATGCCCAATCACTGTTTTTTCTACAGCATAGATAGTGCTATGGGCCGCAAGTCTTGCGATTTCAATGGAGACCGATCCCGTACCGGCTCCTATATCCCAAATAATTTGCTTCCCATGAAGCTCGAGTTCTGCAATGGCCAGCACTCGGACTTCTCGCTTTGTAATCAAGCTGGGTCGATCGGGAAACCCCAAAAAGCTACGATCCGATAAACCCAGCTGAGGCAGAGCTTGCTCCAGTTTTCTGGGAGCGCACCGCGTCAAAATCACAATGTTCAAAGCAGCAAAGGTTTGCCCTAGTAATTGAGACGGCGCAAATATCTGTACCTGCTCCGAAGGCCCCCCTAAATCTTCACAGACCCAAAAATGATAATCAACGGGCAGATCAAGGTTCAGAAAAAGGCGCGCAATTTCAGCGGGCGTATAGGTGGTATCTGTAAACAGTGCAATTTTATCGTCCCCTTTTTGGAGCGATTGAATCAAGCGTTCAGGGGATCGTCCATGCAGACTAATAATCTGTGCATCCTGCCAGGGCACTTTGATCCGACTAAAAGCTAATTGAATAGCGCTCAGATGGGGATGAAACGTCAGTTGATCGGCAGGGAACGTTGTCAGTAGGAGTCGCCCCAAGCCAAAGAAAAGCGGATCGCCCGAGGCTAAGATCACAACCTTGCTCGCCTCTGTCGTCGCTAAATGCTCCTGAATCGCCTCTAACGCTAAACTCAAGTCTCCCAGCGGCAGCGTCGGAGCTGAATGTTCAGGGAAATAGCTCAGATGCCGCTGGCCACCGACCAAGAGTGTTGCTTGAGCCACTTCCTTGCGGATCTTCGGGCTTAAGTCGGCCGCCCCCGTCAGACCGATGCCCACCACGACAATGGGACTCATGAGAGAGCACTGGAATGGTGACGGTCCCATGCCAGCATCATCAGAGCATTCATGATAGCCGAGGCAGCCGGGGACCCACCCTTACGGCCTTCGATTCGAATCTGAGACACCGTCTGCAAAGCCAATGCAGCTTTCGATTCCATCACCGAGATAAAACCAACGGGGGCACCCACCACCAGACTCGGCAGAGCTGAAGCGGTTTCCAGATGCTGACAAAGGGCAAGCAGCGCAGTCGGCGCATTCCCGATCACATAAATAGCGGTGGGATACTGTTGAAGACAATGAAGAAGCCCCGTTTCTGTTCTCGTTTTGCCGGGGGCAGCCACCGGGGCAGTAGTCACAGCAGCCACAATAGGGTTATTAAAGGTATCCTTCGCCAGTCGCTGAATACCACGAGCAACCATCTCAACATCGGTGATGATGGGGATGCCCTGAGTTAGGGTTGCGATCGCATCTTCAATCGCCCGAGGACTGAACCGAAGCAAATGCTGAAACTCAAAATCAGCTGTACTGTGAATCACCCGCCGCACAACCGCGTATTCATCCGCTGAGAAGGAATGCTCTTCCATCTCCTCATCGATAACCGCAAAGCTTTGTCGCAAAATGGGATGAATAGTGGGGGGCATGCTAACGATAGATGGGTAAATCCTACAAGCCACAGCATAATTGATTTAGACTCTCTTCTCTGGGCATCAACACGAAATGAGTCCTGGAACTTCTCCCCTCAAAAATGGTTCAAGGTTAGCAACAGTCAAGGATTCATTTTTTAGATCTCATATCGCCATGGACAATTTAATTGCTTCTTTTAATCCGCCCACTCAAAATTGTCGTGGATACCGATGGATCGGGATCTTGTTAATATCTACAGCGGTCAGTTTATCGGGATGGATGCCAGGGCTAACGCGAGACCTTTCACGGATTGAAGGTGCCTCGGCAGCCTATGCTCAGGACTTTATGACGAGAATGGGCAACTATGCAGACGCCGTTCTGCAAATGGAACCTCTACGCATTGATGCTCTAGAAAAAGTGCAAGAGGAAATGGGACTTCAAACTCCGAAGGACATTTGCCGCCAGACAAAACTTTCTCCCACAGTCAAAAAGATTTGTACGAACTTTTATAATGAGTCGGCAAAGATCATTCAGCGAAATGGTTTATCTAACTTGGAGTTCAACCAAATCACCGAAAAGGTCCATAGTGACCCTCTCTATCAAAAGCGCTTAAATGAAGAAATACGCAAGCGCCAATAATCAAATATGACTCGGCATCTGAGACCAGGACCATAACTTTTTTTGGCATTCTCAACCGAATATTCCCGGTCTTGTCATGGATTGTCTCCCCGAGGAATCAAAAATTTCTGTGGATCAAACCTAGATTCACTTACCCTATTGATATGCCTGTCTATCTTTACTGGGGTGAAGACCATTACCGCCTAAATCGTGCCGTAGAGGCCCTCCATGCCCAGGTCCTCGATCCAGCCTGGTCCAGCTTTAATTTCGACAAAATTGAGGTTTCATCTGGCACAGATGCCACCGCCCAGATGATGCAGGGATTCAATCAGGTCATGACGCCCCCCTTCGGAGCAGGACAGCGGCTCGTATGGCTGATCAATCCCACCCTCGGGCGACAGGACAGTGATGATGTCGTTTCAGAGTTAGAGCGCACATTACCGACGCTACCCGACACCTCTCACCTTTTGCTGACCTATTCCTCTAAACCCAATGGTCGGAGTAAAGCGATCAAACTCCTACAGAAACAGGCCCAGACCCAGGAGTTCTCGCCCATCCCGCCCTGGAAGACACAACTGATCATTCAAGCTGTGAAACAGGCTGCTGAAGAGATCGGGGTCAAGCTATCTGCTGATGCGGTAGAACTTTTGGCTGACTCCATCGGCAATGATACTCAGCGTCTCTATGGCGAGCTCAAGAAGCTACAGCTCTATGCCAAGAATCAGTCAGCAGCACTCTCAGCTGACTCGGTCGCCAAGCTAGTCCCTGCCACCACTCAAAACAGTTTGCAGTTAGCGGATGCCGTTCGTCGGGGTCACACCAGCCAAGCGCTATGCCTCTTTGCCGAACTGATCGCGATTAATGAACCCGGCATAAAAATCACGGCAACCCTGGTACGGCAGTTTCGAACCTGGCTCTGGATCAAACTCATGCTCGAAGCTGGAGAACGAGATGAGCGGGTGATTGCTAAGGCTGCGGAAGTGAGAAACCCTAAGCGAATCTATTTTTTACAGAAAGATGTGCAAGCTCTCCATAGCCGACAACTACGTCAGGTTCTGAAGGCACTGCTAGAACTAGATGTCAGCCTCAAACGGGGGCAAAATTCAACCACAGTCATGCAAACCAAGATCATTGAACTCTGCCAACTCTGTCAGCCACCGGCCCAAACCCAAGGATACCGTTCTTAAAAAATGGCCTCCAGGCAAGCGGGTAGAATAGTAGAGTAGGGCCCTTTTAATATTTGAGTAAAAAATATAGTGATTGAATGTGGAACTTCCCACCTTCAAAATGGTTCAAGATCTTCATTACTCATTAAATTCGTGGTTTGTTTGGATCAGACGTTCATGGCAAATTTAACTCACCCCCTTAATCAATCTTCTCAGGTTCACCCTCAGCAGCGATTGGTGAGAATTTTTCTGTTATCGGTCATGGGGAGTCTATCCGGCTTAGTACCCGGCTTAACGCGGGATTTTTCAGGCCTTGATCTGACTTCTATGGCACATGCCCAGGAGCTCTTACCCAAGGTCAGCAATTATGCAGATGCCGTTCTGCAAATGGAACCCCTCCGCCTTAATGCCCTCACACAGGTCCGCTCTTACATGGGTGAGCAGACACCTAAGAATGTCTGTCGTCAAAATGAGTTGCCCACCTCAGTGAAAAGCACCTGCACTGAATTTTTTAACCAGTCGGCGGATGTGATCCAGCAAAACGGTCTTTCAAATTGGGAGTTTAATCAGATTACCGAGAAGGTGCGGACTGACGATATCTATAAACAGAGATTTGATCAAGAACTAAAGAAACGACAGTAGTATCGCGGGCCCTCAAGTTCTTTTTCGCAACCGAGGGCGAGGGGGCATGGAATAATGACAGATGATTGTGGCGCTTGCGTTGACTCTAGACTGGCTTGTCCCAAATTGGGGTTCTGGGCAGCCAAGATAAGAGAGAACGAACGTTGCCAAACCCTCAAAGCTGTCTGATGCTATGGTCAGTCGTTGGCAAAACACAACTTTACCGCTGGAGCGTGAGGTCCAACCTGATACGACCCAGTTGGACAATATTAAAACTCAGCTCGATTTGGTTCTTTTGGCATTAGAAGCACTCGTGGGTATCGGGTCTGAGGCAGTCCTGCAGGCGGCCGAGGAATTAAATTTACAGGACTTAGTCAGCGATCGTGTCGCCTTGTGGAGGCTACGCCAGTCTAATCCCATGCGACGGGGAACGGGCGGACGCAAAAAATTAGATATTGATGAAGCGCGATCGCTGGTGTTGATTAGCTGTCACCTAGCACAGACACACCAAGAAACAATTCGCACAGCCGTCCTCTTGCTGGAGGAGCTAGCTGAGCAAAACCGTCAGCCCCATCAAGCAGCTCTGTTGGGTGACTATCTTGATCAATTTACAAACACATATCAAGAACGAATGACGGCAGATAACCTATCAACCGATGCCCTCAGTGATCTCGCATTGAAACTGTTAGTGGACCTCCTCTTTTACAGCAGTCCTCAAGGGTCACGACGGCTGTGGGTGGCGCTGTTAGATCGTGCGAATGGTAGTTGCCCCTCAGGACGATGACTCAGGCAAAGGGAAATAGCATTCGTCCGCT
>CALFCG010000376.1 GCA_937951315.1 uncultured cyanobacterium
CCGCCACCAATTTCAAAAAAGTTATCGTGAATACCGACGCCAGTGAGCCCTAATACATCTTGCCAAACCTCTAGAATCTGCTTTTCTATTTGAGTTTGCGGCGTTACATTTGCTCCCCCCATTTGCTTAACGGACTCGCGGGGTGTGTAACTCACCACCTCTGGCAACTGGATAGATGAAATAGCCTGGTCAGGATCTTCAATAATGCTGTTCAGCAAAGACTGATAATTTTTCAGAAATCCCGTAATGGTTTCCGCTTCGAATAAATCAGTCTTGTACTCTAAAGCACCGACAAGTCCCTCTTCGCCTTCCTCCCAGAAAAAAGAGAGATCAAAGTCCGCATTGCGGTCTGGTACAGCCATCGCCTCGATCTGCACATCAGAAAACTGTAAAGGCTGGTTCTGAGTATTCAGCAAAGCGAACAATACCTTCGAAATCGAAGGCAAACGGAGTCCTTGAATATCTCCCAACTGCTGAAACGGAACGTCTTGATGCTTAAAGGCATCCAAGGAGGTGACTCGAACCTGATCCAGTAGAGTCTTGAAGCTGGCGTCACCCGAGACTTGACACCGCAGAGGCACAATATTGTTGAAATACCCAATCAGATTCTGGATTTCAGGTCGATTGCGACCGGCAACAGGCGAACAAACAGTAATATCGCCCTGGCCAACATATCGATAAAGCAGTGCTTGAAAGGCAGTCAATAAAGTCACAAAAAGCGTTGTGCCCGACTCTTTTGATAAAGCTTCTAAAGCAGCCTTAAGAGAAGAAGTCAGCTTTAAATTTTGTCGCCTCCCCGACATAGCCGGGAAGGAGGGCTGTTCATGGTCCGTTGGCAAAATGACCGATGGACAGTCTTTAAGTTGCTTTTCCCAATAGGAAACCTGGGGTGCTAAAGCACCAGAGTCAATCCAGCTCCGCTGCCAAACAGAAAAATCTGCATACTGAATCGGAAGCTCTGGAACATTAGGAGGCTGTTCTTGGCAATGTGCGCCATAGATTTCCCCAAGTTCAGAGAAGAATAACCCTTCTGACCAACCATCAAAAACGATATGGTTAACACAAAGACTCAAAACATATTGTTCTGGCCCTAGCTGCAGCAGCTTTGCCCTCAGGAGAGGGGGTTTTGACAAATCAAAAGGCTGACCAATGTTCTCCTGAACAAGCTGCTGGATTTTGTCATCCTGCGACTCAGACGATAACCCTTGTAAATCATAGGTCTCAAAAACACCCACAACATCAGCGGAGATAACCTGTAAAGGCTTCCCATTCACTTCAACAAAGGAAGTTCTCAGCGCTTCATGCCGCGCTAGAATCTCAAGCAAACTCTGCTCAAGGATCTGCGGCGAAAGAGAGCCATGAAGCCGAAAAGTGTAGGGGATGTTGTAAGCACTGTTAGACCCTATTTTGGCAAGAAACCATAGACGCTCTTGCGCAAAGGAGAGAGGTAAATCTTGCTCTCGGTCGATCGACTCCAGAGGCGGGGCCTTTTTCTGCGCCTCCATTGCAGCTCGGATAGCTGCCCAGAAATCTTGTCCTTTTTGCTCAGCGGTTGAGTCTTCAGTGCCAGGACTGTTTATATCGAGTTTTTCTTGATGCTCTGACGCTTCTGACAATGGGGCGCTCCTCTACTACCTGAGAGTCATGATCTATTTATCTTCAAAAAATGCCGATACTACGCACAATCATCGAGAAAAGCAGCTAGACACCTTGCTTACTTTTCACTAACTCTTCCATATTGGAGACAGTTCTGAAATTATCAAGATTGATTTCACCCATATCAAATTCAACACCAAACTCCTCTTGCAAACGAAAGATCAGATTCATGGCATTCACAGAGTCCAGACCCAGCGCGAAGATATCGCTATCATCTGAGATTTGGTCTTCAGTCGTATTGGTCAAGATAGATAAAACAACAGAGTAAATTTTTGACTTAATTTCTTCGGTAGCCATCATTAAACCAACTCTTATAAGCGATACAACGAGAGAATTAATTCACACAAGAATCCTATTTTTGTGGAGGCAAAAATATTTTCTCAAGACTGAGATAAAATCAGAAGCCTCCCAAAAACGTTCGACTAGACCGTGAAAGGTAACAAAAAATCTCACCAGATCTACATGATCTGAGGCAGGTATCCTTAGCAATGACAAAGGAAGAAAACTTAAATCAAGTCCTTCCGTAATATTTTACCCAGAGCACTCTTTGGAATTTCATCTCTGAATTCAACAATCCGAGGATTCTTGAAATCAGCTAACTTATCTTGACAGTAATTAATAATGCTAGATTCGTCACATTCCCCCTGAGCAACGACGACAGCTTTAATCACTTCTCCGGCATAGGGACGCTTCGTCCCTACCACCACCACTTCTTTCACATTGGGATGCGTCGCTAAGATATTCTCAATCTCGAATGGATCAACCTTATGCCCACCCGTATCAATAAATATCTTTTTGCGACCCGTAATAAATATGTATCCGTCCTTATCCTTCGTCCCCAAATCTGAAGTGAAATAATGCCCTTCCCTGAATACTTCCTTATTGACTTCAGGAGCATCGTGATAGCCTTGCGTTAAGGTATTACTCTTAATCGCCAATTCTCCCGTCACCCCTGGCTGAGCCTCATTTCCGTCATCACCAATGACCTTGATCTCGACCCCATTCATGGGTTGTCCCACAGAGTCAAATCGTTGCTCGGGGGAGGCGGCCATGTTGATGGCAACCGAACCCGCTTCTGTACATCCATAGAGCTGACGAATAGGGAGCCCAAACCGCAACAAAAACTTGTCGAAAATATCTTTCGCCAGAAAATTACCCGCTGAGATACAGAGCCGCAGCGTTGATAGATCGATCGTTGGATCAGGCGGTGTAGAGGCCAAGATGCTATAGACGTAGGGAACGCTAGGCAAGATAGAGACTTTCTCTGTTTTAATCAACTCCAATACCCTGGGCCGACGGAAAACAAAGGGAATTTCAGAGACCACTCCGTCCTTTGAATAAGGTTCAAGGATAACCAACTTAGCACCTGAGCAAGTGGCCGCTAGCAAACATTCTCCAAATCCATAGGCGTGGTACATCGGCACACTACAGAAAATACTGTCTTCCATCGTGACACCCAACGTATCAACGCAGCTCTTTGCCTGAGAAAACACGTTGACCTGGGTTCGGCTGACCCGTTTAGGTTTGCCAGTAGAACCTGAGGTGTATTGGTACAATACGGTGCCCTCATAGGGAACCGTCGATACAGCATCCACGGGTGCATGATTGAGCAACTCCGAGAAAGCCACCCCACTCACAGGCGTATCCCCGACGACAACTAGCTTTATCTGCCGATCACTCTTATCGATGAGTGCCTGACAGATCTCAGCACGAGCTGTATCCGTAATAATCAGGGTTGTTTCGCTATCCTCAACATAGTGAGTCAGTTCGCTTTCCTTAAAGGATGGGTTCAACAGCAATGCGATCGCATGTAGGCGAGATATAGCAAAAAAACTAGTTAAGAATTCAGGACAGTTGGGTAACACCAACGCAACACAGTCAGATTCGCTGACCCCCTGTGCGCGCAGCCCGCCCGCAAGCTTGAGAACAGTCTCACGAAGAGCATGATATGTGAGTCTTGATTCACCACTGACAACAGCATCATTATCTGGATAACTGCTAGCCGTTTTATCCAGCATCTGGTTAAGCATGGACCTACCCTATTCCCTTATTTATAAATTTCACCATAGCTAAGCCACCTTGAACTCCGATGAATCCAAACCAAGCTTCAGGCATCTTAAAAAAACACAACTGCATCAAGCTTCATTTGAACCATAAAACTGATACACACCTTTCCATCCAAATTTTATCCGACTCATTGATGTTTCTATCACAATCATTCTCTGTGAGAGAGGAAACATCTCATCAACCCGATCAAACAAATAGAGCAGATGCCACAAATAGCAACAACCTACTTTCTACGAAGGCTATCGTTCTTCAATAATGGCTTCAATCTCAATGTCTAGCTCAAAACGACAAATATCCGACTGAAGATAAATAATGTGGTCATCCTTCTCTGCCATGATTAATTTCGGGAATAGTTCACGGACATGAGCAGCATCCTCTGCACGCCTAATGTAGACCTTGAATATTCGGTCATGCTTAACGGGATCAGGCATCAGGTTGCCATAACTCTGGCGCTCAAACAAAAGCCCCATCTCTTCAAAAACCAGGCTCATATTATCAACTGTCGTGTACAGTTGCTCAGTCATATCAGACAAAGTGACTGACTCGTGACTTTTGATACTTGCTGTACCAGAGAGAAAACCCACCTGCTTATTCTCTCTCGTCAAGACCGTCCCCCTTGCAAAGCTCGGAGATCGGGGTCCATACCTCTTTGGATACTTATAAGCAGCAATCTGCTCAGGGTTTTCCACATGCTTGCCCTGTTCTTTACCCGCGACAAAGTACATCACCAGATGGTTGTCATTAATGCCAACGGCAGAGGCAGCCGGTAGTTCAACATCAAAGCCCTCTCCATAGAAGGCCTCAAAAGCAAGCGAACGAGCCTTACAAAAAGACCGATAGTTCTCCAGCGACGATGTCTCTTCATTGATATAAGGAACATAGTGCCAGACTCGATAGAGATTCCAATCTTTCGTCAGCTCCAAGAAATCCATGTATACTTCGTAGGTTGCTTTCTCAAGAGGAAATTCGACTTCTCGTGTCATGGCACCGATGAAGTAATCATCACTCTCTAAGATATGAAAGCCAAACTTCTGGTAGACATGTCCCGGACATGAAAAGATGCGCTCTCGACTTTCGTCACCCAGTACTGGAATCTTGACATGAACGTCAATGCTCTCTGATGTCTGTACGCACTTTGTCTCACTTCTTCCGAAAAGGACTTGCAGAGTCTTCTGCTGATGAAACGTCTTGAGCTCGTCAGACTTCTTTGAGTCGACCGATGACTGAGTAACCATAATTGCTCCCCGGAATTAATGATTTAGCGTTTCATGAAAACATCTGAATTGTGGAGACCAAAAAGCTTGAGAATATTGAAGGTCAAGGACCTTGAAGCCAAGGACTTACAAGCAGAAACGTCTCTCTCCTTTCCCGAAGGCAGATTTCCTCTCTGAGCCTTCCCACAAAACTGGACCTGAATGCATCCCAACTAACTGCGATAAAGTTCAATAACGACGAAATACGTTGCTAAGAATAAACTTAAATGAAATGGCTTTTAGACGTTAGCTTGCCATCATTAATCTAACCTATCGCAACTCGAGTTGCCAACTCTGTAAAAGAGTATTTGCAAAAATCATTGTTGACTAAAAAACGACACCCCAGAAAGCTCTAGACTACGACACTAAAACAACTTCAGCCTTTCCATAATTTTTCTGGGGCCATATGGGATCGGTGGAGCTATCACCGCTCTCTCTTGAGAACACCTTTAAGTGATTAACACTCAAGATCTAGAACCGGGACGCCATTGATCTAACAGATTTTCTAGACATTGAGCGAAAACGTTCAAGAGCTGGTTAGGAGTAGACTTTCCTCTCTCTAACATTGCAATGCCAACAACAATCACATGTGTACGAATATACATTTCCGGTGCATGAAATTAACCTCGTGCTCAAGATTCATATTTTGAGAGAGGTAATTATATAGTTATCAGCATAAATACATATCATACGAAACACTCGATCAAGCATGGATATGTAAATTAACCCACAGAATAATAATCAATAGAACTCTAATCTCATTAAATTAAAGGACAGACGGCTTCAAGAAACACTAAGTATATTTAGGAGAAAATAGAGCATTATCCAAGTATCGATTTAGCAACATACGTATAATTCAATAGAACAATAAGAAGTTGAGATCATGTATAAGCTGAGCAGACTCCGAGGGATCTGGGGATAACCACTGCAAATATATCTGCAAGGACAATCCATCAATACACATATGAATCAGTCCCTGATTGAGATGTCCAATAGATTACATTGCTGTGTGACAGATCTGATTGAGCCAGGAGAAAAGCTTATAGCTATTGCAGACGTCCCCTATTGGGCTGAAACCTTTCACAAGTTTGACGAACAACTCTACCCTCAATAAGCTGCCGAGCTGCAAGCCATAAAAATGGAGGAATCGTTGTGGCATATCGTTGCCATAGTCGCCCTGGTTCTTGATATAAACGATACGCCCATTCCATGCCTAAGCCCCGTATCCATTGTGGCGCATATTTTTGGAGCCCTGCATAGATCGGAAAAACCCCACCAAGCCCCACCATCGTTGCATTAATCTTGCCTCGATGTTGAGCGATCCATTTTTCCTGTTTTGGACACCCCAGAGAGACAAAGAGTAGACCTGTCTCAGTGCCATTGATCGTTTCAATAATTTTTCGGTCTTCGAGGGGCGTCAATGGACGAAACGGTAGGGATTCCATACCTGCAATACACAAATCTGGGTATTCAGCTTCTAAGCGCTGACGCATTTTTCCTAGTATTTTTGCCTCAGATCCCAAGAAAAATATACTGATCTCATGCTCCTGCGCTTCTGCACATAAAGATTTGAGCAGATCCATACCAGCAACTCTTTCAGACCGGCAAGCCCCCAAAAGTTTCAACATCCATACAAGAGGCATGCCATCAGGTGTAACCAAGTCTGCTGAACATAGAACCTTCTTAAATGCATCATTCCAGTGAGCTTCCATCAACATATGGACATTGGCAACGCAGACAGCTTTACTTATATTTTGCTTGGCCCAAGAAATAATCTGACTTGACTGCTGCCTTAGAGAGAGTGAGCTAACATTTATTCCAATAATTTGGATATTCTTTGGAGTTCTAATTTTATGCATTCTTTCTGACAACTTTATTGATTTGAAGCTCAGCCTGAATGGTTATTTCTATGCCCCACCACCAGTCTACCCATACTTTTAAGTACTTTTTGTATCTTATAGCATACTCTTATGATGCATAGCTACTTGACGATCACCCTGCGCACCAGAGAAACGACTCCCAAAGAATAAATACCCG
>CALFCG010000377.1 GCA_937951315.1 uncultured cyanobacterium
CATTTGAAGGATAGAGCCAGAAGGTTAAGGGATTCGTATGAAATAGTTAAATCTATTTGTTTTGAATTTGAACCTATATATCTTTTTCAGGCTTTGTATTGTTGTCGAGATAAATTACATATCTCGACTGAAAAAAATGAATTATTTGCTTTATGTACTGGAATGATAAGCCTGTAAATCGAGTATGTAATTGAGAGAGGATTGGTTTCTGAAGGGCTGAATTTTAAATTTGGTTCAATGAAACTATTAGTGAACTGATATTTTTATAAGGAGTAATATAAGTGTGTTTTGCAATGATTTAGAATATTGATTTGCAAAAGTTAGTGATTTTAGTTCTCGTCTATTCCAGTCTAGTTAAATTTGGATTAACTGAGACTAGAATTATCCATTTTTTAATGGATTCATATTCACTTCTTAATCAATGGGTGGAAGGATGAGCCTGTGCAGAATAAGCTGTGATGTCTGAATATGCATTTCCTCGAAAATGATTTTGATCCTGAGGATTATTTTCGGAAACAGGGGCAAGTTCAGTCCATTGATATGCGGTGATTGTTCTGTGGCCAATGTTTTCTATTCGAAATGTTGTGGAGCCTCATGGATACTAATTTTGATGCCTTGCTAGAGGGCTTTGCCTCACTGCCTGCAGATACTTTTTCAGATGGCCCTCCTGCCGGTAATGATGATGGAGAAGGCAACCCCATTGATGCCAATGGTCGAACGGGTCCCTTTGAGGGGCAACCCGTTCAAGGCTTTAGCGCTGTTCAGTTTGCCGATAGTAATGGCAGCTTTTGGTTCTTGGCCGACAATGGTTTCGGTGCCCAAGAAAACAGTGCTGATTTTCTGCTGCGTCTCTATAAGGTTGATCCAAACTTTGCCGGTTCTGAAGATGGGGACGGTCGTGTTGAGGTTGAAGAATTTATTCAACTGAGTGATCCGAATAACCTCATCCCTTTTGATATCCAAAATGGTGAGACTGCGGAACGACTGCTGACTGGCGCAGACTTTGATATTGAGTCTTTTGTGATCGATAGCAACGGTGACATCTTTGTTGGGGATGAATTTGGTCCCTATTTGCTTCGTTTCGATGCCAACGGAACGTTGCTGGATGCCCCTATCCCCACACCCAACCCTGTGGAACTCAATACGCTTGATGGTCAAGAACCGCTCGTGATTGGTCACCGAGGTGCCAGTGGTGTTTTGCCTGAGCATACTCTTGAGGCTTATCGAGTTGCGATCGCACAGGGGGCTGACTTCATTGAGCCAGACTTAGTTAGTACTAAAGATGGTGTGCTTATTGCTCGCCATGAACCCATCCTTGACGACACCACCAATGTCGCTGAAGTCTTTGGTCCTGAGCGCCAGTCCACCAAGTTTTTAGATGGTGTAGAAACAACCGCCTATTTTGCTGAGGACTTCTCCCTTGCTGAAATCAAACAGCTGCGGGCTGTGCAGTCTCGCGATTTCCGTTCTCAAGATTTCAACGAAGCCTTTGAAATTCCGACGTTCCAGGAAGTTATAGAGCTAGTACAAGAGGTTGAGGCTCAAACCGGCAGAGCCGTGGGTATCTATCCTGAAACGAAGCATCCTACCTTCTTTGATCTTCAAGGACTATCCCTAGAAGAGAAGGTGATTGAAACGCTTCAAGAGACTGGGTTTACGGATCCCAACCGGATCTTTATCCAGTCCTTTGAATTCCAAAACCTGATTGAATTGCAGGACATGCTAGATGCTGAAGGTTTGGGTGATATCCCCCTCGTGCAGCTTTATGGGAATGCCACAGAAGGTGCCAATCCTGAAGAGACATTCTCGGTCCCGTTTGATATTCGCTATAACGTCCAGCAGGGGAACGATTTAGTCCAAATCTACGGCCAAGAATTTCTGGATGTGGCTGAAAATAAGCTCTCTGAGGATACGCTCTATAGCGATCTCGACAATCCCGAAATTCTACAGCTCATCAGTCAGCGATATGCCGAAGGTGTCGGTCCTTGGAAGAATAATTTCTTGCTTAGAGATGCTCTCGACATACCTGTCGATGGTGATGGCGATGGTGTCGCTGAAATCTCTAGCCAACTCACAGGTGAAGTAACGTCCTTCGTGGACGATGCCCATGATGCAGGTCTTCAAGTTCACCCCTACACCCTCCGGAATGAAGAGCAATTCCGGACCCTCAATCCAGATGGCACAGCTCAAACGGCAGAAGAAGAGATTCAGCAACTCATTGAAATTGGGGTTGATGGGTTCTTTACAGACTTCCCCAATACGGGTGTTTTGGTTCGGGATCAACTGGTTGCAGATCAAGTGCGTTCGCCTCAAAATCCTGACGTTCAATCGGGTGATGCCGTCGCCAACATCGCTACATCCCGGGGATTTGAGGGTTTAGCCATTAGCCCTGATCGTCAGACTCTCTACCCACTTTTAGAGGGCTCCCTAGAACGGGATTCTGAAGGGGCACTCCGTATCTATAAATTTGATCTAGCCTCTAACGAATATCAAGGAATTTTGGGACGCTACCAGCTTGATGATCCCAGTAATGCCATTGGGGATTTTACGGCAATCAACAATAACGAATATCTCGTGATTGAGCGAGATGGAAATCAGGGTGAAGAGGCTGAGTTCAAAAAAATCTTCAAGGTGAATTTGTCTCAGATTGATGAAAATGGCCTTGTTCTGAAAGAAGAACTGGTTGATTTACTCAAGATTGATGACCCTGAAGATCTCAATGGAGACGGAGAAACGAGTTTCGATTTCCCTTTCGTAACAATCGAAGATGTCCTAGTTCTGGACGAGGACACTCTTTTAGTTGCTAACGATAATAACTACCCCTTCTCTGTCGGACGTGGACCTGACATTGACAACAATGAAATTATCCAAATCAAGATAGATCAACTCTTAGATCTCGATCCACGAGTCGGACTTGCCGGGTTTGATCAACAGGGATTGTTGGGAAGTGAAGATCGGGATGTCTTGATCGGAACTGCTGAAGCCGACTTCATTGAAGGTCTTGACGGTAATGATGTTCTGCGTGGTCTATTTGGTAACGATCTCATAGAAGGAGGGACCGGAGCCGACAATATTAAAGGGGGCACGGGGCGCGATACCCTTGATGGCGGTGACGATAATGATGCCCTTTTGGGCCGACGCGGCAATGATGTGTTGCTCGGTGGCGACGGTCGAGATCGCCTTGCGGGAGGTCGTGGGGAAGATACCCTCGTTGGAGGAGCCGGTCATGATACATCGACGGGTGGTACCGGTGCCGATGTTTTTCTCCTTGAAGTTGGTCAAGGTCGGGACCTGATCACTGATTTTCAGGTTGGTCTAGATGTTCTCGGCCTAACAGATGGATTAGCGGTGGAACAGTTGGGCATTGTGGTTGGAACTGAAAATACCTTTATCCAATTGCTTGAGACCGGACAGAACCTTGCTGTTTTGGATGGAGTGACTGTTATTCAAGAAGATCTTACCTTTGAGATTTTCTCGGCTGTTATCTAAGGTTGTTGAGAGATAGGTGATGGTTGCGATCGCATGTTTTCCTAGACTTCATTTGATCCCTCTTTGCCTTGTGAAAACATCATGCTGCAGTCCTCTGTCGAAAAATATAGACCTTCTTATCGCCCTCAGATTTTTGCCATAGTGGTTGGCTAAAGCCAATATCCAGTATGACTCCTATCTACGATAAAAAATTCTGCGAATGCACTCTAATTGTGTATTTTGAACACCTCTCACCTCGCCTGTGCTTACTCCAATGATTGGAGATTGTCCGATTCATTAAGGAAGTACAGGAAACAAAAGCCCAGTCCCCAAATAAAACAGCCCGCTAAGACTCTGTCTTAGCGGGCTGTTGACGTAATGGGAAAATCCAAAGGATTGAATTAAATTGCTCTCACAAACGAAAGCTCAGGTCATCTAATTTCGAAGGTCGCTAAGTGACAGAGCGCTGACCCCGAATGGCATGCCATACATGTCCTATGTAGCAAAGGACTGCCAAAATGAGTTGTGTGGCAGCTTGACCACTGCGGTCTGCACCGAATAGCTCCGGGGCATAAACAACATCGCAATAGTTTACAAAGAAGTAGGAGCCAAGTCCCATTAGCCCTAGGGCTGCCAAACTATAGGACAAGACCGACTCACCTGCGTAGGACCAGGGCTTTGCCTGTACACCAAAGGGGGTGCTCAGAATATGAAAGGTTCCCCCCAAAATCTCTAAGACTCCCACGAGGAAATGTCCACCAATAATGGTTTCCATATTGTCAACAGCAGCCATTCCGATTGGGGTCCATCCATCACTGCTTATCCCAAAGATATAGCCGATTGTTAAGGGATTGATATTTGGGGAGGTAATCTGACGGACATCCCCGACAACGGGGTCATAGATACCACTACCAAAACTTGCATTGGCAGCAAAGAGGAGACATGCACCGCCTAGGAATAGGAGGTGATGACCCAAAATGAAAGAGAGCCTTTTGGGTTCTCCCCAGGTATATTCAAATTTCGGAGCGATGGTGTCACCTTCATCTTCGGCTAGGACACCAGGGCCTTTAAAGGTGTGATAGAGACCGCCGGCAGCATAAACAGCAGATAAGGTTAGGTGTAAGACACCAATCACGAAGTACGGATAGGTATCTAAGATTTCACCGCCTGGCCCGACGCCGACACCGAGGGCTGCAATGTGAGCCATTAAATAGGAGCCCTGCTCATAGAGTGGGAGGTCAGGCGTATAGACCGCAACCTCTTTCAGTAGAATTGCGCCGGCCCACAGGGTGATCAAACCCGCGTGGGCTAAATGGGCACCCAGTAGCAAACCTGATGAATCTAAAAGACGGATATTGCCAGCCCACCACTGTCTTTCAAATCCAGTAAGGTTGTCTTGGCCTCCGGCACGAAATGATGTTGTCACAACTATCGTCCTCTTTCGTCATACACGACAAACGTTTATGGGATGAATCTACAGCCGTTGAGACTTCAATCTCGGGATAAGTCCTGATGCCAGGAAAAAAGTCTATGTCTAAAGCGGGTGATGATTCATGGAAGGTAACTGTTATGCAACGACCTGAAAAAGATAAGGGTGACAGTTAGAGATTGAGCAAGAAGCTACAATCCACTGTCACCCTTGCACTCAAGACATTTCGCTAGATGCTAATGCTTGTATTTCCAGGCTGACGCAAGTGGTGCACTACTCGGTAATGGAAGAAAGGGCCTGAGGGACTCGGTTAAAGTCGAACCCACTCGCGCGTAATGCATGCCAAAGATGCCCTTGAAGATTCATGAAACCCAAGAAGAAGTGGAAATTGCAGACCCAGAAGCGAGCAGTATGTCCGCCTGCCATCTCAAGCGTATCTGCAAAATAAGGCGTTACACTGAGCTTGGCTTCTAAAACAGGACCGTATAGCTCTACTGGGAAAACAACGTCGTTGACTGCTGTGAAGTAAGCAGCATTGAAGCCCATAATAGCTAAACCGGCTAGAGCGTAAGAAAGAAGGCCTTCGCCATTCTGGATATAAATACGTTCTGCAAGTTTGAAAGGACGGACCAAGATGTGGAAAACGCCACCCGAAATTTCAAGAATTCCGACGAATAGGTGCCCACCCATCACGTCATCGAGGTTATCCACTAAGAAGGGATTGAATCCTGGAACTGCCCAGCCATACTTGAGGATTCGGGAGATGTCGAGACCCGGTGCAACGGTTCTAACTTCACCAATTGTGGGGTCGTAGATACCGTAAGTTGCAGCCCAACCTACGAATAGTAAGCAAGCAACACCGATAAAAATGAGATGATGGCCCAAAATGAAGCCAGACTTTTTAGGATCATCCCATTCAAAGTGGAACTTCTGAGCCCGTGGAACTTCTGCCTCCGCAAGCACTCCAGCCCCTTTGACTGCGTGGTAGAGTGCGCCAGCTCCATAGACGGCGCATCCAACTAGGTGAATGACACCAATGATGAAGTAGGGATAGGTGTCAACGATTACACCACCGGAACCAACGCCCCAGCCTAAGCGGGCTAGTTGAGGGATACAAATGAGTCCTTGCTCATATAGGGGGATATCTGGGTTATATCGAGACAATTCAAACAATGTAAAAGCACCTGCCCAGAAAGCCATTAGAGCTATTTGGCCGATATGAGCAGCAAGAAATTTGCCACTTAGATCTTCTACTCGGGCATTGCCATTAATCCAGCCGATTTCGGCATTGGAAGTGGTCATTTTTTAGCTATCTCCTTTAGCTATCTCCTCGTCATATATACTCAGTGCCACAGCAGTGCCACTATGCCTTAAATATGAAGTGCCACCGTTGTTTTTCTTGATTCATCAAACCTAACCTCAAAGTACTACGAGACTAGGTTCTACTTCAAACCTCTCAAGTGCTTTCTAATACGTTAATTAAAGACGAATTAGAGTGATTCCCTATATCAATAAATGTGAAAAAATCATAGAAATGCTTCTGCTGATGGGCTTGAGCTTCATAGCCTTCAGCGATTAAAGGGCCTGCAAACATCAATAACTGAAGATGAAATACATACAAAACTATATGAAGATATATGAATATCCTTGGATCCATTTGCTTCTATCTATATTTATCTCCTCCTAATGCTTTGGGCTAGTCTGTGTCTGTCTTTTGGTCTTGCATACTTATGGTGATCTTTGATATTTAGCTCTTTCCCATGAACTCACTAAATAATGGATTTGAGTGGCTTTAATCGATTCGGTTCTCGTGTTTAGAGTCTGAAATATCTGATGGGCAAATCGTTCGATTGGTTAAGAAATGTTTCTTGCTTGAAAATGCGCAGAGAGTTTTTGTTTTTAGCTGTCAAATTGTCGTAAATGCAAATTTTTGCTGCAGTCTCTTGTTCAAGATGGAGGTCAGCAGTGATAGAATTCCAACGTTCAGGCATTCTCAAAATGAGGTTTTATAGTGGTTCAAACGCCTTTGCCACCCTCACAGCATCATTTAACTGATGAGTTGTTGCACGAGTGGTTGCAGTCCTTGGCTCAGCGAGTCATCAATGGAGAGCCTCTAGATAGGGCAACTGCCATCGAGTTGACGCAGATAGAAGGGCAGGACAACATCTTGGCGCTGTGCGAAGTTGCCAACCAGGTTCGTCAAGCCTGCTGTGGTGACACCGTTGATTTATGCAGCATCGTGAATGTTAAGTCGGGTGGCTGCTCAGAGAATTGTTCTTTTTGTGCTCAATCTGCCCACCATCCTGGTGAAGCTTCCCCCATTTATGGTTTGCAGGCCAAAGAAGATATCCTCGCTCAAGCTAAGGCTGCTGAATCAGCTGGCGCTCGTCGTTTCTGTTTAGTGAGTCAGGGGCGTGGCCCCAAGTATGCTGGGGCCAACTCAACTGAGTTTGAGCAAATTCTAGATACCGTCCAAACTATTATTTCTGAGACCTCAATTAAGCCTTGTTGTGCTTTGGGTGAAGTGACTGCTGAGCAGGCACAATCTCTTAGAGAGGCTGGTGTTACTCGCTATAATCACAACTTGGAAAGCTCTGAAGCCTTTTTCCCACAGGTGGCAACCACTCATCGTTGGCAGGATAGAGTTGAGACGATCCGAACGCTCAAAGCAGCTGGTATACAGGCCTGTACCGGCGGTATTATGGGATTAGGAGAATCCTGGGAAGACCGTGTTGATCTGGCTCTAGCCCTCAGAGAGCTTGAGGTTGAGTCGGTTCCCTTAAACTTGCTTAATCCACGTGAAGGGACCCCGATGGGAGAAAACCAACGGTTAGACCCCTATGATGCTTTGAAAGCTATCGCAATTTTTCGCCTCCTGTTGCCTCAACAAATTCTTCGGTATGCTGGTGGCCGAGAGGCTGTGATGGGTGAACTTCAGGCTCTTGGGCTTCAGGCAGGAATCAATGCCATGTTGGTAGGACACTATCTCACGACCTTGGGTCAGCCGCCTGAGCAAGATCATGCTTTGTTGGCTCAGTTGGGTCTTGAAGGCGGCGAAGCTCCTATTCCAGGTACCTACTCCGTTGCCCACACGACATCCTAAACTACAATTGCTTTCTCCACTTGATGAATTGCTGTGGGCTGTCATCGGCCTTCTGCTGACGGTCAGTGGTGTCTTCATTGAGGTCTCTTTGTCTCTGCCGGTTGGATGGCCTTTTGACTGGAGCAATATGCAAGCTTACTCCCTAGGCTCGACGCTTCAGGTAGGAGTTGTCTTATTGATTGCTTGTGTGGGGGGGAAGAATGCCGCGACTTTATCGCAAATTGCATACCTAGCCCTTGGATTGAGTGGCGCGCAGGTCTTTGCTCAAGGCGGGGGGCTCGGCTACTGGCAAGAGCCAACCTTCGGCTACTTGTTGGGGTTTTTACCTGCTGCTTGGTTGGGTGGATACGTGGCGTTTCGGCAGCCCCGACGATTTGATGCCATTGTTTTGAGCTGCCTGATTGGTCTATTGGTGATTCATCTCTTGGGTTTGGTCTATCTAAGTTGCTTAGCCCTGTTTGGCATTTTGAATGAAGGTTGGTGGTCTGCCGTTTTGCAGTATTCATTTACTCCGCTTCCTGGCCAGCTTTTGATGGTATGTGCCGTGTCGCTGATTGCCTTTATCTTTCGCCGCCTCTTGTTTTATTAGATGAATTTTAGAAATTTTCTCTTTTGGTTCACTGCCCTCTCGAGTCTGGCTATTGATCGGCTAACAAAGGTTTGGGTTGTACAGTCTTTTGAGCTGACCGTTCCTGCTGACACCTTGCCTCTTTGGCACAATGTGTTTCACTTCACCTACGTGATTAATACGGGAGCCGCCTTTAGTCTGTTTCAAGGAGTGGATTGGTTGCGCTGGCTCTCTTTGCTAGTGTGTGTTGTTCTGATCGGGCTAGGTCTCTTTAATTCCCGTCTACTGATATGGGAGAAGGCTGGCTATGGTTTTTTGTTAGGTGGTGCGGCTGGAAATGGTCTCGATCGCTGGTTTACGGGGCACGTTGTTGATTTCCTCGATTTTCGATTGATTCAGTTCCCTGTGTTCAACGTGGCAGATGTTGCAATTAATATTGGTTTAGCATGCCTGTTATATTCTGCCTGGCGCCATGGATCTCACCGAAAAGAGAATACATCTTCGAGCTAGAAAATGTTGGACAGGTATGACGTCTGAATCCTTTCAAAGCTATCGCTTTAGTCTGTGACGCGAGTGCAGGTTCTGGCACCTGAGCCAAGATTGCCTTAAACTGATATGAATATTTTTATCTTAATTTTCTATACAACTTTTTGAATAGTCCATTTTTGTGACTAAGTCGGATAATGGGCCTCCCCGGCGATAAGACATCCTGCTTGACAAACTTGTTTTCTGTATTTGCTTCGATTTTCCCTTCGCCGCCAAGGATGATGTCAGTGCCTTCTCAAACACAACCCCCTCTCACCGCCGTCGAAGATAATTCTGGCCCAAGCGGTAATAGTAATGTTGATCGCCAAATGATAGCCATCCTTGATTTTGGTTCTCAATACTCTGAGCTTATTGCCCGCCGTATTCGTGAGACTCAGGTTTACTCAGAGGTGCTTTCGTATCGCACAACGGCTGAGCAGCTTAAGCAGCTTAATCCAAGGGGCATTATTCTGTCCGGGGGGCCCAGTTCCGTTTATGCAGAACATGCCCCACTGTGTGATCCTGAGATTTGGGAGCTAGGGCTTCCTATCTTAGGTGTTTGCTATGGTATGCAGCTGATGGTTCAGCAGCTTGGTGGACGCGTGGAACCCTCAAAAACGGCTGAATATGGTAAGGCTGCACTCATCATTGATGACCCCACGGATTTACTTACAAATGTTGATTCTGGCTCAACGATGTGGATGAGTCATGGGGACTCAGTGTCGCAAATGCCTGTAGATTTTGATGTTTTGGCTCACACTGCCAATACGCCCTGCGCTGCGATCGCAAATTATCAGCGCAAGTTATACGGCGTTCAATTCCACCCCGAAGTGGTTCATTCTGAAGGGGGACAAGCACTGATTCGTAATTTTGTTTATCACAGTTGCGAATGTGAGCCCACTTGGACAACGGATGCCTTTGTTGAGGAAGCCATTCGTGAAGTTAAAGCCAGAGTGGGAGAGAAGCGAGTCTTACTCGCTCTGTCGGGAGGTGTGGATTCTTCGACGTTGGCCTTCCTACTGCATCGCGCGATTGGAGATCAGTTGACCTGTATGTTTATTGATCAAGGGTTTATGCGGAAGGGTGAACCTGAACGATTAGTAAAATTATTTCAAGAGCAGTTCCATATTTCAGTAGTCCATGTTCAGGCTCGCGAGCGGTTTTTAGCGCAACTGGATGGTGTCACTGATCCCGAAGTGAAGCGTAAACGAATTGGCCATGAATTTATTCAGGTTTTTGAAGAGGAGTCGAGACGTTTAGGCCCCTTTGATTACCTGGCTCAGGGAACGCTTTATCCGGATGTCATCGAATCGGCCGATACCAATGTTGACCCCGCAACTGGAGAGCGAGTAGCCGTCAAAATTAAAAGCCATCACAACGTGGGTGGACTGCCTAAAGATTTACGATTCAAATTAGTTGAGCCGCTGCGAAAGCTGTTTAAAGACGAAGTTCGTAAAGTGGGTCGTTCACTGGGATTACCTGAAGAAATTGTCAATCGGCATCCCTTTCCTGGCCCCGGTTTGGCCATTCGTATTATTGGTGAAGTGACGGCAGAGCGCCTCAATATTTTGCGAGATGCAGACTGGGTTGTCCGTCAAGAAATCAATCGGTCGGGTTATTATCACGATTTTTGGCAAGCCTTTGCGGTACTGCTTCCTATTCGGAGTGTCGGTGTGATGGGAGACCAGCGGACCTATGCTCACCCAATTGTGCTCCGGTTTATTTCCAGTGAAGATGGCATGACTGCAGATTGGTCGCGAGCGCCGTATGAGTTGCTAGAAACGATCTCAAATCGAATTGTCAACGAGGTGAAGGGCGTCAATCGCGTCGTTTATGACATTACCTCTAAGCCGCCCGGTACGATTGAGTGGGAGTAAGCCAGAAATAATGGTGTATATGCGTATAAAATTATCCCAATAATTGCTGTATCACCTGTTCTGATTCTTCATAGGCTCCCTCACCAATGTGGTGATAGACAATTGTGCCCTCTCGATTGGCGATGAATAGGTTGGCCAATATCGATTTTGGTAAGCCTGCCAGGTTAAATACTTATTATCAATAGCGACGGGATACTTTATTCCCCGTTCTTTAAGGGCCTCTTTTACATTTTGGATATCGTACTCAAACTCAAATTCAGGCGTATGAATGCCGACAATAACTAGCCCTTGGTTGGCATATTTTTGATGCCAGCTGGTTATGTAGGGCAGAGTTCTCTGGCTGTTAATGCAGGCAAATGTCCAGAATTGGACTGCGACGACTTTGCCTTTTAAGCTTGCGACAGTTAATGGTGATGAATTGAGCCAATCGCTAATTCCTTGAAATTCGGGCAGTGGCACACCTGAAACCCCTTTACTGCTGGTCTCTAGAAATTCTGTTTGAGGCGTTAGTGAGGTTGAAGAAGCTGAAACAGAGTGCTTTTGATGTAGGCCGTAGGATGCCCCAACTACGCCTGACAACCCCACCCCGAAGTATGTTAATAGGTGACGTCTTGTCCACTTCATATCGCTTGCTCCTAAGGTAAGCTTCCAAATATAGGAAGCTTAACCATTCAGCTCGATCTCAGAATGAGGAAATGCTGAGCGTTGAGACTTCTCCCACGTCCACCTGTAAAATCAAGCAAAATATAAAGACACTCACTTTTAAGGCCAAAATGCAAGCAGAATATCGTCATCGCCGTCAGCAGTTGATGGCTAAAATTGGCTCTGGTACCGCCATCTTTTGTAGTGCGCCGATGGCCGTGATGCATAGCGATGTAGAGTACAACTTTCGTCAGGATAGCGATTTCTTCTACTTAACAGGTTTCAATGAGCCGAACGCAGTCGCCGTCCTTGTTCCCCATCACGATGAGCACCAGTTTGTTCTCTTTGTACAACCCAAAGATCCTGAGAGAGAAACTTGGACAGGCTATCGTACAGGCGTCGATGCAGCCAAGGCCGAATATGGGGCCGATGAGGTCTATCCCATTTCAGAGCTTGATCAGCATTTACCTCAATATTTGGCGCAGGCAGATCGGATTTACTATCATTTAGGGCGAGATCGCAACTTTAATCAAATCATTCTTAAACATTGGCAGCGGCTGATTTCTAAATATCCGAAAGAAGGCACTGGCCCGGTGGCCCTGGAAGACCCGATCACGCTTCTACCGCCCCTCCGGGTTGTGAAGAGCGAACATGAACTCACCACTATCCGAAAAGCCATTGAAATATCTGTAGAGGCCCACAACCTCGCCCGTGAGATGGCAAAACCTGGACGATATGAGTATGAGATTCAGGCGGAGATGGAACGGCTTTTTCGTCTTAAAGGCGGTATTGGCCCAGCCTATCCTTCTATTGTTGCCTCTGGATTTAATGCCTGCATTCTTCACTACACTGAAAATACCCGGCAGTTACAAGAAGATGACTTGCTACTCATTGATGCTGGCTGCAGCTATGACTATTACAATGCTGATATCACTCGCACTTTCCCTGTGAACGGAAGCTTCACCCCGGAACAGAAAGTATTGTATGAGCTTGTTTTAGAAGCCCAGGTTCAGTCGATTGAACAAGTTCAGCCGGGTACTCCCATTAATGCCTACCATGACTCTGCAGTCCGCGTCCTCACTGAGGGATTGGTTGCTTTGGGGCTCTTGGTGGGGGATGTCGAGACACTGATTGAAGAGGAAACCTATAAGCCCTTCTATATGCATCGTACCGGCCATTGGCTCGGTTTAGATGTGCATGATGTCGGTCCCTATAAACAAAATAAAGAAGAATGGTTGCCCTTTCAGCCCGGTCAAGTGATCACTGTAGAACCTGGGATCTATATCGGTCTTGATATTCAGCTGCCTGAAGGGCAACCGGAAGTACCAGAGCGCTGGCGGGGGATTGGCATTCGGATTGAGGATGATGTTTTGGTGACTGCTACTGGGCATGATGTTTTGACAAAAGCCGTTCCAAAAGCCGTTGAAACCCTAGAACACGCCTCATGATTGCATCGTTTTTAGCCCAAAAAAAGGTATGGTGTTGTGGGTATTTAGCCGCCTTGTTAAAGAATGGCTCATTAATATAGAAAACCTACTATTTCCCTTAATAAAAACCCATGACTGCCACTGATCAACGTCCGACACCACCTGCCGCCCTGGTTCTTCAGTTTGTCGGCATTATCTTAGTCCTGACCTTCTTTTTGGACTTTGTGATTCGCTTGATTGCTCTGCCCGTCTCCACTGAGGAGATGCAGTACAACCTGATGAACGAATTGATTGATCGCGGTGTCATGCCCTTAATTGGTCTAGCGCTGGTTTATATGGGTTTTTGGCTGAAGCGTTCGGTGACACCTCTCAAGAGCAGTGGTGTTCCTTGGAAGGACTCAAACTTTTGGACCTTTGTATTTGCTAGTCTCCTAGGGTTATTGTTCCTAATTGTGATTCCGTTTCATTATGCAAAAACGGGTGAGTTATTTACTAAAGGAATGGAGCAATTTGATCAGCGCGTTGCTCAGGATGAGCTAAGGGTCCAGCAAGGTCAAAGACAGCTTGAACAAGAAAAACAGCAGTGGCAAGCGATTTCAAAAGATCCAAGTCAAATTGACGCTTTGTTGCAAAATCCTCAAATCCCGCCACAGCAAAAAGCTGCTTTGCAGCAGTTGAAGCAAGAGCCTGCAGCCTTAGAAAAAGCTGCGCAGAACACTTTGGTTCAAATCGAAGAAAACTTGAAGCAGGTCAAAACTCAGCAGACCGAGCTAGAGAAACGCAAAGCAGAGCAGATTGAACAGGCCAAAGGTGAACGGTTTATGTCTAGAACCCGCTCTTCTATCCGGAGTATTCTCTTAGCTGCTGGGTTTGCCGTTATTGGTTGGACAGGACTTCGAGATTCACGATAAAGGTCTCGCTGAACCTGCATCTATGAAATTGCGCTAATATTAAGGAAAGAGATATTTCTTTACAAAGGGCAAGAGCTTCTATCACTTGCCTAGTAATAAGGTTTCGTCTCTAAGTAATCTTAGCGGTCAAGGAGCTGGAAGAGTTCGTGGACAGGCGATTAAAGGTTCTCCTAGGGCGGTTCCAGCAGGATCTCAAAACAGACTTGATCGCTGGTTTGTTAGTGGTCATCCCTTTAGCTACAACGATTTGGATATCAGTCACGACCTCTATTTGGGTGATCCGTTATCTGACTCGAATTCCGAGTCGCCTAAATCCTTTCCCGGACATCAACCCATTTCTACTGGGGATTATTGATCTAAGCGTTGGTTTGGTCGTGCCGCTACTTAGCATTCTGCTGATCGGTCTGATGGCGCGTAACTTTGCTGGGCGCTGGTTGTTTGACTGGGCAGAACGTACGCTACTCGTCATACCACTCGTCGGTAATGTCTATAAGACACTCAAACAGCTTCTAGAAACTATCCTCAAAGACTCGCCCAGTAAGTTCCGTCGTGTTGTGTTGGTAGAGTACCCGCGGCGAGGT
>CALFCG010000378.1 GCA_937951315.1 uncultured cyanobacterium
CACAGGCTGAGCAAACTCCATTGATATAAAACAAGCCCTGTGTAAGCTACACAGGGCTTGTTTTATCTAGAAGCTGGTGACATGACTCGAACATGCGACCGGCTGATTACAAATCAGCTGCTCTACCAACTGAGCTACACCAGCAAAGAATGCTTATCGATTATATACTCACTCTTTCCCGGTGAATAGGGTAATCTCAAAAATTCTTCTAAGCTGGTGTCAGTATAGCGTCTACAAGCCCTGACTGTGCGCCTTCGCTGGATATAGCGTTACTTTTTTCGCCAATCCCACAGATTTCAAAACTGAGATAGCCCACCAAGTCACGTCAATCTCCCACCAGCGAAAGCCTGACTTTGCGACATGGGGATAGGCATGGTGGTTATTATGCCAGCCCTCACCGTAGGTCAAGAGCGAGACCCACCAAAGGTTCCGGGCATCGTCATCAGAGTCTTCAAAGGTACGGTAACCAAACATGTGGGTGGCAGAGTTCACAAACCAGGTGGAATGCCACAGCAAAACAGAGCGGACAAAGATACCGTAAATGACGAAGGACCAGCCGCCAAGGGCATAGAGCAAAGCCGCCAAGGGAAGCTGAAGCAACAGAAAAGCATGGTCTAAAAAGCGATAAAAAGGCTGTCGGGCTAGATCGGGAGCCAGCTTTCGGTAACGCTGCGGGTCAAAGAAATCTTTTTTGGGGTAGAGCACCCAGAGAATATGACTCCAGAGGAAACCTCTCTCAGCAGAATAGGGATCCTTCACAACGTCTTCAGTATGAGCATGGTGCTGACGGTGCCCACCGACCCAAAAGGTCGGGCTGCCCTGGAGGGCCATTGCACCTAAGAGTGCAATCGTATATTCCAACCATTTCGGCACCTGAAAGCTACGATGGCTGAGCAACCGATGATAGCCCAGACAAATACCAATACCGCCAAACAACCAATGCAAGAGAACGGCCACGCCGAGGGCCGACCAAGAGAAGTAAAAGGGAGCCAAAAGCGCCACGGCATGAAAAGCGGCAAAAAAGCCCACATTCGTCCAACTGAGCGCAGGCGAATCGCTGCCCTGAGGGGCAGTCCCTAACGTTTGTGCTGTCATAACAAATCCTAAAGATAGACCGCTAGCCCTGTTCAAGAGCAGCGAGAGGTAAAGAGCGCCAAAGCAAACTCGATCTTTCGTCGCTTGATCGCTACAGTAGAAAAGCAAGTGTCGCTTGCATGACATCATCGTAACAATTTTAAATCAATCCTGCAAGTATCACTTGCATTTTGTGTTTATGGCTGCCAGCTCTACCCGTCAACGCCTTATTCAGTCATCTTTAGAACTATTTATGGCTGAAGGGGTCAGTGGCACAACAACCCGTCAAATCGCTGAAGCGGCAGGCGTCAATGAGGTTACCCTCTTCCGACAGTTTGGCAATAAGCATGGTCTATTACTGGCGGTGCTAGAGGAATCAGCCGCCTTAAAAACACTGGGGGAATCTCTAGTGCAAAGCAGTACATCCGGCACTTCGGGGCAGGGATTGAGGCAATATGCAAGTGATTACTTACATGCAATGGAGCGTGTACCAAAGCTGATTCGATCGTTGGTCGGAGAAGCGGATCAGTATCCAGACGAACATCGGCGAGCCTTGGGCCAGGGACTCACAGAGGCCAACCGCTATGTGGCCCAGTATCTTCAGCAAGGGATAGATCGGGGAGAGTTTCAGGCCCGACTCCCAGCGGAGAAGTTGGCAGGACTGCTTAACGGCATGCTACTGGGCTATGCGGTGATTGAGTTCACCAGTGAATTCCATCAGCTGTGGGAGAGTCGTGATGCCTTTTTAGATCATGTGGTTCAGCTGTTGCAGGGAACAACAAGCGCTCCCTCATCAGCTCTTTCGATCGTGCCTGAACCCCCAAAAAAAGAGACACAGGTGGCAGATTTACCCGCTCACCTCGTCCATCAAATTTTGCGGCAGGCGAAGAAGGCGAGTTCACAGGATTATGCGTTGGCCTATCTATTATTCGGGGGTGGGGTTGCACCGAGAGATGTGGTGGGATTGATGCGATCGCAAATCATCTGCGACAGCAATCAACATCTGCTCCAAATCGGGAATCGTCAGGTACCGGTCAACCAATGGATTATGGGCAAGCGCTATGGGTCATATACAACGAACCCACTCACCAAATGGCTCAAAAGTCGTAAGGACAAGCAACCCCATGTCTTTTTAAATGATGTGGATCAGCCCGTTGCGATCGCAAATATCCAATCCCACTGGCAGCTCTGGACTGATGGCATCACCACACCCCAAGGCCCTCCGGATCTTGCCCAAGCCCAACAAACCTGGTGCATCGACATGCTGTTGCGAGGCATGAGTCTCGAGAACCTCAGCATCCTCACCGGCTGGGACTTAGAAAATCTACAACCCTATGCTCGTCGCGCAGCCGAAATTTCAGCCCTTGAACAGGCCACTCGTCTTGATCAAAAGCCCAGCAATGTATGACGGGAAGCAACTCAAGCCCAAACGTATCGGCAACAGCTCCAGAGCCAACGATGGCGATATTCCATACGGTATAGAGGCAAGTTTTCCCTGGCTTTAGGAGACTACAGGTTCTGCCACAAAAAGAGCAGTATCATTAAGTTATGTAAACAAGATGTCGTCATGCCCCATCCACAGCAAGAGAAGCAGTCAGTTATTGTCATTGGCGCTGGGATTGGTGGATTAACCGCCGCTGCTCTACTGGCGCATCGCGGTTATCAAGTCAAAATATTTGAGCAAGCCCAAATTCCAGGGGGATGTGCTTCAACCTTTAAGCGTCGAGGATTCACCTTTGATGTCGGCGCAACCCAAGTGGCGGGCCTCGAACCCGGCGGCATTCACCATCGCATTTTCACAGAACTGGGGGTCAATCTCCCACCCGCCAGCCATTGCGATCCGGCCTGTGCAGTCTTTTTACCCGGCGAAGATCACCCCATCTCCGTCTGGCGCGACCCAGACAAATGGAAAGCCGAACGGCAACGTCAGTTCCCTGGCAGTGAGAGATTTTGGCAACTCATGGCCGATCTCTTTGAGGTCAACTGGGCCTTTCAATCCCGCGACCCGATCATTCCACCCCGCAATCCTTGGGATGTATGGCAAGTCATTCAAGCCCTACGGCCCTCAACATTGAAGACAGTCCCCCATATTTTTTCCACTGTGGGTCAGACACTCCGGGCCTTTGGATTAGGAGCAGATCAACGCCTTAAAACTTTTTTAGATCTACAGCTCAAACTCTACTCTCAAGTAGATGCGGAGGAAACCGCCCTGCTCTACGCCGCCACTGCATTAGGGGTATCGCAGTTCCCCCAAGGACTTTTTCATCTACAAGGCAGTATGCAAGCGCTCAGCGATACTCTAGTCACGGCCCTCAAAAACTCCGGCGGAGAGATGTTTCTGGGGCATTCAGTGCAAAGCATCCAGAAGAAACAAGACACAACATCCAAAACGTCTTTCAAGGTTCAAGGCTTTGACAATAAAGGGAAAGAATGGATTGAAGCGGCTGACCACGTTGTTGCCAACGTCACAGTTCAAAATTTAGTCAGTCTACTCGGGGAAGCCGCACCCACCGGATACAAAAAAAGAGTGCAGGGGTTGCCCACAGCCTCCGGTGCTTTTGTCATTTATTTGGGTGTTGAGGCTGCAGCCATTCCTGAAGACTGTCCACCTCATCTGCAGTTTCTCTATGATCCTGACGGTCCCATTGCTGAGAACAACTCACTGTTTGTTTCCGTGAGTCGTCCGGGGGATGGTCGGGCACCAGACGGGAAGGCCACAATCATCGCTTCGACCTTTACTGATCCAAACCAGTGGGAACAGACCCATGATTATGAAGGGTTAAAAGAGAAGTATCGGGAAGTTGCGATCGCAAACCTCAACCAATTCTTCACCCTCAACCAACACACCATCGTCCATCAAGAAGCCGGAACCCCTCAAACCTTCGAGCGCTTTACTGCCCGTCAAAAAGGCATCGTCGGCGGCATCGGTCAACGCATCCCCAACTTCGGCCCCTTTGGCTTCTCCACCCGCACGCCCATTCCAGGACTATGGCTCGTCGGCGACTCCACCCATCCCGGCGAAGGAACAGCAGGCGTCAGTTACTCGGCCCTTACCGCCGTCAACCAAATTCAAGCCATGTCATAAGCAATTAGGCGGTTTGTTTTTGAAGACGACGACGCCAAAAACCAACCAGCGGAACCAACCCGAATAACATCACAGCCTCAGTCCCAAACTCTGGCACCTGTTCAACACGGATCCGGGCGACGTTGTAATCCGGCGCAGTAAAGTCCGCATTAGCAAATTGATCACTGGATAAGATGCGCCCATTGGGGTCAAATCCTGGATGCAGCTGAATAGTTCCATTTTCTGGCGTTCCAGTATCAGGGACTGCTTGATCAAAGAAAGCGGTCGTCTCCGCCAACTCATCATTGACCTCAGTACCTGCATCCCAAACAAGGGCTCCCGGAACCACAAAATCAGCCCCCGTAAAGTTACCCGCATCATCAAAAAGCTGAAACTGGAACGGATTGTCATTGGCAATGAAAGCATCATTACTGGGCAAAATCATTGCAGCATAGCTGAAATAGAGGCTCTCAGCAGGTTGAGAGTCCAGACTAAAAGTACTCGTCCCCGTTTCTCCTGGACCAATAACGGGCGGCACATTAGGGCCAAAGACAGTCCCTTGGGCCGTCCCCGTAAACGCATTATTGAGCGGCTCTATAGTGCCATCTTCAGCAATACGTTCTAAAGGTTGTGATGCAGCAGCCCCCTC
>CALFCG010000379.1 GCA_937951315.1 uncultured cyanobacterium
CTGATTCGGCGTCTGGACCGATAGCTCAATCTTGAGATCTTCCGCAGCCTTGGCCATCATCCAGGCAAGTTGCCCACCCCCAATGACGCCGACGCGCTGGAAAATTGCCGGATCAGAAACTGACCCATGAACAACAGCAGTCATAACTTTACTTTGCGTCTCTACGCTTACTCGTCTGAACTATCAGACTCAACTCTCTTAATATTATCGACCCCAATCCAACCCGCTAAAGATTGAGTTTTATCATCTTTTTCTAGCTCTAGCTCAACCTTTTGCCATTTCTTATCGCTAGAAACATCTACGACTCTGAGCGGCTGGCGAAAATCTAAAACCGTAATCGCTTTGGCATCGGTCGAAGGCGCGGATCTTAGAAAAAGACCATTCTGATAGGAAACGGTTGCATTATAAGCCGCAATTTTGGGCGTCACAGCCGCTTTTTCATCATTCGGGAAGGTCGGTTTTGGCGGGGCCTTCGAAAACTGACTGACGTATAGGTAACCCGCTAAGGTTATGACCCCTGTTATTAAAGCCAGCCCTAAGAACACACCGAGAATCAGTTGGGCGATTTTTGACCAGTTCATAGAGTTCGGACAGGAGCAGTCATTGAGCAGGCGTTAGTCAGGCTGCTGGAGCTGGCGCTGAATACGCAAACTTAGTGTACTATGCTTGGACGCAAGCCGCGCTTTCCCAGATGCGGCCCATTCTTGCAGGAACTGCACCTGCTCTTGTGCCGTCCGAGCTAACGGAATAATTTGGCTAGCGGACTCGAGAATGTCGTCGGTGGAAAAGTCCCGATCTTGACTGAAGCCAAGGTGCATCGCTTCAATCAAACATTGCTCAATTTCAGCTCCAGAGAAGTCAGGGGTTTCGTAGGCAAGGCGCTCCAGATCGTAGGTGGCTAAGTTATGGGGACGCAGTCGTGCTAAATGGACAGAGAATATATCTTGACGCTCTTCGGTGGTGGGTAAGCCCACGAAAAAAACTTCATCAAATCGGCCCTTGCGCAGAATTTCGGGGGGAAGGGACTGAATATTATTGGCGGTGGCCACCACAAAGACCGGCGACTGTTTTTCCGCTAACCAAGTAATAAAGGTACCAAACACACGGCTGGTGGTCCCCGAGTCGCCCCGACCTTCAAAGCCCGCAAAAGCCTTATCAATTTCGTCAATCCAAAGGATACAAGGCGCAAGCGCTTCCGCCAACTGAATCATCTGACGGGTGCGGGATTCAGATTCTCCCACCAGCCCAGCGAACAAACGGCCAACATCGAGACGTAACAGGGGCAAATGCCAATGGTGAGAGATGGCTTTGGCGGTCAGTGATTTACCTGTTCCTTGAATGCCTGCGAGCAGCAGTCCCCGAGGATGGGGCAAGCCATACTGCCTCGCCCGTTCTGAGAAAGCACCACCCCGACGCAATAGCCAGTCCTTGAGGTTATCGAGGCCCCCAATATCAGAAATATTTTCTTTGGCGGGATAGAAATCAAGGATTTGAGTTTGCCGAATAGTCTGGCGTTTTTCTTCCAGAATGAGGTCGACGTCATCAGCACTGACTTGACCATGGGTTGCGATCGCACGTGACAAAACCCGCCGAATCCGCTCCATCGAAAGCCCTTGACAGGATCGGACTAAATCATCGAGCGCTTTGCCCATCAGGCGACTGTTGGTCGCGGTTAAAAGCTGTTCAACTTCCTTACCAATCTCAGCGGCAGTGGGCAGGGGAAAATCAAGCACATTCAGAGCTTCACTCAAGTCAGTCGGAATAATCAGCTCACTGGAAAGCACCACAATATTTTTGGGTTGGGACTTGAGTTCTCGGGCTAAATTACGCAACTTCCGAGAGACAGCAACGTCATCGAGAAAACGATGGAAGTCCCGCAGAATGAAGATGGCGGGGGCACCACTGGGGAGTGTATTGACCAGATCAAGGGCCTGCACTGGATTGCGCTTCGCAAAGCCTTCATCAGTGGGATTCCCCTGATAACCATCCACAAAGTCCCAGGTATAGATGGCACGGTTACCCTGGCGTTTAGCCGAGGTTGCGATCGCAACTTCGGCTCGCTCTTCTTCTTGGGTCGGAATATAAATCAGCGGATATCTGGCCCGCAGCAGGAGTTCAAAATCTTCGCTAAAGCCCATAACGATTCGCTGACGATGAGAGGGTGTGAGTATTTTACAATCATCCCTCATCGCTAAGCGTAGGTAGCTGCCCAGCGACAGTTTTATTTAACGATGGCTCGGAAGCGGAACAGCCCATAGGAGCCCGCAGGCGTCCCTGCACTCACTGCATTCGGCAACGTCCCCAGATTCACAACCACAGCACCATTGTCTTCCGATTGATTGGGGACATTACTGCAAACCGCGGGCAATGTTTCTCCAGGACGGAAGAACCGAGCTGTATCACCATCATTATCATTGGTGTAGGCAAAGGTATCGCCATCGTACTCGATGAGAATGCCGCGATTGGCCCCGATGCCGCCGCCGGGTGCGGGAGCCGTCGAGTTGAACGCATCGGGCACAAAGCGTTGGGCATTAGGGATGCGATCGCAGAACTGTACATCTTCTGCAGCCTGCTCACCTGCAGACAGGAAATAGATCGTGTATTCAATTTCATCACCTGGGCGAGTCTCACCACCATCAATGACGCCCCTTAGAAAGGTACTGGTGGTACCAGCCGTTGTATTCGGCCAGCTCTCGGTATCAACAGGTGTAGGGACTGGGCTCTCTAATTCGTTGTCATCATAGGGGTAGTTAGGGTCATTGACGTAAACATCAAGGTCTAAGCTGCCATTGGTGTTTTGCTGATTGACTCGGGTGATCCGCTTCACCAATAAAACATTGGGGTCAGAGGCCACTGCCGCAGCGATCTCAAGTGGATAATCTTCAACTTCACCATCAATGGCAGTCCCCACAGAAGCATCATCTCGCTCCGTTGTTTCTGTACTTGTGTCTAAATTGTCAGTGGTGACTCTGACGCGAACGTAACTAGCACCGGCTGAAATATCAGAACCAGAACTGCCGATGTTGCTCCAGGTTAAAACGACAGCAGCGTTGGTACTATTAGCAGCAACCGTTGCCTGGCCCGCACGTTCATCTTGATCAAATTCGCCATCGCGATCGAAATCGATCCAGGCATAGACATTGGCAGGTCTGTTATTTGTGTTGTTAACAATGGTGGTTAAGTTATAACTCGTAGCGCTTTCGTTCAAAGCAGGGAAAGTGGCAATGCCATCCTCATCATCCACTGCGGTACCTGAGGCACTGTCATCTCCATCGGCGGCATTAGAACTTTGGGGAACGGTCTCAGCATCCGGCAGAGCACTCCCCAAAAAGAGGGTGCTGGAGATAGCATGTGACGCCGGATCATCACTGCTGTCAAGATTACCGCCACCTGCGGTGTCATCAAAGCTGAGGGGGGCATCACCATAGTCAGGGTCTGCACAGTACCCAAGCGCTAAGAACCCGAGGGTCACATTACCGGTGCTAGAGTCTTCTTTGCCCGTCACAATTGCCACCTGATCCACAGGCCCAGCAATATTCAAGGTATACGTATTGCTCGTGACTTCTACCCCCCCGGTTGTGCTATCGCTGACAACAGTGTCACTCTCCCCATCGTTATCAGCATCCACAAACCGCATACCGGCACTCAAATTACTAAAATTGGCGCTGGTAATTTGAACCGGAATACCCCGATGTGTCGCAATGATGGTTGTCCCATCCTGGTTGTTTAAGCCTCCGGCCTCCAGCGTGAAATTGGTGACGGGGGTCGGATAGGAAAAGGTATAGGTCGCATTATTACCGCTCGTCAGGTAGTTCGCCGTCCGGTTGGGCTGTACAAAAATATGATTGCCTAGGCTGGGATCAGCAGGCTGACTGCTTGAGTCGTTGACGCGAACTTGAACACCGTCATTAAAGCGGGCAATTCCATTCAGATCGGCATCGAAACTCAAGCCACCGCTATAAAACGTTAGCGGGGTCAAACCTTCGACTCGGGCACCCAGTGTATATGGAGTCGTATTGAAAAGAGAGGTTGTGGTTGAGACGCAAGCTGGCCCCATCGGTGGGGAGGGAGGAGATGCGATCGCAACCTGATAATCTTCTACCTCACCATCAATGGCACCTCCCCCAGGCGTATTGGCGTTGATACTGCTGTCAGTTGTAAATCGAAACCGCGCGTAGGTGCTGCGGTCTGCAGTGGTATCAACGGAGAGCCCATTCCAAGTCAGAGCATTATCTGGCGTGCCATTATTAATGGCAACACTTTGATATTCCCCCGGATCAAAGGTGTCATTGTTATTAAAGTCCACCCAAGCATGCAGCGTACCGGTTCCTGTGGCCATAATGTCGCTAACTGGAATCGTGTAACTCGTTGCCGTCTCTGTCAGGGTCGGGAGGTCAATCCCATCCTCTTCATTACCATCACCATCCGCATCTGCTGAAGGTTGACCGTTATTGTCTGAATCGGGAGCCGTCCCCAAGTGCAGGCCACTAATAATGGTATGGCTGGGGCCAACAGGATCACTGCCACTGTTACTCGCATTATTGTCAGTCCCGTAAGTATCAGGAGCATCTCCATAGTCAATTTCGGGACCACTCGTGCACCCCAAGAAGAGAGAATTGAGTCGCTGCTGCGCCGCCCCCGGTTGAGAATCAATGGCACCAATGCGGTATCTCAACTGAGCAACGGCATCAAATTCAGCATTGACCAAGGTAGACAGCGCCGTTGCACTGACCCCTGGCTGGGTATTGACCGTATTCGATTCAAAACGATTTCCATTGACGATGGAGGAGGCAGTCAGAGTCGTATCAGCAGAGAGAATGAAACTACTTAAATTGGTCAGTTCAATAAACTCTCGTAGAGAATCCGAATCGCCATCAATATCAACCCCTGCCGCTCGGTAAATAAAGGGGACAGCGGTGCTGGTATTCCGATGAACAAAGGTGATGTTGAAGTCAACACTAGAGGTAGTATTCGGCAGCGCGTTCAGGGTTGGCTGAAAGGCCGCTGAAACACCTGA
>CALFCG010000380.1 GCA_937951315.1 uncultured cyanobacterium
GGGCTTTCAGGCTACGAGAGAATAGGGCTTTCAGCATCCGTCGAACTCGAGCAATGAAAACAAAAACCGCAATCTAGACCTACGGATTGAGAGGAAACATCTTTCATACTCTGTCTGCTTGCAGGAGGTCGTTGATTTTGGAAAAATATGTTTACAAAAGTTTGTTAAAATACCAATGGTTGGCGTTAACTTAATCACTTTAGTGGTAGCCGCTGACTAAAGCCTTGCTGCAGTTTCAGAGTTGTTCCTATGTATACCAGCCCCTCTGCCGATACCAAGCCCAGCCAAGACCCTGTTGTGGATGTCACAGCTGTTGAGCAGCATGATGCTTGGAAGTGGGGATGGACCAGCAACGCAGAAATTTGGAACGGTCGTCTCGCGATGATTGGCTTCTTTATGGTCTTTTTTGCGGTTTTAGTGTACTCATAAGGTCTTTTTAGTTTAGAAGATTCGAAATTGTTTGAGCGAGTTGAAAGTCTAATTCTGTAAGGCCGCCTGCATCATGGGTTGTCATGGTAATGCTGACTTTGTTGTAGCTGATGCTAATGTCGGGATGATGACCTAACGCCTCTGCTGGTGATACAAGCTGATTGACGAAGGCGATCGCTTCTACAAAGTCTTTGAATGTCTGTTTTCGGTAAAGGGCTTTGCCATCTGTTTCCCAGTCGGGTAGAGCTGCTTTTTTCTCTGCGATAGTGTCTTGGTTCAGTCGAGTTGACATTGCGAATCCTTGGTAAAGATGGGCCGTAGAGCTTTGTGGCTTTCTAGTTTTGGTGGTATATCTTTGCGTTCAATCTGGCTCAAGTCGCTGAAGCTTTCTAGGTGCACAGATATGAGTCATGCATTCTGTTTCTACATTATGTCAAGGTTGGGTTAATTAACCTTGGTATAGCATGGTGGAATATTATGTTTTTTGATTTTGTAGTGGTCTCTGTTTGACCTGCCTCATGAGGAGGGGCATCGTGTTCGGGCATCCTAGGCTGATGACGTTTCACCTCCCATTCTGGAGACACCATTTTCAGCGAAACCATGACTACTGAGATGAAATCTGAAGATCAGCAGAAAGAAGCAGAGCAAATGCAGAACGTTTTGCTGCTGCTGAATCACCTGGTTGAGAATGAAGAAACAACTCTTAAGCTAATCATCGATTGTCTCTATGAAGTGGGTACTGTCAATCTGATCAACCAAAAAATAGCTGGAGATCGACAGAATCGTATCGCTCGGACTTTTGCCGGGATGTCGAAGCCTGCAGCCAAAGCTTTGGCTTTAAGGTGGTTTAAGAAAAATTGTCCAGAATTGATTGTGAAGTGGTTGCGTTCAAAGGTCTCGTTCAAGCCCACTAAAGCGCCGAAAGCTGCACCGCCTAAAACTGAGGTTCTGTCTTCACAGGAGGGACAATCAGACTTGCCTTTCAAATCTGCTGCTCCTAGATCACAGATTCAAGAAATTAGGCAATTGCGAAGTCAGGTTCGAGTGCTTTCGGGGCTCTTGCTCTGTACCATGACAGCTCTAGGTGGCACAGCTATGTGGCAGGTTTACCAGGTCGGTGTAGAATCTTCTACTGCTCAGCCTGAACTTCGACCTGTGACTACTTTTCCCAGTGAGCGGCAACTGAGATAAGTAAGTGCCAGACTCTTTCCCTCGATGCAGAGCTGATTGAGTAAATTAGCTCTGCAGCAGCAGGCGTGGCGTTTGTTTGGCTTTGCAGGTGTTTTACTCGGTCTAATCAATCAGCCCACATTAGATTTTTTCCTGGTTCACTTTTTTCCTGACGAACCATGTGCTGTGACGTATCTGAAAAATCTCTCTTTCGTTGATAGAAGCCCTGGCGTGGTACCTGATTTAGATGCGAAAGTCACTTTAACTCAAGCTAATGCCACTCGTATGCAAGCGTTTGAGGCTGTGAAGGTTCTGTGAATTGGGTGAGCGCAGTCTTGCTTCTACTGACTTGATAGTGAGGCCGTGAACGTCAATTGTCATCAATTTCAAGACTTCCTTGGTTGCCGTCTAGTTTTGCCGTCATACCAACGGGAAGAGCGGCATTGGAGCCTTCGTGCCCGAAGGGTAAATCGGCTACGACTGGGATATTTAAGTCGCCGATGCGATCTCGTAGGGTTTCTTCGATGCTTCCGCCCCCTGTATTCTCGCAGTTGCTGAAACGCCCTAAAGCAATGCCCCTGACTGACTGTAGTGCTCCTGTCATTCGCCACTGAGTTAACATGCGATCGATGCGGTACGGTGCTTCGCCAATATCTTCGAAGGCCAAAATGACGTTGGAAAGATTGGGTTGGGCTGCTGTTCCTAGGAGATGAGTTGCCACTGTTAGGTTTGCTGGCAATAATTTACCCGTGGCTTGGCCGCCCCCCCAACCCATGCCTTTAAGGGGAGGGATGGCTCGACCTTCGACCCAGTCAAATAAACGCTGTACGGACCAATCTGGTTCTTGGGCGAGGGTTGTAAGAACGGGGCCATGAACGCCAGAGACACCGGTTTGAGCAAGGCTCCACAGGAGGCTAGTGATGTCGGAGAAGCCAATGAGCCACTTGGCTGGAATGGTTGGCCATTGCCAGGTTTCGAGGAGTCTGGCGCCCCCATATCCCCCTCGACCGCAAAGAATGGCACGATACTGATCGGCTTTTAGTCCCTGTTCAAGGGAGGTACGCCGCTCCTGATCTGTGCCTGCAAGATAGGTCCACTGCTTTTGATAGTTGGGTGAGAGATCGACTTGGTAGCCACGATCTCGCCAGATTTCGATGCCTTTGTGAAACGGCTCTGGATCTCGAAGGGGACCGCTGGGTAGGGTTACCCAAAGGCGATCTCCGGGCTTGAGGGGAGCAGGTCGCTGACAAAGTTGCACGGCGGAGCTGAAGATATAGTGTTACGCTTCCCCAAAGGTTAACGGAAAAGTGACGTGTGATGACAGTTCAACTTCCCCCTGAGGCTGAGGAACGTGAGGTTCGCTTTTTGGGTAGTGCTTCGATTGATGGCACACCGATTGCGTACATTGTTGTGTTGTCTTCTGTGGTGACGGCACTGTCTTTTATTCCGTTCTCAGTGACGATAGGGACGTCTGTTAGTGCAATTCCTTTGAGCGGCGGTATTCTGCCCTTGGTTGGTTTTTTGCTGGGTCCTGTTGCGGGGGCTGTGGCTTGTGGTATTGGGACCTTTATTGGTGCTTTTTTGGCTCCCTATACCGCTGGTTTTTTGCCTGCGACGGTGGGGGGAGCTGCTCTTGCTAGTCTTGCGGCTGGCTTGATGGGGTCAAAACGGGGCTCGTGGTGTTGGATTCTTGTGGGGTTTGCGGTGCCGGCCTATCTCTTTCTGGCGGCTCGGGCTGTGCTTCAAAATGGGGTAGAGCTTAAAATTTTCATTGCTGGAACGATTCTTGACTGGTCAGCCCTAATTCTGTTGATTTCGCCTCTTCGGAAGCTGGTGGGGCGATGGTTGCGAAGTTTTGATCTGTTTCGCTTAGCAATGGGGCTGGTTTTGGGGACCTGGATTGCGGGGGGGGTTGCACACCTCTTTCAGATGAGTCTTTCCTATGCATACTTTAATTGGCCGCAGGAAAGCTGGATTTTTCTGATTCCAGTTATTCCCTTTGAGCAGGGGGTGCGTTGCGTTGTGGGGACGTTGATTGGGGCAAGAGTGATTACGGGACTGAGAGCACTCTTCTTAATTAAGCCACCCACGGCACTCTATTAACTCACCTAGCTGTCACCTTATTTTCTGTGAAACCAGCATTTGCTATCTTTAGGTTTTCTTGGTGGACAAATTTTTTGCGCGATACCGATACGAGTATCGTCATCTTTAACAAGCTTGATTGCAATTTACAGTTGCATTGATCGGCTTAAATCGCTCATGCTATGGACTTGCCCCTTAACCCCTGTGGCTATGGATGCGATCGCAACCCTAAAAAACGTCTCTTACCTGTATCCCACGTCCACTGTTCCAGTACTGAAGGATATTTCTCTGGAGATTCGGCGGGGTGAATTCCTCGGTATCATTGGACCCACGGGCGCGGGAAAGAGTACGCTCTGTCTGACTTTGAATGGTATTGTGCCCCAGTTCTATGGTGGACGGTTTTTTGGGCATATCTCCATTGCCGGCAAAGATACCCTTAGCTATCCCATCAGTGATTTAGCACAGCATGTCGCGGCTGTCTTTGAAGATCCTGAAATGCAGCTGACGGCGACCTCTGTTGAGAATGAAATTGCCTTTGCCCTGGAAAATTTGCGGGTGCCTGCGGCGGAGATTCGAGCTAGAATTCCCCGAGTTTTAGAGGCGGTTCGGTTAGCTGGGACGGAAGAAAAGCATCCGCAAGATTTGTCGGGGGGGCAGAAACAGAGACTTGCGATCGCATCTGCCCTAGCCCTACAGCCAGACCTGCTTATTCTTGATGAACCCACCTCACAGCTTGATCCTGTGGGTGCAGAAGACGTGTTTGCCACCGTCAAGCATCTCAATCAAACCCTCGGTATCACCGTTGTCATGGTTAGCCATGCTGCAGAAGAAATGGCCACTTATGCTGATCGTCTAGCGTTGTTGTCTGATGGGCAATTGCAGGCTACTGGAACACCTTCAGAAATTTATGGCCAGTGTGACTCTCTGAAGACGTTGGGGCTTCGGCCTCCGCAGGTTACACAGACGATTGCTCAAATATATGACCTTGCTTTGGACACGATGCCCGTCACTTTGTCGGCTGGCTTAGAGGTTCTAGAGAAGCTGACCCATGATAGGGATTTAGCTCCAGTGCCGAAGCTTGAGGAACCCTCTCCTAGGCGCGAACAACCCCAAATTTCAGTGCGGAATTTGAGTCATACCTATGCCGACGGCACGCAGGCGCTTTCAGATGTTTCATTAGATATCTTTCCGGGGGAATATCTATTGATCGCAGGCCAAAATGGAGCGGGTAAAAGTACGTTGGTGAAACATTTCCTCAATTTGCTTAAGCCGACATCTGGGACGGTGATGTTAGGGCCGCAGTCGACAACGCAGCTTAAGATGAGTGATTTAGCGCGCCGGATTGGCTATGTGGCTCAGAACCCAGATAATCAAATTTTTAACTCCACTGTGGAGAAAGAGGTGACCTATGCTCTGCGGAATCTAGGCTATGACTCGGGAACAATTCAGCAGCGGGCAAATGATAGCTTGGCGGCGATGAATTTACTGCCTGAGCGGCAGTCGCATCCGCTTTCGTTGCCGAAGGGCGATCGCGCCCGCATCGTGATAGCGGCAATCTTGGCCATGGAACCTGAGATCATCATTTTGGATGAACCCACCATCGGTCAGGATGATCGGGGAGCGAATGCGATCTTAGAGGTGAGCCAGCAATTACACGAGATGGGGAAGACGCTGATTGTGATTACTCACCATCTTCACCTGATGCCCGACTTTGCTGAGCGCGCCATCATTATGGGGCAGGGTTCGATTCTGCTGGATACATCATTGCGAGAGGCCTATCATCAGACCGAGATACTCAAGTCTACTTATTTAGCTGCACCCCAAGCTGTTTTATTAGCCCAAAAAATTGGCCAACTGACTGGGAAAGTCAATCCTTTGCTTACGCCTACTGAGGTCGCAAACTACTTCTCAGCATAATTATTCTAAAGAGCTGTCTTTCTTTTTGAATACTTATTTGCTCCCTTGAGCTTTGTCACTGCTCATGACCTTACAGTTATGAGCGGCAGGTCCTCGGAGATTGTGTGAAGCCACTAGCTGTTACTTTCGAGGTATCTGCCACCAGGGCGATTTGGCCATTGGGGTTCTGACTCCAGCCTTGTGCTTCTACTAGTGATTGTTCTGAAGCCGCGTTATTGGAGGTGATAGATTGCTCACGCTCAGGACGGGGTGATAAAACTGGACGCAAGTCTTCCCAAGACGATGAAGGTAGACTGCCTATTTCTGCTGGGCTTGGTGGATATCCACCACCACGGGAATCAACAAAAGTACTTTCTCCTCCTTGCTGGCAGCGTTGGGTGAGGATGGTATTTGGCAAGGTTTCAGGTAACTTCACTAAGTTATCGGTACGATCCACATCTGATGTTTCAACCTGCACTAGCCCATCAATGCCAACCTCAGATCTAGCCGTAATATCGTTGCTGGGTATCGAAGACTCTCCTTCAGCGAGACCAAACAGACCTTGAGTGTTGATTGTGATCTCTCCTCCCCGTCCTTCAAAAGCATTCGCTTTGATATCGCTATTTTCGTTAGGGATCGCGAACACAATAGGAGAGCTGATCGTAATATTGCCTCCATCGCCTTCGGTTTGATTATTGCCTGCTGTGGCAGAAATTTGGCTGTTATTGCGCAGTTGCAAAAGGCTGCCAATCTCTAAACTAATATTGCCCCCAAGACCACTGGCTGTTTCTGCTGTAACAGAACCTTGATCTAAGGTCAGCAGGTCCGCATCAAGATTTATATCCCCTCCTTGTCCACTCTCACCATGATTGACCGTCACTTCAGCGCCATTTTGGATCAACAGAGCAGGTGCCTTAATATCGACGCCTCCGGCATTCCCTGTGCTTGTCGCTTCCGTACTACTGAAAACACCGCCTGGAAGATTGGGGTTTATGATTTCTACTCCATCGTCTACGTCTGGAAAATCTGCTCTGATATCTTGGCCTTCAAATACAATCGACTCTCTGGCTCGAATGGTTACCTGCCCTGCATTGCCTTGCCGAAAAGTATTGGTTCTTATTTGACCTCCATCTCGAACTGAGAGCAGGCCCGTCTCAATCGTGATATTGCCTGCATTGCCCAGTACCTGCCCCGGAGGCCGCTCGTTCCCGGAAGCGGAAGATATCGAACTACCAACACCGGAATTGGTTCCGTTACCTTCGAGCCGAACGAAGTCTTTGGCTCGAATATTCACATTCCCCCCAACGCCTTGACCAAAGGTATCTGCACGGATTCGACCCCCATCTCTGAGTGTGAGTGAGCCGGTCTCTATCTCAATGCCAGGATTCAAAATTCCAATTGTCCCTGGTTGAACGACGCTGAATATACCGCTGCCCGTTCTGCGCGGTCGACCATCATTCCTCTCCCCATCACTTTCTCCTTCTAATAAGATAGAGTCCGCCATAATCTTGACTAAACCGGAACTTCCTGTACCACTGACAGGGGCAGTTCCTCCTGTTCTAATACTCGACTCTATTCGACCCGCTCGTTTGACGATCAGAGAACCGGTTTCAATATCAATACCCCCCGTGCTCCCTGATAAGCCCTCTATGTCTTCACTGATATTAGTAAGGTCAACGGCGCTCAATATATTGTTGCCATCGCCTTCTAGCGAGATAGAATCCGTTGCCCGAATAATGACTCTCCCGGCGTCCCCTTCACCAAAACTACTAGATTGGATGCGACTCGTCTCTCTGAGAGTGAGTTCACCCGTCTCAATGACAACATCGCCAGTATTGCCTATAGCGGCTGCATTGACATTGCTAGTGATGCCATTTCTGTCTCTCCCTAGGCTGCCGCTAAATTCTCTCTCTTCTTCCGGGATAAGAATTTCTCTCTCTAATAAAACAGAATCTTTTACTTGAACGTTGATATTGCCTGTATCTCCTCGACCTGAATTATCGGCACTAATTTCGCTGCCGTCTCTAATCGTGAGGGTATTAGCTTTCACGTTAATATCGCCGCCATTCCCAAAAGCCTGGGGCCTCACAATGGGTGCATCTGGATCCACCTCCATGATTTGTTCTAATGGCAGCCCTCCCAGGCCATTGGCAACTCTGCTTTTTCGTTGAATAGAAATATCCTCGGTGGCCTGAAGATTAATGTCCCCAGCTTGGGCTCCTAATCTTCCCTGAAATAGGGCAATACCGGCTTCGAGAGTACTTTGATCTGCAATATCTATATTTCTGGCATCAAAGTCGATGTGCCCTCCCCCTCCACCTGCGACATCTATTACAGCTCCAGAGAGCCTAATATCTGCTTTCCTAGGAGCACTGGACGTCTTAAACCCACCGTTTCTGGTTAGTTCTACCTCACCTGCGGCCGCTAAAGCACTCAACTCCACCCGTCCACCACGGGCAATGAGTCTCGCAATATCCCTCTCAGCGTCCTGCCTAATCGCACTCCTAATGCCAATCCCTCCCCCTGCCAGCAATAGGGATTGGCCTCTGTTAACAACTAATCTTGAGCTCAACACTCTTACAGGTGCAGGTGTATTTCCCAACTGCAGCCCCAGGGGCATATTGATAGCAAGTAAGGGTGCTCGTTGTGTATTGAGAGCAGAGAATTCTTGACCATCATTGAACTGAATGGTGTCAGCGGTGCTGGCTAGAAAAGAGCCACCGATATCTAGCTGTGCACTGGGTCCAAAGATAATGCCGTTTGGATTGAAGAGAAAAAGATTTGCACTTCCCTGAGATTCAATGATGCCGTCAATATTGGAGACAGTAGCACCCGTGACCCGACCAATGATGTTGGTGATATTGGCTTGATTATTAAATAGGGCTGATCCATTCGTGGGAACAGAAAAGTCCTCAAAGCTATGAAATAGATTTTGCCCGACCTGCTGGCCACCATTAATCCTAAAGTTTCTTTGGTCAGCAGAGTTCACTTGCGTATTGATAGAGCCATCAGTCGTGATTTGAGCTTGGCTGACACCAGAAGATATCCCAAATAGAATCAGCGTGGTTCTGAGATGGGGTAATAAAAATTTGAACATACAAGACTTATTGAAAAGGAAAAAAGTCAGGCTTTACAATTGGAGATCCAATACAGAATGTATCACTATAACTTTCATATTAGAAAAGTGATTTTGAAATAGAGATGATAATTTCTGAGTAGTAAATTATCTCTGGGAAAAATAATTTACTTGTGGTTATTACTTTTGAGAAAAATAAAAACTAGGTCGTCACTCCGAAGGATTCGGTGCTTAATAGCCTGCTTGGCGATGCGAAAATAAGCTCTGTCTGACAGCTAAGCAAATACCTTTTGAGAGTCCCCCTTTGGTTAGTCTGCTTTCTTGTGCCTTGTTATTTCTTCTGTATCTAGGCCTATGAGCGACAAGTTACAGGAGATTGTGTGAAGCGACTCGCTGTGACTTGAGGGGTTTCCACCACGAGTGTGATTGTGCCATTGGGGGTTTCGCTCCACCCTTGTGCTTCAACCAGTGATAATTCCGAAGCAGAAGTTCTGTTAGAGGTCGTAGATCTGTCAAGCTCAGGGCTGGTTGATGAAAATGGACGCAAATCTTCCCAAGATGATGAAGATAGGGTCCCTATTTCTGCTGGACTTAGTGCGTATCCGCCTTGCCGGGAATCAACAAATTTACTTTGTCCTTTAGGCTGACAACCTCGGGTGAGAGTGATATTAAGCAAGGATGCCGGCAGCTTCACTAAGTTGTCAGTACGATCTACATCTGATGTTTCTACCTCTACCAGGCCATCAAGACCAACCTCAGAGTCAGCCGTAATATCGTTGGTGACTGGCGATTGAGCTCGCTCAGCAATTCCAAAAAGACCTGAGGTTATAAGTGAAATCTCTCCTCCCTGGCCTTCGACTGCTCCGGCTCTTATATCACTGTTTGTATCTGGCAGAGCCACCAAAACGGGGGTGTCGATCACAATATTGCCCCCATCCCCCCTGGCTTGATTACCTAAGGCATCGGTAGAAATTTGGCTGTTATCGCGCAGGAACAAAAGGTCTCCAAGCGTAAGGTTGATATTGCCGCCAAAACTATCGATTGTCTCTGCAGAGATCGTTCCTTGCTCTAAGGTAAGGATATTTGCATTAAGTGTAATATCTCCACCTTGTCCACTCCCTTCACTGCTAACCGTCACTTGCGCGCCATCACGCACAGCTAAAGTCTCTGCATTAACAAGGATATTGCCCCCTTCCCCGATAGAGTCCTCTACCGTGTTTGCTGAAATTTCAGCTCCATTTGCGAGCAACAGCGAAGGGGTCATAAGCTCAATTCCCCCTGAATTCCCTGTACTGGGATCAGCAAGCATATCCTCGCCCTCTACGGTAAAAGTACCTCTGCCCGCGATGCTGATAACACCGCTAGGCTGATCTTTGGCATCTGTCCCGTCTAATAGAATCGATTCTTTTGCTTGAATCGTTACCTGCCCTGCATCCCCTGCCCCCTCAGTACTCGTGATTACACGACCACCATTGAGGAGCGAGAGCCGACCCGTCTCAATATTGATTGTCCCTGCATTGCCCTGCGCTAGATTGCCCTGCCTATCAAGACGTACGGCAGATGAGATGACATTACTATCCTCCGTAAGATCAATGTTTGGTTCGCTACCGTCCAGCACAATGAAGTCTGTCGCACGAATATCTATATCTCCTCCATTGCCGTTACCCAGAGTATCTGCACGGATGCGACCACCATTTCTAATCGTGAGCGAGCCGGTCTCTATCTGAAGACCTAGATTCTGAGTGCCTGTCGTTCCTGATTGAACGACACTAAATATCCCACTCCCTGTTGGACGGTCCCCATCATTCTGACCTTCCAAGACGATAGAGTCTCTTGCCACAATTCTGATTAAACCGGTACTGCCTTCGCCATTAACCGCAAGGACATCTTCGTCTGCTCTGACACTAGATTCTATTCGACCTCCTCGTTTGACGATGAGAGAACCTGTTTCAATATCCAGGCCACCAGAATTGCCCACTACCGCATCACCGGATTCACTGATGATCGAGAGGTTGACATTGCTAAATATATCGGTATCTCCCCCATCAAGTGCAACAGAATTTCGGGCCCGAATAATGACTTTTCCCGCATCCCCTTCACCAAAACTACTAGATGCGATTCGCCCTCTATTATTGATAATCAGATCGCCTGTCTCGATGACAACATCACCTGTATTGCCTATTGCTGGTGCATTGACATTACTAAATATGCCGTTGCGATCATCGGCAGTTTCCAGTAATACAAAATCTTTGGCTTCAACAGTCACCAAGCCAGTATTGCCTTCACCGGAATTATCTACATTGATTTGACTACGATTCTTAATCTGGAGAGTTTTAGAGCTCAAGTGAATATCTCCACCATTACCAATGGCCTGGGGGCCTCTAAGCTCATCTAAGGGTTCTCCCCCGACTCTATTTTCGACAGTACTATCTCTTAATATCGAAATACTATCGGTAGCCTGGAGGATAATATTTCCTGCTTGAGCCCCTAAGCTCCCCTGATCTTGCGCAATACCGGATTTCAGAGTGCTAAAGTCTGCAATTTCTATATCCCTGGCATCAAATTTGATGTGCCCTCCACCGCCACCTGCGACATCTACTAAGGAGCCAGAGAGTCTAATATCCGCTTTTCTAGGAGCGCTGGATGTCTTAAACCCCCCCGTTCTTGTTAGCTCTACATCACCTGCCGTCGCTAAAGCACTCAACTCCACTCGTCCACCACGAGCAATGAGTCTAGCGTCACTCCTAATATCCCTCCCAACATCCTGTCTAATCGCACTTCTAATGCCAATAGCTCCCCCAGCCAGTAATAGGGATTGGCCTCTATTAACAACTAGCCTTGATCCCAAAACTCTTACAGGTTCAGGTGTATTCCCCACCTGCAGCCCCAGAGGCATATTGATAGCGAGTAAGGGTGGTTCTTGAGTATTGAGAGCAGAGAATTCCTGACCATCATCGAACTGAATGGTGTCGGCAGTGCTAGCTAGAAAAGAGCCACCGATATCTAACCTTGCATTGGGACCAAAGATAATCCCGTTAGGGTTGAGGAGAAAAAGATTCGCATTTCCCTGAGCTTCGATGATGCCGTCAATGTTTGAGGTGGTCGCGCCTGTGACCCGACCAATAATGTTATTGATATCAGCCTGATGATTGAAAAGGGCGGACCCATTTGTGGGCACAGAAAAGGTATCAAAGCTATGAAATAGATTTCGCCCAACCTGCTGTCCCCCATTAATCCTAAAGCTGCGTTGGTCTGCCGAATTTACCTGCGTATTGACTGAACCATCCGTTGCGATTTGTGCTTTGCAAACACCAGAAGATATCCCAAATAGAATAGGCAGGATTCCGAGAAGGGAAAAGGGGGATTTCAGCATCTGAGGAAATCTTGAAAAGAGCGAAAATGATTCTAATTCTTATCTTCTTTAACTAAGACTATATCAATATTGTTTTTGTGGTAGAAAAATATTGTTAAGATCCTAGTCTTCTGGACGTGATGAAGCTTCCTTGTGAAATAACCTGTATGTGCTTGTAACTCTTGCGGGTTCGTGGTCCTAGATGTTTTTCTGGTTTGTTTCAGTATTGATTTCTATGAGGCCGATCCTTTGAGAGTCTTATTCCTGTCATCTTCTAATAACATCTGTTTTGTGAAGTTTATGAAATGAGATTTCGTTCTTATTTCAGTACTTTTTTAAGGGATAGGCTTTTCTCACTTTAGCTTTGAGCTATGAGCTAATATCCCCTTAGAACTGAGCTTTAATATACAAACTTAACTAGGTAGATTTAAGGGGCTTTTTTCTTGCCACGCAGTCTGCGACAGGAGTGATCTGTTCTATCTCACCGAATTCCGGATGGCTATGTTTGTAGAAATCGGTTTCCCTTGTTGAGATGTAAGAACTTTCTCTCGAGCTCCCGACTTTACCCGACTGACGATCCGACTGGGCTAGGGCTAAGCTTGTGGCACGTTGATTGTTTCAGAAGAAGGACGGTCTTATGGTCTTAATGCGATCTGTCGCTCAATTGACTCATCCTGGAGGCATGAGCTATGACCTACGATAATCCTCCTGCTCATCTTGAAGCTGAACCCACTCGTTTTATGTCGCTCAATCGCCTGTTGGGGGGAGCCACGGTTCTCCTATGGTGCATCTTGTTTTTGCCAGAATTGGTGGGATTCTCGCAGCTTCTCAAGATTTTGTCCCTGTTCAATGTGATGTTGTTGGCTGTTGCGGCTGCAGTGCTTTTTATTCAAAGTATTCGTTGTCGACATCAATGGAAGCTCTCGCTGGAGCCTACTTTTCAAGGGTTGCCCTTGTGGATGATGTTAGGGGTTGCGATCGCAACCCTCTTAGCCCGACATTTTCTCGATCTAGAAGACCTTGCCGTCGTCGGAGTGATCCTTGGCGCCTATGGATTAGTCGGCCTTTTTTGTGACCGGCGAATTTGGAAGCGTAGCCTTCCGATCATCGGTGCCTTTGCAACACTGACTTTTTTATATGCACTCGAACTGACAGATGTGGGCCACCTCGTCCGCACCGGAATTGCTGAAATTGTCGAATATTTGTTGCGGCCCCTTAGCGTTGATGCCATCTCTTCTGAAGATATTTTGGTGCTGAGTACCGGTGTTGCCTTTGTCGATATTCCCTGTAGTGGCTTTGAAACCATTGAGATTGGTAGCTTGTTCTTCGTCGCTACCTCATTGCTAGAACGCAAAAAAATGGGTCTCAAATGGTCTGGGTTGGGTCTGGTGAATTTAGCCTTACTTGTCACAGCTAACATTGCCCGCATTTTTGCGATTGTTGTTCTGACCTTTGTTCTCCAACAGCGGACTCTGGCTGAAATCCTGCATGTGCCTCTTGGGATCTGTGCTTTCATCACTGTGTGTCTGATCACTTTATTCCTACTTCGGTGGGTTCCCCGCCAGTCTTCTGTGCCAATGGCGTCCCAGGAAAAAGCCCGGATTCAATCTCCTACTGTTCAAATCCGCAATGCTGTCCTAACGCTGAGTCTTTTGTTGGGGCTAGCCTTGGTTCCGCATCCTGCTGCAGCCACGCCTGTGGGGCTGGATTCTTTGCACTGGCCGATGTCAATGCAGGCCGAAACGGTCGAGTTGTCACCGCAGGAACAGACATTTTTTACGCAATATCCAGGGGTTGTGACCCAGAAGCAAACCTTTAAGACCCCAGAACTATCAGGGTCGATGGTGTTGGTCGCTAGTCCAAGCTGGCAGGCTCACCATGCCCCGGAGCTCTGTTTCTTGGCGAATGGTTTCAAGATTGACGAGATGCAAAAGCGGTCGCTGACGGATCAGGTGACCGGACGTTGGCTCACTCTGGATCAAGGGCAACGTCAGGCTGCCTATTGGTTTCAATCCTCGCAGCGAACAACGGATCATTATCTCGACCGGGTCTGGAGTGAAATGATTCGCAAAGAGCCGAAATGGACGATGGTTTCTATCCTCTTTGATCAGCCGCTAGCCGCTGATGACTCGGCGGTGCAAGGGATATTGACCGAGGTGCATGATGCGATCGCAACTGCTATGACCTAGATCCTTCCTTCTTCTTTCCTGCGTCAGTTCAAACATTGCCCCGAGTCTCATGCCAACCGCCTGATTGAGAGACTCATCACGCCAATCTCTATAGAAGCAGAAGCCCTGCTGAATTCCAATGAACGCATCAACTCCCTCTCAGCCTAAACAACGTCCTTTCTTTGCCCTCTTTTTCTGGCTCTTTAACCTATCGTTACTGTTAATCCTCTTTATCGGATTTCTGCCTTTTTTGGCGCTAGGGATTTTCAACGATGCCCTCAATGGTGAGGTTCCCTTCAGTATCTTGATTCCTGTTTTTGGTCTGATTGGGGTGCCCACAACCTCAACGGTGATGGGCATCCAACGGCAGCGACGTCTCAATGCCTTTAGCAAGTTAGAGTCGGAAGAT
>CALFCG010000381.1 GCA_937951315.1 uncultured cyanobacterium
TAAATGAGCAAATTACGTTTTCCGCTGCTCACTGCAGGGATAGAAATACTGGGGGATTTAAATCCGCAACTGTTGCAGGAGCTGCAGGGCCGACTCAAGCTGCGAAATGTATCTCTGGCGATTTTATGCTCACTGATTGGCCAGGGAGCTTTCTTATTCTGGCAGTATCAAAAAATGAACATTCGACGAGGACTCTGTGAGAATGGGCCTGATCCGAAAGGAAGAGAATGTGTTCAGCTTGGCACCCACTATCTGTTAGTCCATTGGCCACAGTGGTGGCTGTCTATCTTTTCTTGGGGGAGTTGGTTGCTTCTGCTTGCCTTAGTGGTCGGGGGTAGCTTTCTGCTAATCAATGATTTGTCGAAAGAAGAGCGTCGAGGAACACTGACCTTTGTAAGTCTAAGCCCTCAATCAGCTTGGACAATTCTCGTCGGGAAAATTCTTGGGGTCCCTAGTCTGATCTTCTTGGCTGTTCTAGTTGCGGTGCCATTACACTATCTTTCTGGTTTTTCAGCTCACATTCCTTTCATTAAAATCTTGAGCTTTGATGTCTTAGTTGTGGCATGCTGCCTGTTCTTTTATAGTGTGGCTCTATTGATCGGTTTAGTGTGCCATTGGCTGAATGGATTTCAGGCCTGGCTGGGGAGTGCCAGTATCTGTGGGCTCCTGTTTTTGTTGAACAATCTCTACATTTCAAATAGCTCCGTTGATTGGATCTTTGGTTTCTCTCCGATTACGCTGTTCCCCTACCTTGCAGAGCCAGTGGGGCGTGACTTGCCCTATAGAACCAATGTGGATTCTCTTTTTGATTTGCATCTCTTTGGTCTCCCTCTCGGGAGTTATGACTTGCTTGTGTTTTTGTTTATCTTGGCAAATTTTGGTTTGTGGACCGGATGGATATGGCAGCCGCTACAGCGCCGATTTCGCAATCCCGACATCCCTTTGCTCAGCAAGAAACAAAGCTATTGGGCAACGGCCTGTATCGTCATGTCTTGGCTTGGCTTTTCTCTGGGGCCAAACGGGGATTCTGAAGAGCAGATCGGCTATTTACTTATTCTCCATTTTCTTTGGTTTATCTGGTTAACCGTTTTACTACTGCCTCAGCATCAAGCCTTGCAAGATTGGGCTAGATTTCGGGGAACCTATCGATCGGTACGGGGGCGGATTCAGAGGACGAAAGACTTACTTTGGTCTGATAACAGCCCAGCTTGGGTTGTGCTCTCCATTAATCTCGGTATTGCAAATTTCCCGATTGCGGTTTGGTCCGTCTTGTACCTTCAAGACGATCAGCTCTCTTTGTTAGTAGGCTTGCTCTTCAACTCCACCTTGATCCTAATATTGGCTTTATTTAATCAAGTTGTATTGCTGTTTCCGATTTCTCACCGCCATTTCTGGGCCATAGCAACCTTAACTGTACCGCCGGTTATCCCTTTGGCTTTCCTCATTCTCATGCGTGGAGGGCCGACGGGTCCTGAAGCTATTCTTTTCCTGTTCACACCCTTTGCCTTCCTGGCGCTCGAGTCGCTCTCGCTATTTCAGACGATGCAGGTTCTTTGTTTACAGCTAGGCACGGTTGCGGGTTTAACTTGGCAGTTGAACCGACAGCTCAATCGATGTGGAGAATCTGCAACTGAAAGACTTTTTCGTGATGATGTCTCAATTGATTTAGCAGAACAATAGCCTATTTTTCGAGGGGCATTTTAGGTTGATTTGATGGGATCAATTATCTGAAAAGAGGTCGTATTTTGGCGACCCATTGTCAAAATTGCGGTATTTAGGTGAGCGGTGGGTCATCCTAACTCGGTATAATCTAGGCCGTACCCATAGTACGAAGGTTTGCTTTATGAAGCTACATTGTACGTTCCGCAAAGGGCTGTTTTTACTCACAGCGAGCTTGTTTTTGTTTCTCTCCTTGCTTGGACAGAATCCTCTACAGGCCGCTTCTCTCGAGTCAGCGCCTGGTTACTCACAGATGATTGCTCAAGCTGAAACGGCCTATTCTACTAACATTAGTCCGGGTAAGCAGTTTGCCCAAAACCCTACGTTTGATTCCACGCTCAAGCAGCGAGAGACTGGACTTAAAATTGGGACCGTTGTTCGCAAGAGTGATGCTACTGCTCAGGCCGTTCCAGGTCCCAGGATGAAGGACATTGGTAAATATGGGAAAAGTTCAAGTCAGCAGGAAAATACTGCTGAGACTGAATCCGAATAGATATTGGTCGGTCAGTTGGCATTTTGAAAGAAACCTTTGACTCGGTTTCTTTAGGCGGTTGTGGACAAATCATGTCCACAACCGCTTTGCTTTTATCACGGTGTCGCTTCAGTGAGTGATTTTAAGAAGAGTTGGCTTGTGGCATTGAGCCAGCGAATAATTCGAGCTTTTGCCACCGTTTTGGGGGGAGTGACGACAAAAACCATAAAGTATTTCTGACCTCGATCGGTCTCTAAATAGCTGGTCTCTAAGTAGGTATGGGAAAACAGAGCAATGCCGCACTTGCTAAGGAGTCGTCCCGATTGCTGGGTCAGTTGTTGCCCCAAGGGGTGTAAAAAGCGGCAAAAGGTATCCTCAAAATCGAGTCCTACCTGTTCGGGTGTTTGAGACATTGTCTGTTGTAACCATTGGCGGTCTGCGGGCCGCAGGTCAAAGCCTGCTTCAGAGCTAAAAACGCTGGGATAGACGACGCGCATCAGAATCCCTGCTAGGTCATGGGCACTGGCACAGTTCCCGCTTTTTTCGTCAATTTCATCGCAGTCAAAGGCGTTGCTAACGCTACGTTTTGGCAGTTTAATGAGGGTGTCCCGCCATCGTATTTCAATGGGTGGAGAATCGATTAATGTGCCTTGATTGAGCATGAGGCGAGTGACGGCATATTGCTTGAGCCCTCTGGCACGAATAGTGTCGTTGAGATATTGGAACCCCAGCAGCAGAATGAGTCGATTCGCGGCATCGTTATTGGAGACCACTAGCATTTCGATCAAGTCTGCTTCGATGGAAGTCCAGGCTGAGGCTCCGGCCACGCGATACTCTGCAGCTCGCCCTAGGTTTCGCTGTTTGAGTTGTTCTAAGACTAGAGATGCGATCGCAACTTTGACGGTCGAAGCTGGATGAAAGAACCCCTGATCTTGCTCATCTTGTCTCTTATTCCGATTGGAGTCCCTATAGGTTGCCCGGTAGCTAAATGGCTGAAACTTTGGTGATCCTTGGGACTCATCCACCTTAATCACTAGGGCCTTCCCATTCCATCGTTTCATCTGCTCTAGAAGATGGGCCGTTTGCAGGATTTTCGCCAAAGTCTCGGTGTCTTCTGGCTCCTGCGCCTGCATTGGGAATTGAGATCGTGCTTTATTCTTGCTGACCTTGACGGTTTTGGGAGCTTCTGGTGAGGCTGTAGTTAATGTTGAGGCTTCACTATAGGCACATAAACTGATGCCCAGTATTAAGGAAGCCAAAGAACAAAGGTACTTTATCCAAACTATATGCATCGATGAGTTTCACTGCTGATTGTCTCAATCAACAGCAATTTACTGTGAGCGGTGAGTCCATTTCAAAACTTTTTGTCACTAGCGTGTCTCCTGTTCTTTGCGAGACTACGCCCCTTGGGGTTACATCACCCACAAAAGCATCAGCAAAAACGAAAGAAGTAAGTTTGGAATGTGTTGCCTGAATGCCAGCGAACCAAATGCATTGAAATTGAAATTGGTTCACCTCAGAAATGCATACAAGTTATACGTGAAAAGTATACAAATTGCAGAAGAAAAGTATACAAAACATTTTTCTTCT
>CALFCG010000382.1 GCA_937951315.1 uncultured cyanobacterium
GGCCTATTTGGTGATCTTATTTTTAGGCTATGCTCTAGCCGGTTGGGTTTTAGAAGCCTACGGGGCACCAAGCTTCGTATGGATTTTGACATTGTTGCTGACGGTTCATTTAGCACGGGTCGGACCAGATGCGATCGCGCTCTCTATCACCTGGGTGGTCGGACTCCTTTGGAGTGCGGCTTATCTAGGAATCCATCCCCAAGAAATACGTTGGGCACATGGAGGAATATGGGGACTCTCTCTCTTGTGTCTGTGGATACTGGCACTTTTTCTGGTCCTGCAGTTGGCCTTTGCTCAACGCTTTATCCCAACCAACAAAGACAAGACAACACAAAAATTCTATTTCTTAGTGAAACTCATCTGGGGTGGCCTAGCACTTGGGGGCTTTATTTACACATGGGGAGGGCTCACATGGATCGGGTAAACGGAAGAATGCAGTCTAGAACAAATGATCAGGGACCCATCGCTGAAAAAATGCTGCAGCGGCTAGATCCTCAAATCCTGGATAGCTTCAGCGCGGAACAAAGAGAGGCGATCACAACCTTGCTCGCCCATATAACCCTCGGTTCCTCGTCCCAAAGACCGAAGGTCATCGATATCCGGTTTGTCGTTGACTTAATCGTGACTCGCTTTTACCTCGTCCTGCTGGTGGGCAAAGATCGAAGGCATAGGCAGCGTGCTCGTCCCTTAACAGCGATCACAAAGATTGGAAATGCTATTGCCGCGACTCTGCTCTTGTTATCCGCAAACCTTGTGATCAGTGCTTTTGTTCTCTTGAGCCTCTACCTCACAAAATCAGCGCTAGGCATCGACATCTTACCTGGACATTTTGACCAATACATAAAGCAGCTATAGACGTGAGTTAGAGCCTTTCGCCTTAACGATGAGAGAGGAAAATTGCGAAGCCTTGTGCCCCCTAGACTTTTTTATCGCAACGGTTAGGAAGATCAGAGACGCATACACGCCCCGCCTGTAACGGATTATCTTTTGCCAAGCGGTAGACCTCTTCGCCATCGACCTCGACGAGCCTGAGTCCCTTGAAAATCACTCTCATCATAGATTTCACCCACAAGCTCCTCTAAAATATCTTCTAGAGTCACGAGCCCAACAGTGCCGCCATATTCATCAACCACAATGGCGAGGTGCAGCTGTTGCTGTAGCATTTCTTTTAATAGGGCTGCCACCCATTTCGTTTCAGGCACATAAAAGGGTGGATCCATGGCTGTCGTCACCGGCTGATTCCCGTTGACCTTTAGCGCCTGCAAAGCCTGCTTCAAATGAGTGATCCCCACGATCGCGTCTTTAGAGTCTTCTTGGACCGGTATGCGGGAATAGCCACTATTTAGACAGACATCCAGCACATCCTGCAGCATGGCTGTATGGGAGATGGTGCACATATCAACCCGAGGTTTAACAACCTCACGTACCCGAAGACCATCGAGTTCTAAGGCTTTATTCAAAAGCTGACGCTGCTGTAGATCGAGCTGACCACGCCCCCCCAGCACATCGATTAGAAGCTGGAGATCACTCACTGATTCTCGCTGTTGCGCGGAGTTACTGCTAAGCAGGCGAATGGCAAACTGGGCCAGCGCTTCAAACATGCGCACAATCGGTAATAGCAGTACCGATAGCCAATAGATCGGCCGCACCACCCACTGAAAAATAACGCTGGCATTGCTAATGGCAAGGGACTTTGGCGTAATTTCGCCAAAGACCAGCAGCAAAAACGTGACGACAGCTGTGGCAATTCCCAATCCCGCCCCACCAAACCAAATCACAAACAGGTTGCTGGTTAAAATTGCGGCAAAATTATTGACGAGATTATTCCCCACTAAGAGAGTGGTAATAAATCGTGCCCGCTTTTCAAGGACCAGTCGGAACAGACCGTCTGTATCTCCCTGTTCCTGCATTAACCCCCGCAACTTGAGGTTGTCCATAGATGTGATCGCCGTTTCTGAACCTGCAAAAAATGCAGACAGCAGAAATAAAACCAGCAAAGCAACAACGTCTAACCTGACATCTCCTAACAGTGGGGCCGTCTCTGCTAAGAAGTACAAAAAAAGTGGGGAAATCACAGGCGAGTATAGTGGCAGATGAGATTGATTGTATTATGCAAACCTCGCTGCGTCTTAACTATTAATGAGTCCACCCAATATCATTCAAGCTGCGATCGCAATTCTGCATCAGGATGGACGATTTTTGATGCAGCTTCGTGATGATATCCCGACAATTGTCTATCCCAACCAATGGGCCTGCTTTGGCGGTCATATGGATCCCGGAGAAGATCCTGAAGCAGCTTTCTACCGAGAAGTTGAGGAAGAAATTGGCTATATCGCACCTGAAGCTCATTTCTTTCGGGATTATCACGACCCCGGTGTGATTCGCTATGTCTATACCTGTCCCCTAGTGGTAGAGCTCTCAAGCTTAGTGCTTAAAGAAGGCTGGGATATGGGCTTGTTCACGCCTGCAGAAATTCGGGCGGGTCTCTGTCATTCACCTCGAGATCAAAAATCGCGAACGATTGCAGTGCCCCATCAAGCTCTCCTACTTGATTTCATCAACGCAGATTAATCTGCTGGCGAAAGCCAATTCCCAAATCTAAAGCTAGGGCCCTGTTTTCCAACAGGGCCCTAGTATCAAACTCTTGTCCAATCAGACTCTAATTTTATGCTGAAGTTTCGTGAGTCTCTTCGGTGTCGTCTTTAGCAGCCTTTTCTTGAGCGGCTTTAGCTTCTGTGTCAGCTTTTGCCTTCGCTGCAGCTGCATCTTTAGCAGCTTGCTCCTGGGCATATTGCTCAGGGGTTTTACCAGCGGGCGATTTTTCGGTCTCTGCTTTTGCAGACTCTGTTGGAGCGGCTTTCGCCGGCTCTGATTTTTCTGCTTTTGGTGCCTTAGGGGCTTTTGGTGCCTTGGGGGGCAGATCAGGTAAATCTAGCTGCTTCCTAGCATTGGTCATCGCGTTGAAAGCACTTTTTTGGCTGGCTTCCCAAAGCTTAACCGCAGCTTCCGCCATCACATTGCTGTCCGGATCTTTCTTGTTATTCAGATTTGACACGCTCTCTGTCACTTTCGTTGAGTTATTCCAAACCCAGCCAATGGAAACGAGGACAAAACACAGGAGCAGCCACACCAGTAGTGCAGTTTCCTTTAGGATTTTCCAGGTGAGCTGAAAAAAGCTTTTATACGCGTCTGCGGTCTCTTTATTTGAAATAAGCTGCCACCATTCGGTGGCTTTATCTTTAATTGGGTTGCTCATGTAGGATATCTCCGGTCCAGGAAACCTCTTATCGTTACTATGATGAACTGTTCCCTGAACCGGGTCAATCCGTCCAAAAAGGATCAGCAATGCAAGAAAGGGGAGGGAGTTTTAGCGCATACCCAATCATTCAGCATCGTCAATCACACACTCCCTTTGGGTGGAAACAATTCCAGAGGCACGCATGTTCAACTCACGTCCCTGAAGCACAGAATAGTGTCCATTAAGGCTGACAATAGATACCCTATCTTTCGATAGGAAAAGCTGAGGGGAGTTGCGATCGCAACCTCTCCCCGACATTCTAAAGAACCCAAAACGACGCCAAGATTAAACCAACATTTGCATCTGGTTAATGTTTGATTTACATCCGGTTGAGTTCTATCGCTATCGCGGTACAACTAGAGTGAGCGAACTGCCTGATCCCAGCATTTTTAAAGTTCGCAGGCAATCAACCATCCATCCTTTCCCCGTGGGGAAGCCCAGCGATGCAAATTGATTTTCACCACGGAGTCACCTACGTTGTTGCCCGCCTCGCTGGGTTCCAACACCAAGACGCCCAAGTGATTGCCTACTCAGCCCAGTACGTCGATGATGCCACCAATGCTGGGATCATCCGTTTCAACAACGGGACTGAGTTCAATCATGTCAGCTCTGCCCACAAGTTTTTGGACTACCGAAACTTTCGCGAACTGGCCCATCACCAAGTGTGGATCCCCTTTCACTTTCTTCCCGGCAATGGCGGCTTGCCTGCAAACCAAAGCCCCGTCGGTTCATTTATCGACAAATTGATCTGTCGCCCCAACAGTTACGTTGCCCAAGAGATGGTGACCGCCTGCATCACCGCAAAATTCCACAGCGCTCAGCCAAGCGACGGGGCATCTCCTTCACCTCACAGCCTCTATCGTTTGGGCATTACCATGCATGTCTATGCAGACACCTGGGCACACCAAGGCTTTGCAGGCATTAATCATCAAGTGAATGAAGCCAAAATATTAGTGGATGCCCAAGGGAACTTAGACCAAAAGTCTACGGAGCGCGTCAAGCGATATTTCCATAAAAACGTTGTGAACCGATTCGCTCACTTCTTCATCAGCGAAGTGTTTCCCCTAGGGCATGGCGCCGTCTTGAGTAACCCCGATCGTCCCTACCTGAAATGGGGATATACCAACGGCCTAAACCAAAGGGTCATGCGCAATAACCCTCGAGACTTTCTAGAAGCCGCTGACCAGATGTGTCAATGGATGCAGCGCTATCGCATCGGTGACCCCACCGCCCCTTGTCCCGGTTTACCCCTATCAGACAAACGGCAAATCGCAAAACTCCTACTCAAGACAACAGAGCGGAGCAGCAGAAAAAGACACAAAATCTGGCTGAAAGCGATCGCAGAAGGCCGATTTAGCTTTGGCAAAGCCAAGGTCACCTATAAAGCCAAAGGAAAAGGATCTTGGAAATATCAGGCCCTCGGCACAGAAGCCATTGTCGATACGGGCGAAGAAGTCTTCCCGTTTCGGGCCACGTTCTTAGACAGCCATTGGAAACGATTCCATGATGCTCTAGAAGAACATCGTACCTACATCGTCCATAAACTTCTCCCGAAATACGGCATCCAGATGGATGCTTAGCTCACCGTTCTCAGCATCCATTCACAACAGCACTCAATTATTCCCGGAGTGTTTTGTTGCTGTTGACAATGGCGGGCTTCAAAAACCGAGAGGATAACCACTCCGATCGATTTAAAATACCAATCATCAAACGGCCACAGCGCTTGGCAATTTGAGCAACCACGGGAGAAGCGGTTGGTCCCCGCAGATCACCCGGCGTCATCCAATCGCCTGACTCCTGCATCGTTTTGTAATGCTCACAGCGAGTACAGGGAATATCGTTCCGAGGGTCAGCTTTCCCCATAACCATGTCTTGGGCATACCCCATTTTTTCCTGATAGCCCTGTTTCCCATCGGCTTCGAAGACATTGCCGAAGTCCCCCCAATAGTTGAAGCAGCAGCCTAGAACCCGGCCATCCCAGTTAATCTGAGGGGAGGTCCAGAGCTGCTGGCAGATATCTTTACGGATATATCCCGTACCGTAGGTTTCAGCATATTCACTGCGGCTCGACATGCCACTCGAGGTTTGCTGACGTACCAGTTCTTTATCCTGAATGGGCGAAACCTCTTCGTCCCACGACAGCTTTAGATAGAACTCCATATCGAGCTCTTTGGCTAGCTCACGGGCGGTTTGAATTTCATGCTCATTATGACCAAAGGCCACAAATTGCCAGAGCAATAACGGAAAGTCAGATTTATAGACTTTCTTGTAATGATTGATCGTTTTAATATTCTCAATGACCCGGTCAAAATTACCGCCGACTCGATATTGCTTATAGGTCTCTTGGCTAGCCCCATCAATGGAACAGTCAATATGACGAAACTTATACTTCACCAGGTCTTCCAGAACACTTGGTTTGACGGTATTGAGATTGGCACCGTTACTGGCCGTCAGAATAACACCCTTTTTATAGGCATATTTCATAATCTCCGTCAGCTCAGGATTTAAGAAGATTTCTCCCCAATTAGAAAGCTCAATATGAACAATGGCAGGATTGCGATCCACTAAGTCTTTAAAGTTTTGAAAGGCAAGCACCCCGCTGCCTAAATTCTTCTTCGTTTCACCCTGTGCGGTGGGGCACGATGGACATTTCAGTTGGCACAAGGTCGAGGCTTCGAGACGAATCGAGATGGGCTCTTGAACGACAGGCATTTTCGTCTCTCCAGTCAACGTCTAAGGGGTAGAGTTCATCTTAATATGCTCTTCTAAGACTTGTCTTCAACGGCCTCGCAACAGGATTGTCAGAGCAGACAGTCGCTTATTTTCCGCTGCAGAACTGATAGTCTCCAGCGCCCTAGCCTGGCATCTGCCACAGCTAACGCCCCGCAGTTTGCTTCAGTTTACGAGATCGCCTTGAACGACGCTGGAGTGGAAATCTCATATCTAATGTCGCGAGCCCTGCCCCTAAAGCTTCCGCAACGGTATTGACGAGGCGATGGATACCCACAGCGCCCAGCGCTAAACCCACTGAGAGTGTCTGGTCACTGGTGAGCACGACAGGCTGACTCAGCAACGTACTCGTCACCAGCTCTAAAACTCCTACTCCCCCAGGAACACCCGGAATAATAAACCCGAGCAACCAACCCAAGGTGTAGATACTCATAAATTTGGGTATCAAGAGCGGATCGATAGGGGTCAGAATGCTGAGGGTAATAATAAAACCCAGAGATCGCACCAAAATAAACAAAATTTGGCCCAGTAGCGGCCTTAGAGGATAGCGCTCTAACTTGATTGCATCCGCAGGATCCGCCTCTTGACTTTTTTTAGTTCCTTGAGGCACAAATTTGACGAGCCGCTGCAGAATTCGGGGATGCACCACCACCAAAATCACGATTAGGCCCAAAACGGCAAAGATCAGTTGCTGCTGAGGCACACTCAAGAGCGACACAATCACACCCGAGGCTGCCATCAGTAATGTATCGAGAACAACACTCAAAGAAGCAGGTCCGAAAGGAACACCAATCTCTGTTGCAGCAACAGTACGACCATAGAGATGTACCACGTTACTGGGTAAATATTTGGCAATATTGGTGGTCAGATAGATCTGCGCTGCCCAGGTCCGACTGACAGGCTGTCCCAAATCTTGCAAAATGCTGCCCCAGATATAGCCCGTCCAAATGAAGGCCAGCAGGGTAATTCCCGTCGCAAAGACCAGGCAGGCCCAAGCCGGAGGCGTAATTTGAATGCTGGCAATGCCTTGCCAGTGGCTATACAGCGCTTTGCCTAGAAAAGCCAGCGCTGCAGCCATGATGAACAGATAGATCCAGCGCTTGTGACTAGTCCATTTTGGTTTCAACCAGCCCCAAAAATTTTGCATGAATTCAAGAATAATGTGGAGAGCAGACCATCTAAGCTTGGGGAGAAAGTCCCTTGGCCGCTAGCCACTCTGGATTAAAAAGCTTGGACTGATACCGAGTCCCGCTGTCACACAGAACAGTGACGATAGTATGCCCCGGCCCCATCTGTTTCGCAAGGGCGACGGCAGCCCCCACATTAATACCAACAGACCCTCCCATGAAGAGGCCATCTTGCTGCAACAGCTGATAAACAACCCTTAGGCATTCAGGGTCATCAATCTGAATCGCATCATTAATGGGGGCACCTTGCAAATTCCCGGTGATCCGGCTGTTACCAATCCCTTCAGTGACGGAATTGCCTTCAGATTTGATTGCCCCAGTTTTCACGTAACTGTACAAGCCACTCCCCATCGGATCGGCCAGTACCGTCATCACATCGGGATTTTGTTCCTTGAGATAAAGGGCAACCCCCGCATAGGTACCGCCGGTGCCAGTGGCGGAAACCCAGGCGTCAATTTTGCCCTCTGTTTGCTGCCAAATTTCTGGTCCAGTGGTTTGGTAGTGAGCCTGACGATTGGCAAGATTATCGAACTGATTGGCCCAAATCGCATTTTCCGTTTCTTCTGCCAAACGACCCGAAAGCTTAACGTAATTATTGGGGTCACGGTAGGGCACAGCAGGGACAGCCCGAACTTCCGCCCCCAAAACCCGGAGGGCATCCATTTTCTCTTGGGACTGGGTTTCTGGAATGACGATCAGGCAGCGATAGCCTTTGGCATTGCAGATGTGGGCTAAGCCAATGCCAGTGTTGCCAGCCGTCCCTTCAACAACAGTCCCCCCAGGTTTCAGCAGTCCCTTCGCTTCAGCGTCTTCAATGATAAACAGGGCCGCGCGATCTTTGACGGATCCACCGGGGTTGAGAAATTCAGCTTTACCGAGAATTTCACAACCTGTTTCATCGCTAAAACTATTCAAACGAATGAGGGGAGTTTGGCCGACGGTGCCGATGAATCCGTTCTTGATATCCATGAGTGATTATTGACGCTGCAGGTGTATCATCCCATTGATAATAGACGTTCTGGCAGTTAGAAACGGAAGCCCCACAGAAAAGTCTGGGTTCGTTATCATAAATCCCATGCCTCTCCCTGGCCAAAACTGCAGTGACCTGTTGTCTCCAAGGACTCAATGATCCATTCTCGGGCTACCACTGCCTCTCTGAAGCAAACGTTCAAGAAAGTCCTATTCTTTGAGCAAGATCCGAGTCCTGAGCTGCTAGCCATATTGGTCGTTTATTTTGTCCAGGGCATTCTCGGACTGGCAAGATTAGGGGTCAGCTTTTTTCTCAAGGATGAACTCCATTTAAGTCCTGCAGCGGTGGCCGCGATGATGGGAATTGCGTCACTGCCTTGGGTGGTCAAGCCATTGTTTGGCTTTCTCTCAGATAGCCTCCCAATTCTGGGATATCGCCGTCGGTCTTACCTCATTCTGTCCGGAATTCTAGGCTGCTTGGCTTGGCTAGCCATGGGAACGGTGGTGAATTCGGCAGTGGGGGCAACCGTTGCGATCGCAACCACCTCAACATCCACCGCCATCAGTGACGTGATTGCCGATTCCATCATCGTCGAACGTATTCGCAAAGCATCACAGAGTAATGCTGGCTCTCTACAATCGTTATGCTGGGCGACCACAGCTTTAGGCGGACTGGTGACAGCTTACGCTAGTGGTTGGCTACTCGAGCATTTAAGTGCCCGCAGCTTGTTTTTAATTACAGCGACTTTTCCGCTATTGGTCTGTGTCATTGCAGGTTTCATTCTGGAGTCTAAAGTCGACACGAAACCGAGCTTTGCAGTCGCCCAAAAACAGATTTTGCAGGTCAAAGATGCCATCTCACAGACCCGCATCCTCCTGCCTGTACTCTTCGTCTTTCTCTGGCAGGCCACCCCCAACTCTGAATCAGCCTTTTTCTATTTCACCACCAACGAATTAGGATTTAACCCGGAATTTCTGGGTCGCGTTCGCCTCGTCACCAGTGTGGCCTCCCTGCTGGGTATTTGGCTCTTTCAACGATTCTTCAAAGCCGTCGCCATGCGAACCATTTTTCTATGGACAACGCTGCTATCTTCGGGTCTCGGGATGACCACGCTGCTGCTCGTCACCCATGCCAATCGTAGTCTTGGAATTAACGACCACTGGTTTAGCCTTGGCGATAGCCTCATCCTGACAGTGATGGGACAGCTCGCCTATATGCCCGTTCTAGTGCTGGCTGCTCGCCTCTGTCCTGCAGGCATTGAAGCCACGATGTTTGCCCTCTTGATGTCGGTGATTAACCTCGCAGGCATCTTGTCCCATGAATCGGGTGCCCTGCTCATGCATCAACTGAGGGTCACTGAATCTCAGTTTCAAAATTTATGGCTCCTAGTGCTGATCACCAACCTCAGTACATTGCTGCCGCTACCGCTATTAAATTGGTTGCCGTCATCAGAGCTTGAAATAGAGACTGCAGAATCAGACACCCTGAAAGTAAAACCGATGCAACAGGAAGAACTAGAATCGACAGTTTCCCTCTTACCTTAATTCCCCAGCCATTAAATCTCAGACCGTCAGTCGAAACACAAACAATCCAGAAGCATCTATGCAGAAATTGCTGCACAGATGTAAGGCGCTTAAACGTTATCCCCCCCTATTGCTTCAGCTCTCCTGAAAACAGAGCCCGCTCCAAAATCATTCATGAGCTTCTGAGCACCATCACC
>CALFCG010000383.1 GCA_937951315.1 uncultured cyanobacterium
GACCAATACTGTTCAATGGTCTCAGCCAGATGCCCCAGGTTGCATTGGGGATAGGTCTCTCGATACGTGTTCTGCATAAAGGTCAGCAGCAATGCCTGGTCTGACGCACGTCCCCAGCGGAGCTGAAACCCGGACACATGGAAGGAGGCTTTCTTCACCCCTAGCCCTGTTGTTCTGTGATAGCCAACGCTAAGCCTGGCGTTATGGATCCCTGTGCTGTTTCTTCAGTCTCAACGGGAGCTGGCTGTGCCATATCAGCCGGCAAAAAGATGCGGACGCTGACGGCGAGCAACGCCACTAAAAAAATCAGAACGATGAAGAGGGGAGCAATATATTGTCGAAAAAAGGCCATGGTCGATTCTTCAAGATTAGAGGCTACCTATATCCTAAAGGGTACGGTCAGTCGGTTAGCTTGTCAGAAGTTTTTCTAATTTATTTTGCCTTGACGAGAGTAATGACCGAGACATTTCGAATGGGGCTATAACTGCTATAACTAAAATCTCAGATGAACCCCTGATCCTCTCCATCTGATGTAATTCTTGCAATGTGATTCTCGAGCAGCAGTATGGTCTTAGACGTGGGCGATTCGGCGCCAGATTTTACGCTTCCTAATCAAGACGAAACCCCTGTTTCGCTAGCCAATTTTCAGGGGCAGTGGGTTGTTCTTTATTTTTATCCTCGGGACAATACGCCCGGTTGCACCAAAGAAGCTTGTGGTTTTCGAGATCGCAATACTGACTACCAGTCCCGGAAGGTGACAATTCTTGGCATTAGCCCTGATACGGCAAAATCTCATCAAAAGTTTATTGAGAAGCAAACGTTACCCTTTACCCTGCTCAGTGATCCTGAATCAGAAGTGGCTCGCGCCTACGAAAGCTATGGCCCGAAGAAATTTATGGGCAAAGAATATGAAGGCGTCTATCGTCAGACGTTCATCATCGATCCCCAGGGACAACTGGCAAAAATTTACCGAAAAGTGAAGCCTGCTGAGCATGCTGAACAAGTCCTGCAGGATTTAGAACAACTTCAAGTGACTTCCCCATAGGTATCCATTACGGCAGCATGCAGCAGCTATTGCATTTTTGGCAGACTGTTCTCGGCGTAATCTTCCGGCATCCGGTCACGGGTGTGAGTATCATTCCTGTGCTTGAGGATGGCCGCATTGTTCTTGTTCAGCGCCGCGACAACAAACAATGGAGCTTCCCTGGCGGCTTTGTCGACTGGGGAGAGACCCTAACTGAAACCGTTCATCGAGAGCTGGCAGAGGAAACGGGGCTTCAGGTCCAGAGAATGGGTCGCTTAGTGGGCATCTATTCGGCCCCTGATCGTGATCCGCGTCTCCATTCCATCTGTGTGGTCATTGAGGCACAGGTTGCAGGTGACTATCGCATGCAAGAAACGGAGATTCTAGACATTCAGGCCTTTTCACCAGAGCAGATTCCCCAGGATCAGCTCAGTCATGATAACGGTCTTCAGTTCCAAGATTATTTAGAGGGGAAAACGATCTTGGCCTAGTGCTACCCCCTACGCAAAGGCTTTAAACGCGAGTATGATATTCCTTTGCAAACTGCTAGAGATATCGTGTCGACCATGATCAATTTAGGGCGCTCGCTTTTAAGACCGTGGACCGGAATGCAGCGTTTCATTGTACTGCTTTGTGTGTCGCTTTTATTGGTGGTTAGCTGTGGTCCGAGGCCTTCTGCCAATGGGCCATCAAAGGTTGCCAATGGCGAATTTATTACCATTGGGACCACCTCTAAACTCAGGACCATGGATCCGGCTGATGCCTACGATATCTTCTCCGGTATCTTGCTCAATAATATGGGTGAGCGACTGTATACCTACGAATTAGGGTCCACCAAGCTTATCCCTCAGTTGGCAACTGCCTTGCCTGACGTCAGTGAGGATGGTCTCACCTACACCATTCCGCTGAGAGAAGGGGTGCAGTTCCATGATGGAACGGCTTTTAATGCCAAGGCAATGGCGTTTTCTCTTCAGCGCTTTATTGAGAATGGAGGGCAGCCTTCCTTTCTATTGGCCGATGCGATTCAGTCCGTCAAACCGACGGCAGAGTACGAACTGACCGTTGAACTCAAGCAACCCTTTTCCGCCTTGCCGGCACTCCTAAGTTTTTTCGGTGCCTGTGCTGTCTCTCCAAAGGCCTATGACATCGGCCCGGGTAAGTTTGCCCCCGATACCTTTGTCGGCACGGGCCCTTATAAATTGGCCCGATACGGTCCTGATCTGCTGCAACTCCAAGCCTTTGACCAATATTGGGGAGAGAAACCGGTCAATCCTGGCGTCAGCATTCAGCTACTCACAGATGCCCCAAATCTCTATAACTCCTTTCAAACCGGGGCTGTGGATGTGGCCTATCAAAACTTAGAGCCGGAACAGGTGCAAAATCTGCGGAAGGATGCAGATAAATCGGGCTGGAAAGTGATTGAAGCCCAGGGCACAGGCGTTACCTATTTGGTTCTCAATCTCAAACAAGAACCGCTGGATAAAGTGGCGGTTCGACGCGCCATTGCAGCCATTGTGGATCGCCCTCTGATTAATAAGCGGGTGTATCAAGGACAGGCGGAGCCAATTTATAGTCTTTTGCCCACTGCTTTTGAGAGCTATTCGCCG
>CALFCG010000384.1 GCA_937951315.1 uncultured cyanobacterium
GAACAAACGAAAGTCAATAATATCTCACCTTCGCTGTCTCGATGAAATGACTGCACCAGTGGCACATGCTATCGCTAGTACAAGACACTCACAACCGTAGAACTACTTAAATTCACAATAAGTGAGAAGCATAATAGCCGCGAGTCAAATTCATCAAGAGAATAAAAGAAGCCCTTATGGTTCCTATAAGAACATCAATTATTTTTTAGTGGAAAAAGAAAATTAAAATCGTTATTTACTCTGCCTATCTACTCTCGACTAGGCAGTACGCACCTTGTTTTCATAGGGAAGTCTCTCCCAGAAAACTTCCTGGTTAGTGTATTTCCGTTTGAGTGTCTCAGTAATTTCTTCTAAGAGGCGATCGTTGCGACTTTGAGTTGTTAACTCCACCTCGAGGATCGTCTGATCCGGCTTACCCAGTGAAGCAAGGCTTTGTCCCTCCACACTATTGATCATGATGGCTTTGCCATTCACAAAATTGAGGAGTGAGGTTTGAATCTCTATTTCATGCTGCCGCTGACAAACGATGGAAAAACGGTAGCTTGTGTGAATCGGACGCTTGGAACGGGGCTTGTATTTCAGCTGATCAACAACCGGTCGTAGAACAAGGTTTGCAACCACAACCATTGCGGCTCCAATATAGGCTTGAAACAGAAAACCACCCCCAATCAGAGTTCCGATCGCTGCAGAGCACCATAAAGTTGCAGCTGTGTTTATACCTCTCACACTCGCACCATCTCGGAGGATAATACCGCCCCCTAAAAAGCCGACACCTGAGACAATTTGAGCTGCCACGCGAGTCGGGCTAGAGTCGCTAGGGGTCATGACAGACATCATCACAAACATGGACGCACCCAGACAAACGAGCACATTGGTCTTCATAACCGCTTTCGTCTGTCTCCATTGTCTTTCAATACCAATGGCTCCCCCAAGAACGAGTGCAATTCCTAGGCGGAGAGCAAAATCAGTCCAAGTCATAGCACTTCCAGCGCGTTAACCTAATGATTTTGCCTTAGATTTGTCCCTGCGAGGTTAAGAGAGGAATAAGGCATTGTCAATAACTAAATGTGATCTGATCCGATGAATTCTCCCTCATATCTAAAATGAGACTTCATTCCTCTCAGGTGACCGATTATTCTCAAAACTGACACTATTTTTTTCTTGCGCAGGAATGAAATCAGCGACAAAAAAACACCTTCAATTTGGTGCAGATTGCCTGGAGAAGCAAAAGTGTTCTTCCTTATAATGACTCCAGACGAAAGCTTCCACAAACCGACATACAAGGCAGCAGCTCAACGGAATCATGGACGGTCCCCTGTTGAAGTTAGGCGAACAAGGTCATCAATCTAGAACCGGTCTTTGTAATACCACTATCCGTTCATCAACAGTTAGCCTCTAGTGAACACCCAATCTTGAGACTTAGAGAGTTCAGAGTTAAAGCAATAGCCCTCGATATCAAAAGCTTTAAGATCTTCAACCTCTGTCACCCGGTGTTTGATGACGTAATTCACCATCAATCCCCGTGCTCGCTTAGCAAAGAGACCAACGGTTTTATAGGTTCCACTCTTATTCTCTTTGAAATAGATATTGAGGGGTTGAGCCTGTAAATGATCAAGCTTAATGGCCTTGTAATATTCATTAGAAGCCAAATTAACCAGTGTTTTACTCTCTTGACACTTGAGGTCGGTATTGAGCTCTTCAGTAATTTGGGTGCCCCAGAACTCATAGAGGTTTTTACCTAATTGATTCACCAGCTTGGTGCCCATTTCTAGTCGATAGGGCTGAATCAAATCAAGGGGCTTCAGGATTCCGTAGAGCCCAGACAAAATACGGAGATGATCTTGGGCAAACGCGAGATCCTGATCATCGTATTGCTCGATATCAATCCCTTTATAGACATCTCCTTTAAATGCCAAGAGAGCCTGTCTTGAATTCTCTGGTGTAAAGGGAAATTGAAAGGATTGGTATCGCCCATAGTTAAGATCCGCCAACTTGGGGCTAATGCTCATCAGTTGACCAAGGTCCTCTGGATTCAGTACCTTAAGCTGTTCTATGAGTTGTTGACTGCGGTCAAGCTTGACGGGGACCGTGTATTGAGAATGCCGTTGCCCTTCAAAATCAAGGGTTTTTGCCGGGGAAATAACCATCAACATAAGTGCGACCTAAGACCCTATAGCTTATGCGAACCTTATAGTAAATCATTCGGATACCTCTGGATGGCTCCATTAAAGACTTAGCTAATTTTGGCCAACTTCCAACCGGAATCCTGTTATCTTAGCCGGATAGATGATGACGTCGTTTGGTTAACATGACCAACCATCCCCATCCCCCTAGCATGAAGCCCACAATAGCAGCCATACTGTGGTTTATGGGTTCAGGAACGTTAGCTCTAGAGAGGTTCTCTAACCCCCAACTCTCATCATCCAGTCTCTGATGACCGCCACCATTGGCAAAGCATGGAATTGTGGCCCAACTGGCTGTATGCAATATGTTTTGAAATGCAGGTTCAGGAAACATGTCAAAGCCCCATCATGACAAAATCAATGATCCCAATTCTATAAATATTTTTTTCGAGATCAAAACTTGCCATTTTCGACGGGGACAAGACTCTGCCGTTATTTGTAAAGGCGGAACTCATACATCCTGGTAGGATCCATAGGGAACTAGCTGGAGCTTGACAATGACCAATCCTCAATCTTCTTCAACGACGGGGGCAGATGCTGTAGATGTTGCGATCGCAAAGGGTCTCGATTTAGACGGCTCCCCCATTCCACCCGCTAAGCTTGAGGTCTACACCAAAGTGATGGCCTTTGAAGCCGGACGCCAGCGCAGTGGAGTCACTAACACAATGCGGTCTCGAACAGTCCGTATTGGTGCCAAGCATTTACCCCAAGCAGAACTGAACCAAATGCTCATTGATGCAGACTGGGCACCTCTTAAAGACAAAGAGATCGCATTCTACTACGGCCCAAAGTAACCTTCAGATCCCACAACATCAGCCGTTCAAAACACCCACTCAAGACCACCAATAACCGGGAATAATAAGTCGTCAAAAAGCGGGTCGCCTGCCAGCGAGGTTAGACCCCGGGTTTATTAATCTGAAATGACGTCAGAAACTGATCCGCATTCGTAGCAAAGTCATCCTTCGTTTCACCGATTGCCAGTACCTGATATAGCCGACTTTTTTGGAGACAAAAGATCCCCTTCGCTGAGGCATCTTTGCCTTTCACCGTCCCCTTCGCTTGAAACTTGCGACAGGGGACGTCACTCACCGTTGTTTCTTCTTCATTTACAATTTCGCCCTGAATGCTGTTTTTAACCGCACCCTGTAAAGACCCAGAGAGAAGTTGCTGCGCGTCCACTTTGCCCAAAAGATTGCTGGGATAATCGAGATAAGAAACAAGATAAGCTGCATCAGAAAGCTCAACATCCGCCAGCTTCAGATCCAACTCTTGACCTCCGGGAATAGGAACTTTGCGGGTTTTCTCCTTTGCCGTCCCTGGCATAGAGACCGTATACCCTCCCGTCTCTGAAGAATAGTCCTGCCATTCTTGGGTTAAACAGGCGCATAAGGACGCCGCTACACCCAACAGCGCCACCACCCTGAGAGGACTCTTGTACAGCATAAAAACTCCATTACAGATTGAGCTAGCAACCTACCCCTTGCCAGAACCCCAGGCTAGTAGCTTGAACCCCTACTTTACCTTAGATTCCAAGCACTAGGATGACTTCACCTTTAAGACAATTAATGTCATATCATCACTATTGCGAGTTTCAGTTCTGATGAACGTCTGCACCTCATCAAACAAATATTCCAAAATGGCTTTAGGGCTACTGTACATATGACAGGCAGATCGGAACGCCTGCAACAAATTTTCCTCATCATAGCGATCCCCCTCAGGATTGGCCGCATCGGTGAATCCATCTGTGTAGTAAATGAGTGTATCCCCGGGATACAGCTGGGTCTGCCCCACTTGATAGACAGTATTGATATCTAACCCAATCAACATTCCATCGGTATCCAATCGCTCCATCGCATCAGTTGAAGCTCGCCACAGCAAGGGTGGGTGGTGGGCGGCATTACTGAAGCGAAGAATCTGAGTTAAAGGATCATACTCAGAATAAAACAGGGTTACAAACCGATTAGAGCTTTCTAAATCAGTGAACATCACCTGATTCAAATTTTGCAAAATTTGATCGGGGGCATGTTGATTCAGAATATCGTTCCGGAGAATACCCCGTGTCATGGTCATAATGAGCCCCGCAGGTACCCCTTTCCCCATCACATCGCCAATCACCAAACTCCAACGTTCTGCCCCAGAAGAAAAGCCTTCATGGGGTGGAGCATCCGGATCATGGATCGGAATAAAATCATAGTAATCTCCCCCCACTTGACTGGCCGTCTGACAGTTAGCGGCGAGCTCAACACCATCAATATGAGGACAACGATTCGGGAAAAGACGCGCCTGAATCTCAGAGCCAATCTCTAGCTCTCGGGTGAGACGTTCTTGTTTACGGACCTGTTGAGTCAGCTCATCATTTTCAATGGCAACCGCCGTCTGATCAGCAACCAATTGAGCCAGCTTCTGCCGAGTATCGGTCCACTCATAACTGGGTTCACTACTAAACAGGTAAAGACGCCCCCGTTCGTGGGGTTCAAAATTGCGGACGAGGATTGAGGTACTAAACCAGCGATAATCCTGCGCTAATCGCTGATCTAAAACCTGCTCAAGCCAATCACTAGACGAACCTATGGCTTTAGTTGATGCCTTGATCTGCTGAATAGCAGCATCAAAACTATGGCGAAGCTTTTGACATTGCTGGCCCTCATGACAATAAAGCTGCTCTAAAGAGACTTTTCCATTGGGCCGAAAAAGCACCAGTGCAGCAGCATTTGTATCCGTCACCCGACTCACAATCAGAGGAATGAGAGCGAGGAATTGATTGAGGTTATTAAAACTTCGAAGCGAAAAACTAAGAGAACTCAATAAGTCCTGAGCCTTGGCCTGTTCTCGTTGAAGGTCGGCAACCTGCTGTTGAAGCGCTGCTAATGTCGTCATGTTACCGGCAATCCCTGGATAGTCATATCCCAAGGACTGGGAGGGCTGTTGTGGCGCTGGGATAGCAGACATAGGGTCAAAAACGTCAGTTAGCTAACGCAAACTCGCAGAAAAGTGCGAGGGCTGCTCTGAAAAGACAGCTTAGCACTGTTGTTCACACACTGAGATTTATTTATCTAACACCCAGAAAAACCTGAGCTGTTATAGAGATCAGCGGAAATGAAAACCCAACCTGTTCTTACGTTGAATCTCCTTGGAGCATAGCGCAATAGGCATTAATTGGCTGCTAAATGAGAGACATTATGCCACAGGATGCGATTCTTGCAGGAATATCAATTCTATTGAAGAGATTAAGGGCAAAATATCATCTTCGAGAGAAAATTCAGCTTTCAGTATTGTGTCGGTGCAACACAAAAGAATTTCCATCAAACTATGAACTTAATAACGCTTCGATAAATTCATAACTGGAAAAAGGTCGGAGATCAGTAATACCTTCCCCTGCCCCAATAAAACGAATCGGTAAACCCAACTGCTGTACAACAGCTAAGGCAACCCCCCCTTTAGCCGTTCCATCAAGTTTGGTTAGCACAACACCTGTCAGCTGCGCCGCTTCAGAGAAAACCTGGGCCTGTCGCAGTCCGTTCTGACCGAGGGTCGCATCAAGGACTAATAAAGATTCAACCTTGGCCTGAGGAGCTTTCTTATCAATAATGCGACGTACTTTTTCAAGTTCAGCCATTAGATTTTTTTTGTTTTGGAGACGACCGGCGGTATCCACCAGCAGCAAATCAATATCCCTGGATTGGGCAGCAGCAATCGCATCATAAACAACCGCTGCCGGATCGGTGTTCTGACCAGGGTTAGCAACCACATCTACCCCACTGCGCGCGCCCCAAACTTTAACCTGCTCGACAGCAGCAGCCCGGAAAGTATCAGCAGCAGCAATCAGACAGTTATAGCCGGACTGTTTGGCGACGTGGGTAATTTTGCCAATGGTGGTTGTTTTTCCCGCACCGTTCACACCGGTCATCAGCCAAACATTCAGAGTGCCCCGTTCAGGGGTCATTGTAGGTGCATGATCCTTCTGATAAGGCTCCTCTAGCATCTCGCGCAAAATTTGCTTGAGATAGGCAATCGCCTCATCCGGAGGCAGGGTCTCTTCCCGCAACTTAGTTTGGAGGGCTTCTAGGACGCGATCGGTGGCCGCCACACCAACATCGGCTTGGAGCAAAAGCGTCTCAATCTCGGTGACGCCATCCTGGTTGAGGGGACCTTGACCGACGACCGCCTTGAGTTGGTTGACAAACCCCTGACGCGTTTTTCCAAGCCCACGCCGGAGCTTTTTGAGCCAAGTGATTTCCTCAACTGAAACGTCTTCAGGACGTCTTCCCTGAGCTGCTAAGACCTCTGCCGACCAAATAAAGCCCTCATCAAAGTCAACCGATTCTGTGGTCGTTTCTAGCGTCGCTTCTGAGGTCGCAGAATCAGTCTCTACAGCGA
>CALFCG010000385.1 GCA_937951315.1 uncultured cyanobacterium
CAAGCTCAAGGAACTCTCGCACCTGTCCAAGCGAGAGAAAGCGACAGAATGCGGCTACGTTGTCGGTGGTCGGGTCAACCAAAGTGGCTTCATGACCGCAATCCTAGAGGCCAAGGGCATTTCGCTCGACGGTGACGACAGCGACGGTAGAGGTCGAGAGGCAAGCTATCGGGTCAAGGTTCACAAGAATGGCCAGATGGTAATCGGTTCTTCCTACACTGAAAAAATGGGCCTGCAAACGGGTGATGAGTTTGAAATCAAGCTCGGGTATAAGCACATTCACCTGACTCAGTTGAATGAAGACGAAGTAGATTAGGAGCATTTGCGATCGCACGTTACTCCATCAATGTATGACCAACCCAAAATCATCGGCATCGGTGGGGGCAGTGGTTCAGGGAAGACCACCCTAGCTAAGGCAATTGTCGAACGATTAGACAATCGTGCTCTGCTGATCAGCCATGATCGGTATTACTTTCATATGCCCTGCGGGAACTACGACATTCCTGAAGCGCTCGACACTAGAACGATGATCTCCCATATGCAAGCACTGCAGGATAATCAGTCTGTTGAGCTACCCATATACGACGAAATCAACAGTCAGCCACTGAGCAAAACCGAAAGAGTCTTGCCCCAGCCAGTCATCCTCGTTGAGGGGATTTTTGTTCTTTCCCTTCCCGAGATTCTAGAAGTTTTGGATTACAAAATATTTGTAAATACCCCTAGCAGCAAAAGATTAGAGCGCAGGCTTACCAGAGACTCAACGGAGAAACTGCGATCGCCAGAGAGCATCATCAATGAATGGCACGAGAACGTAATGCCCACCCACAATGCCCTGGTCGAACATGGGGCAAACAAAGCCGATCTTCAGGTATCAGGAGAGAAAAACGTTAGCAATACGGCTGAGGCAGTTATCAAGCAACTCAATCTTAACTATGCTCCCACCTAAGATTGCCTACCGAAGAACAACCGTCGCCACCATACATCAGCACAACCCCGGCCATCCTCTCGTCCACCCTCGCTCTACCCCAGACAGCTAAAGGAGTTGGGAGAAAAGCCATAGCAAGCGCCCGACTGGCTGATGTTGTCAGGGGTTATCGTGAGCAAAACTTTAGGGTACAAGCTCATATGTCTACCCATGCCTACCGACCGCCAACCGCTCTTCAAACATGAATAGCGATCGCAAAAAGGAGAAGATTGCTGCGATGGCGGTAGTATTTTGGTTGAATATCTCGTAAGTTGGCGGCTAGAAGGTCTGAGCTCAGAAGTAGTAGCGAGAGACCGCGAGAAGACCCGAAGGGATTCAGTTGTTGTTGCCAGTATAGGGAGGGCATATGACAGATCCAATCAACAAAGATCGGCAGGCTGCCAAAGATGCCCTCCGCAACGCGCTCATTCAGCATAGCGGCGATACAAAGCATGAAGCTGTGGTAGATGCGATCTCAATCCTTACTCGGCTCAATCCAACCCCAGCGCCAGCTCGTAATATACAACTTAGAGATGGCAATTGGCTATTGATTAATGCTCCTAACTTTCCCGGTGGACAGCGACTTGAGAACGGGACGCATCTATATTCCCTGGGGCGAATTGCTTTCAATATGTTTCAACCCAAAGACTTACTCATCAAAATCGATCGAGTGATGCAGCCGATCTTGCCCATCCCACATAGCTCACAACGGACTCATGATATCCAGGTGGAATTCACTACGGTTAACGAGGCAATACCGCTGCAGGGAATAGTAAACAACCTCGGGGTATGTGAACCCAGCACTGATGACACAATACAGGTTCAGTTCACTGGCGGGAACTTAGCTCCAAAGCTGGAGACTGATCTGCAGGCTTGGAAAGCAACATTTGGCAACCAAAGCAATCTAAGCCAGAGCACCCTCAAGGAAAAACTCATGAATCTGTTCCTGAAGTGGATGTTTGGCCTGACGGCACCAAAAGGAATGAATCAAGACACCGGAGAAGTGGCCTTCACGATGAAGCGTTCTCCAAAGGGTAAGCTGCAGATACTTTATCTTGACGAGAGCCTGCGAATTACCAAAGGAGAAAAAGGTACGGTCCTAGTATGTGAGCGCCAGGGTACATAGTCCGCTCCCTCTCTGCCTAAGAAGCTCCCAAGCATCCCATCGCCCTCCCCTCGACCGGCCCGCGTCGGCATCTCTCGTCTGGCGCGTGCTGAACCTTCGTATTGCTGGTGAGGACATGAGTACAAAAAATGCCCCAGTCTGTTCCAGGTCTGGGGCCTGCTGGTGTTTATGTGTGTATTGAGTGTGCCCAAATCTTACGCCAGACATCCCTGTGCAAGAAAAGCCCCCTCTGTATTAGAACAGCGGCAGTTTGAACGCGAAGAGCAGGTGCAAGAGATAGGCGACGGCTTGGAGATTTGACAACAAAAAGCCCCAGTTCAGAGTCTTGAAGCTGGGGCAAAGTATCGAAGCGATACATCTCTGGACCTGCATGGGCAAGTCATAGCCATAGTTTACATGGGAAAGCGGTGACTTCAATGATGCTCGGGCTGTCCAGTGGTGAACCCCTGTGCAAAGAATACCCCCTCTGGTGTGGCAGAGAGGGTTGGAGCTTGTGGTATGAAAATCTCTGGCGCAAGACTTTGATGCACTGCTGATTAGCACTAAAGCCTTGCTTTGAAATTATACAAAATGACCTAGCAGATTCTGTGAAGGCTAATGTAGTTGACATCCAACAGGCTAATGTCAACAAAAAGCCCGAGTCTGTGCAAAGGCTGGGGCATGCTGGTGCAAATATGTGTGTATTGAGTGTGCCCAAATCTCGCGGCAGTCATCCCTGCGCAAGCCCCCCCCTCTGGTGAGGCAGAAGGGGGGGGGATAGATTTTAGGGTTTCGAATGTTCGACATGTGAAGGGACCTTATGAATTAAAACTAAATATCAGTCCCTTGTAGAAAAATATAAGCAAATAGTTTGAGGATTCTGTGAGGACTCAAGTCTGCTACTGGTCTGATTGATTTTCAACTGAAATACAACAATTTTCATGACTTGCAATAGATCTGCTCCACCTATAAATTATCCTGGGATGCTTTTCTCTGATTTAATTCTGGCTATAACGAATTCTGGGGTCTGTTAAAATCCGAGCCTGGAAAATACTTTATAAAAGCTCTAAATCCCTTATATCACATAACTTATAGAGATTTCCTGAATTCACTCATCTGAAAACTGAATTTACCAAATTTCACCTATAACCATGGCTATCACGTTTTTCTGGCTTATCCAAAATCATTTCAAGGGAGTAGCTCAAAGCCATACACTCT
>CALFCG010000386.1 GCA_937951315.1 uncultured cyanobacterium
TAGCGCCAGATATCATCCAGAGGAGTGCCCCATATGAGTTCGCTTGAGTTTGAGGAACAGTCGGCTAAAACAATAGGGGAAGTTGGCGCTCACTTAAGAGAAGTCCGTCAACAACAATCAATGGACTTGGATGAAATTTCAGCGCAGACTTTGATCCCAACACGTCTTCTAACCGCCATTGAGGAGGGGCAAGTTGAGGATTTGCCTGAGCTCATTTATACACGAGGTATGATTCAGCGATTCGCAAATACTCTCGGTCTTGATGGCACCAAAATTGTCGCTAGCTTGGGCAGTAGCCAGACTCCTCAGAAAAACATTGTAAAATCAAAAAAGAGAGGCAGTGGAGGGGGTCTGAAACCTATTCACCTGTACCTTCTCTATATCATCGTCATTTTAGCTGCAGGATTTGGGCTGTCAAAAATAAATCAGCCATCATTCACTCTAGGGGGAAATTCAGTCAGCTCTCCGGCACCCAGTAGTAACCAAGCTCCTGGGATTGGAGGATCATCATCAGGACCAGAAGAAGCTGCAGCACCCTCTTCTCCCAAACCTGAAGCGCCAAAGGCAGAGGCTTCCAAGAGTACTGCACCGCTCCGTATTGACTTGAGCGTCAAGCAAGATGCATGGGTAGAAATCACTGTGGACGGCAAGGAAAACTATGCTGGCACATTGACAGCAGGAACCAACCGTACAGTTACCGGCCAAAAGAAACTGGTGGTGCGTTCTGGTAATGCCGGTGGTGTGCTTCTGGCAGTCAATAAAAAGCCAGCACAGATCATGGGTAAGTTAGGAGCGGTTAAGGAAGTTGTCATTGAGCCAGACAATAAGGAGCAATCTAATCAAGCGATTAATCCAGGAACCACGACTGATAGCTAACCATCACTAAATCCAGGATGGAAAGCGGAATCGCAAGTGCCAGTCGGCTTGTGTCATTGGCAAGCCAAGATAAACAGGCAGCCAGAATAGAAATCCAAGAATTGCCAACCACAGTACCATCATCGCAATAACCCGCAAATATCGACTGGAATGGTCAAGCCATCCGTCGATAATCCATGCTGCGGCCAAGCTGCTAAATGTAGCAGAGGGCATGTAGTGATAGATGAATGTGCAGCGGCTGACGAGAACCCAAGGCAGAAGGTTAGCTGCATAATTTACGCAGAGGTATATTGCCCCCCATGTTGTTTTTGACACTTCAGGAGCGTTAGGCGTCAGTGCTTCTTGACGGTCAAACAACGTAACAATCTTCGCATTCCCTCGATAGAGCAACTGCCCAAGGAGCAACATGATTGCAAGGGTGGAGGCCCACCAGAGTGGGGGATTACCCATTGCATGGACATCAAAAATCCAGGGTGTACTGTCTGAAGGTAGGGAAGGGCCGTAGATCGGCACCAAGGCTTCGGGGTTAGTGGCTCGTTGATAGAAATAACTCAAGGGACGCTGCATAAAGGGCCAAGTATGCCAGGGCGCACAGTAGGGATGCACATCCGGGCCACTACCAACACGCTGATGGTAGGTGAGCATCTCATGGTGGAGTTGCCAAACGTTATAGTCAGAATTCTGCTGAAGATGGGGAATCCACAAGAGTCCGTAGCAGAACAATGCAATACTCCCCATATAGATCAACATCATGACAGGGGAGAGGCGGGAGCAGCGCACAGCAATTTGATCAAGAAGCGCCACTCTTAACTTGGCGAGAGTCCAACAGATAGCCCAGAATATATAAAGGCCTAAGACTAAACCCAAGCCATTCCATTTGACGGCAGCCGTTGCACCAATACAAATTGCCGAAAAGGTGAGAAATAAACACCTTTGCCTTTTCTCCAAAGCAGTTAGAAAGCAGTAATGGGCAAGAAGCCCAAAGAAAAGCAAATAAATATTGATGAGCGCATAACGAGACTCGACAAGGAGTAAGCCATCTAGAAGACTGAGGGTGCCTGCCAGCAGCGCATATCGACGGCGATGGGTGAGACGATAGGCAATACCAACAATAACCAGTGGGATTAAGGATCCCACGAGGGCATTCATCCAACGATACCCCCAGGAAGTATATCCCTGCAGCCAAATACCAAAAGCAATTAAATATTTGCCAAGGGGAGGATGGGCATCGAAGAAGGGAGTCTGGGTTAGATAGTTCTGACCAAATTTGGCGAAATAGACTTCGTCAAAGACCAAGGTATTAAAACGTTCAAGCCCCCAAAACCTAAGTAGTAGAGCAAGCCCCCACAGCAAAGCGAGACTCGGGACCCAGAAAAGGATCCCGCTCCGAGACTTAAGCATCGGAGATTTAAGCAGCGCCCTGTAGCTCACCTGTGCGGATAGCAAGTATTTGTGTTTGTTCTCCGCGCTGAATTTCAAGCTGGAGCTTTTGTCCGACTTGGCAATTCTCTACTAAGTTCTGAAGCTGGCTGGCCTTTTGGACCGGCTGATCATCAACACTGAGAATCACATCGCCCCATCGGATTCCAGCTGACGCTGCAGGGGTATTGGGAAAAACTTGTACGACCAAAACGCCCTGGGTTTCAGGAAGCAGAACGGGGGAGTTGGGATTACGGTTATTCTCTTGTGCCGCTTCAGGCGTTAGGGTGGTCATCTGAACGCCAATGTAGGGGTGCAGAATTTGCTCGCCTCTCACGAGCCGATCTTTTAAGCTTTTTGCCTTATCAATGGGAATCGCAAAGCCAATCCCCATTGCATCGGCTCGAATAGCAGTGTTGATACCGATCACCTCACCTCGCTCGCTCAAAAGTGGCCCGCCTGAATTACCAGGGTTAATGGCTGCATCAGTTTGAATAAAATCTAAACGCTTGCCCGGAATCCCGATTTCAGCACTGGTGCGATGGAGTGTACTCACAATCCCTAAAGTGACCGTATTATCAAGCCCCACAGGGTTGCCGACAGCGATGGCCCAATCTCCAACTTCCACCTGCTCAGAATCACCGAGGGGCGCTACAGGTAGGCTACCATCAACATCCTTTAACTCAACAACGGCAAGATCTGAGACTTCATCCACGCCCCTGACTTCGCCTTTATATTCGCGTCCATCTTTTAGAGTGACGGTGACGGTATCGGCTTTGCTAACGACATGGGCATTGGTTAACACAATTCCGGTCTCGTCAATGATAAAACCAGAACCTTGACCTCTAAGGCGATCTTCATAGGGGCCGCCAGGGAATGCCCCTGGGCCAAAAAATTCTCTGAGAGAGGGATCATCAAAAAAAGAGTCGGTTGAAGAGTGTTTAATCGTTTGCTCAGTGTCAATACGAACAACAGTGGGACCGACCATATCCAATGCTTCAGCAATAAAATTACGGGGTTTTAAGTTCGTAGCCAAATTGATAGGCTGATCGGTACTTTCAATGGGGAGAGCTGAGGGATGAGCAACAAATGCCGATATGCCCGCAATGGCATCAGGAGGGGTAAAGCTAAACCAAAGGAGAGCCATTAAACTCACGACGGATAGCCATCTTTTGGCCAACGGGTTTGGCAATGTCTTGCTCATAGGTGTCCTCAATTGGGCAGCAACGCTTTACGCTATAACAAGTCTAATCTTTTCCCATCTTTGCAGCGTGGCTCGCAAGTTGGGTTCTCCGTACTGATTCTGTTGCTTACCATGAACCAATCTCCTTCCTCTGTAACTGAATTGACCGATCCAAATCCGAAGGCTGATCCAAAGTATGGTGAACGGTCCATTGAAGAGGGAGAACTGACGACATTCCCGAATCCTCGTCCTGGGCGACGCTACAGCATTCAGATTTCACTGCCAGAGTTTACCTGCAAATGTCCATTCTCTGGCTATCCCGATTTTGCGACGATTCATCTGACCTACTGCCCAGACCAACGGGTAGTAGAGCTAAAGGCACTAAAGCTCTATATTAATGGCTACCGCGATCAATACATTTCTCACGAAGAATCAGTCAATAAAATCCTGGACGATCTTGTCGCTGCAATTGATCCACTCGAGATCACGGTGAAGGGTGATTTTTCGCCACGAGGGAATGTCCACACTGTCATTGAGGTTAACCATCAGAAGACATCATGAGCACCCCAGATTCTTCTGAGATTCAAGGCATTTTTGATCGTATCGCTCCTTTCTACGATGATCTCAATTTCTGGCTAAGTTTGGGTCAGCAACGCATCTGGAAGCTGATGACGGTGAAATGGGCAGACCCTCAACCTGGGGATAGAGGCTTAGATATTTGCTGTGGCAGTGGTGATTTAGCCAGGCTTTTAGCCAAACAGACAATGCCGGGTGGTGAGGTGATCGGCACAGATTTTTCCGCCAATATGCTTGCCATGGCTGCAAGGCTAGATCTTTCTCGACATTCAAATTTGTCCTCAGGTATAGATTGGGTGGAGGGCGATGCCCTCGCGATGCCCTTTGCCAATGCATCATTTGATTGCGCCACGATGGGGTACGGTTTGCGAAACGTGACCAATATTCCTGGCTGCTTACGGGAAATTCATCGTGTTCTCAAGCCAGGTGCAAAGGCCGCAATTTTAGATTTTCACCGTCCGAGCCAACCTTGGTTACAAACGTTTCAGCAATGGTATTTAGAGTCGGTGGTGGTGCCAGTGGCCAAACGCTACGGGTTAACTGAGGAATATGCCTACATTATGCCGAGTTTGGAACGCTTTCCCACAGGAACGCAACAGGTTCGGTTAGCGACTGATGCTGGATTTACTGCTGTTCACTATCCCATCTCGGGTGGGATGATGGGCGTGTTGGTTGTTACCAAGCCGGAGGACGGATAAAGATGCAGGAGGCTGCGGTTACGCCAAAGTCCAAGCTTTGGATGGCGGCAATTAAACCCCCAATGTATACGGTGGCGGTGATCCCCATTTCAGTGGGGACGGCGGTGGCCTTTAATGAGACACAGCTGTTCGATCTGGGAATCTATTTGACATTCCTCAGTTCGGCTATTTTGATCATTGCGTGGCTCAACCTCAGTAATGATGTTTTTGATGCGGATACCGGTATTGATAAAAATAAGGCCCATTCTGTGGTCAATCTGACGGGCAATCAATCTCTGGTGTTTTGGATCAGCAATCTGTGTCTTGGTTTGGGGATCTTGGGAGTGGTTGCGATCGCAACCCACCAAAAAGACCCCACCATCATTGGCATCATCCTGATCTGCTGCGCCTTAGGTTACACCTACCAAGGCCCCCCCTTTCGGTTGGGCTATCAGGGGCTAGGCGAACTGATCTGCTTTATCACCTTTGGACCTCTAGCCATAGCTGCTGCCTACTATTCTCAGGCCCAAACCTTCTCCAACCTGGGATTAGCGGTCGGTAGCATTATTGGCATAAGCACCTCAATCATCTTGTTCTGCTCCCATTTCCATCAGGTCAAGGATGATTTAGCGGCGGGAAAGCGCTCCCCCATTGTTCGCTTGGGAACCGCTCTGGGGGCAAATGTCTTGGGGTGGACCACAGCAAGCCTTTATTTTCTGACCTTGATCTGGGTTGGGCTAGGCCTTTTTTCACCTTGGACATTGTTGATCTTTGCCAGTCTGCCCTTTGCAATTCAACTGGTTCG
>CALFCG010000387.1 GCA_937951315.1 uncultured cyanobacterium
TGGACAGCTTTCGGCGGATAAGGCTCAACTTCTTGTGAAAGAAGCGATACAACGGAAAAGCTACCGATTTGAGTGGGTTCATCAACGCTCTGATGGAGAACTTTTTTGGGCAGAAGTCACCCTCACTCCGATTCGATACCAGGAAGAAATAATTTTCCATAGTATTGTTCGAGATATTAGCGATCGCAAACAGTTAGAACAAGAACAAGCCCGACTGACTGCTGTTCTCGAGGCAACGCCTGACTTTATTGGGATTGCCAGCACCAAGGGTGAGATTGTTTGGCTGAACAAACGATTCCGAGAGCTGCGGCACGACTTGGGTCATTCTGACCAGCGTGGATTGGTTGCAGATTGTCACCCAGACTGGACCACTCAACTTTTGCTTGAAGAGGCTTTCCCGACTGCAATTGAACAAGGCAGTTGGGAAGGAGAAGGGGCATTACTCTCTGATCAAGGGACTGAAATACCTGTATCCATGGTCATTATTGCTCACAAATCTGAGTCAGGAGAGGTCGAGAATTTTTCAGCAATTATGCGAGATATTCGCGATCGCAAAGCGGCTGATAACTCTTTGCGTGAAAGTGAGACCAAATTCCGTACCCTGCTCTCCAATCTAGATGGTGTTGTCTATCGGTGTCAGAACGATACCGAATGGACAATGGAGTTTATGAGTGATGCCATTTCCGATATATCGGGTTATCCTGCCTCTGACTTTATTGATAATCTAAACCGGGCCTATAACAGTATCATTCACCCTGACGATATTGAGCATGTTGATCAGTCAGTCGCTCGTTCCCTGGCGCATCGTCAATCCTATTCAATGGAATATCGTGTGATCCATCGGGAGGGTTCCGTTCGTTGGGTGACCGAAAAGGGGAAGGGAATTTTTGACGAGAATGATCAACTCCTATATCTAGAAGGGGTGATTGTCGATATTTGCGATCGCAAAGCTGCAGAAGAAGCTTTGGAAGTGAGTCAGGCCCAATTCCGACGCATGACTGAAAATGTACCCGGCATGATTTATCGCTGGGTCATCTATAAAGAGGGCCATCAGGAGTTTATCTATGTCAGCTCCAAGGTGCGGGAATTATTCGAGCTAGAACCCGGAGCTGTTCAACAAAATGAAAGGCTTATTTGGGAGAGAATCCATCCCAATGATCTGCCTCGATTACAAGCTGTTATTGCTTTCAGTACAGAGCAGTTGCAGCCCTTCAAGCATGAGTTTCGCCTTGTCATACCTCAAACAGGTATTCGATGGGTGCAAATTGATTCCCAGCCCGAGCAACTGGAAAATGGTGATGTTGTCTGGGATGGGGTCTTAGTCGATATTAGCGATCGCAAACAACGAGAGCAAGAACAACAAAGACTCAATGCCATTATAGAAGCCACCTCCGACTACATCGGTATTTCCGATACCCAGGGGCATACAATTTGGAACAATCAAAGACTCACACAACTACTTAATTTGCCGGATTCTCCAGAACTGGAAAAAGAAGAAATCTCTCTCTCTGCCTTTCATCCAGAGTGGGTCCGCAAAATGTTTGCTGAAGAGGCATTCCCGACCGCAGTACGAGACGGGACCTGGTTAGGAGAATCTGTTGTCATTGATGCACAAGGTAGAGAAATTCCGGTTTCTCAAGTCATCATTGCCCATAAAAATACGGTAGGGGAAGTAGAAAATTTCTCGACGATTATGCGAGATATTAGCGAGCGTAAACACTCTGAACAACAATTATTAGAACTGTCGAACCGCCTAGAACTCGCGATTGAATCAGCTCAACTGGGCATCTGGGAGTGGGATCACCAGGCAAATCAATTGGCCTGGGATGAGCGGATGTTTGCGATCTATGGTTTATCCCCGGAAGGGTTTGCCGGAACCTATCAGGAGTGGGCCAATTGCATTCATCCTGAAGACTTAGCCACGGTAGAAGCTCAAACACCTGATACTGTCTATGGTGCTGCGAAAAGTTACACCCAAGAATTTCGGATTGTCCGTCCTGATGGTGCAATCCGATATATTTTAGCCACGGCCTCTCTCCAACGGGACACCCAGGGACATCCCATTCGTTCGGTGGGTATGAATCTTGATATTAGCGATCGCAAAGCGGCGGAAGACAACCTTCGCGCCAGCGAACAGCGGTTCCGAAGAGCCATTGAAGATGCCCCCTTCCCCATCATGATTCATGCCGAAGATGGCGAAGTGCTTCAGATCAGCTCCACTTGGACCGAGTTGACGGGATATACCCATGCAGACATCCCTACAACCGACGCTTGGGCACAGCTTGCCCATGGGGAGGAGGCGCCGCGCATTATTCGAGAGGTTATTGCCAAAAAATACACCCTTATCTCCCGCTGGGATGAAGGTGAATTTACGATCCGTCAAAAAGATGATGAAATCTGTTTGTGGCAATTTAGTTCAGCGCCGCTAGGTGCCTTACCCGATGGCCGTCGGCTTGTGATTTCAATGGCCGTCGATGTCACCGAACGCCGCCAGGCCGAAACAGATCTCGAACAAGCCAATCACCAATTGGCAGAGTATTCTCAGAACCTAGAGCAAAAAGTTGAAGAACGAACGGTTGCTCTCAAGATAGCCAAAGAACAAGCAGATGCGGCCAACCAGGCCAAGAGCGAATTTCTGGCGAATATGAGTCATGAATTACGCACACCTTTGAATGGCATCCTCGGCTATGCTCAAATTCTGAAACGGTCAGAAGCCCTTGCCAAGCAAGAGCAAAACGGGGTCAACATTATTCATCAATGTGGGTCTCATTTACTCAACCTGATTAACGATATCTTAGATATCTCTAAAATTGAGGCTCAAAAACTAGAGCTGATACCCGTTTCTCTCCATTTGCCATCGCTGCTGCAGAGCGTCGTTGCGATGTGCAAAATTAAGGCAGATCAAAAAGGCATTGTGTTTAATTATCAACCCAGTTCTCAATTACCTGAGGGCGTTGAAGTTGATGAAAAACGCTTGCGTCAAGTTTTGCTGAATTTGATTGGGAATGCCATCAAATTTACTGAACAAGGAGCTGTTACTTTTAGCATCGATGTCGTAGGGCTAACGGAGAATCATGCCACTGTCCGCTTCCAGGTGATTGATACAGGTGTGGGTATTTCTAAAGATCATTTAGCCCGACTGTTTCAGGCTTTTGAGCAGGTCGGTGATCATCAACGATATTCTCAAGGAACGGGGTTGGGGCTTGCGATTAGTCAGCGTATTGTTCAGTTGATGGGCAGCATTATTGAGGTCAAGAGCCAGCTTGCTCAAGGGAGTGAGTTTACCTTTAAGCTTGAACTCCCTCTGACAAACGCGACAGAGAGTCACAAGCTGAGGCGTGCGCATCAGCACATTGTCAATTATCGGGGTGAACGCCGTCAGGTTTTGATCATCGACGATAACTGCGAGAATCGGTTGCTTCTCTCTGATTTACTGCAATCTTTTGGGTTGACTGTGGTGACTGCCGATCACGCACAAGCTGGCCTCGATCAACTCAAGCATTTAAAACCCGATTTGGTGATGACCGATCTGGTGATGCCTGGAATGGATGGCTATGAGTTTTTAGCTGCAGTCCGTCAATTAAAAGAAACCAAATCCATCAAGGTTGTGGTTTCCTCTGCTGCTATCACCCCGAGCATGCAGCAAAAGGTCTTAGACGCTGGAGGAAATGCTTTTTTGCCCAAACCCATAGAGATCGGGGATTTATTTAGCGTCATCACTGAGCAGCTCCACTTGGATTGGATCGATGACACACTAAACCTGGAACATTCAGCTAGTCACTCCCAGCCTAATCCCCCTCGTTCAGAAGTGATTTTGCCTCCTGAGTCGACCTTGAGGACGCTTCAGGAGCTTGCCTCCGGTGGTATTGTGCTTGCCCTACGCCAGCAATTAGACCAACTGATAGAACTAGACTCGCAATATATCCCATTTGCAGAACCGCTTTTGGCTTTTGCAAAGGAATTTAAAATTGAAGAAATTGAGGGAATCCTCGAGGAGTATCTTAGTTGTCCTGATGCTCCACCCTAATGGATGCTCTCACCTGAATCAAACCGACAAAGCTGCAGTATCAATCGTCTATCATCGCCCTTCTGGTCTAGAATATGGCACCTGTTGCAACTGACTCATTTCCTGCAATCCACGGTTACCAGATCACAGAGTGCCTCTACGCGGGGAGCCATACGTCTATCTATCGGGCGCTTTCTCTCGAGAGTCATCGCTCGGTGGTTCTGAAGGTGATGAGGGCGCAACACCCGAGCTTTCGTGAGTTACTTCAGTTTCGCAATCAATATACCCTCACTCAAGATTTAGCGATTCCTGGTGTCGTTGTGCCTCTGAGTCTAGGGTCTGGGGAGAATGGTCATGTATTAGTCATGGAAGATGATGGTTCAATTTCTTTAGAGCGCTATTGCGAGCAACAGTCTTTGTCGTGTTCTGCGGTTTTGGAGATTGCCTTGCAGTTGGCCGAGATTCTCCATGGTCTTTGCCAACATCACATTATCCATAAAGATATAAAACCTGCGAATCTTCTGATTCATCCTCAAACCCTTCAGGTGAAGCTGATTGACTTCAGCATTGCCTCCTTGTTGCCCAAGGAACGTCAGGCGTTACAAAGCCCTAGCGACATAGAAGGGACCTTGGCCTATCTATCGCCGGAACAAACGGGTCGGATGAATCGGGGGGTAGATTACCGGACTGATTTCTATGGTCTGGGTGTGACACTCTATGAGCTGCTGACGGGTGTGCTCCCGTTTTCGTCTGACGATGCAATGACGTTGATCCATTGCCATCTGGCCCAACAGGCTCAGCCTCTTCATGTCGTGAATCCCCAGGTTCCGGTACAGGTGTCTCGCCTGGTTTTAAAGTTGATGGCGAAAACTGCTGAGGACCGGTATCAGAGTGCATTGGGCCTCAGACATGATTTAGAACTATGCCTTGCACAGTTGCAGGCGGAGGGTGCGATAGAGGCGTTTGAGCTGGGACAGAAGGATCGTTGCGATCGCTTCTTGATCCCGGAAAAGCTCTATGGTCGTGAAGCCGAAGTTCAGAGCCTGCTGAATGCCTTTGACCGTGTCGCTCAAGGTCGCTCAGAGTTGATGGTAGTGGCTGGTGTGGCTGGCATTGGTAAGACGGCTGTCGTGAATGAAGTTCACAAGCCCATTACCCGCCAAAAAGGCTATTTCATCAAAGGTAAGTTCGACCAGTTCAACCGCAATATTCCGTTCTCTGCTTTTGTGCAAGCCTTTCGGGGCCTTGTTGGACAACTGCTTGGGGAATTGGATGCTGATTTAGCCGACTGGAAGACCAAAATTCTAGAGGCTGTAGGGGAAAGTGGCCAAGTTCTGATTGAGGTCATCCCTGAGCTAGCTCATATTATTGGTGAACAGCCTACAGTGCCAGAACTGTCAGGAACTGCTGCTCAGAATCGTTTCAATTTTCTGTTTGGCAAGTTTATACAGGTATTCACGACACCAGAGCATCCGCTGGTGATTTTTCTCGATGACTTGCAGTGGGCAGATCTAGCATCCTTGCATTTGCTCAAGTTGTTGATGGCTGAGTCAGAGACTGGCTATCTTCTCATCCTGGGAGCCTATCGTGATAATGAGGTGTTCTCGGCTCATCCATTGATGATGACGCTTAATGAGATAGGAAAACAAGACGTTGTTCTCCCAATTGCGACTTTGGAACCTTTAAGCCAGGGCACTCTTAATGTCTTAGTGGCAGAGACCCTGCACTGTGAGCCAGAAGTTGCAGCACCACTGACTGATTTAATTTACAAGAAGACACAGGGCAATCCGTTTTTTACGAATCAGTTCTTCCTGGGACTCCATCAAGAAGGCCATATTACCTATGATCTTGAATCTGGCTATTGGCAATGTGATCTCACTCAGGTGCGGCAACTAGCCCTCACCAGTGATGTGGTGGGTTTGATGGTTGGCCAGCTACAGAAGCTACCCCATCCAACCCAGAAAATTTTAAAAATAGCGGCCTGCATCGGGAATCAGTTTAATTTAAACACTCTCTCTGTTGTTTGTGAGCAATCCCAAAACAGCATTGCTACAGCATTATGGTCATCGCTTCAAGCGGGATTCGTGATTCCAGAAAGTGAGACCTACAAGTTTTTCCAGGACAATAGTAGCTTTGAGTCTGCTGCTCATCCCGTTACACTCAACTACCATTTTTTACATGATCGCGTCCAACAAGCTGCCTACAGTCTAATCCCAGAGGTAGAGAAGGCCAAAACACATTATCAAATTGGAAAGCAATTAAGCCAAAATATATCTCAAGAACAGATTGAAGCGAATATTTTTGCCATTGTTGGGCAATTGAATCGAGGTCAGACCTTCCTCACAAACCAATCCGACAGAGATAGCCTAGCCCAGTTAAATTTAATTGCAAGCCGACGAGCAAAAAATGCGACTGCTTACAAAGCTGGCTTTGAATACGCCAATATTGGACTCTCTCTGCTAGGAGCAAATCTATGGCAAAGACAGTATCAGCTGACGTTGCACCTGAAAAATATTGCTACAGACTTGTCTTTCTTGATTGGTGACTTTGCTGCAATGGAATCTCTGGCAGTTAGCAGCCAAGAAAATTCCAGAAAACCTCTAGACAAAACGTCATCTGTACAAACTCAAATTCAATTCTATACGTCTCAACAGAACTTTAGTGCTGCAATTTTTGCTGCTAGTCATTTCTTAAAAGAAATAGATTTTTGCTTGCCAGAAAAAATCAGTTTTGAGGAGGTTCAGAAAGAATACAGAGCATTTCAACCCTACATTAAGAAATTTGATCGCCAACAAATATCAGCGTTACCCATACTCACCGATCAAAGGCAGTTGGCAATCGCGAATGTGCTGATGTCTATTAGTGTACCGGCGATAGTCAGCGATACTAATTTGTTTTGGTTCATTATCCTGAAATTGGTCAAATTATCCCTAAAGAATGGAAATTCTCATTTTTCAGCCTATGCATATGCCTCCTATGGGATTCTAGTTAACCTAATTGAGAAAGATATTGAAAAATACTACCAATTTGGTCAACTAAGTTTAGAGGTTGTGGAACGTTTCGAACAGAGTATAACTAGATGCCGCGTATTTGAAGTTGCTGGCATGTATACCGTTTATCTGAAATCTCATCTCCGAACAGCGATACCATTTTTGGCAGAATCTTATCAGAGTGGATTAGCAAGTGGAGATTTTGAATTTGCAAGCTATGCAGTTTATTCAAGAGGTCAAAATCTCTTTTTCTGCGGAGAATTGTTGCCCAATTTAAAAACTGAACTCTCCCAAGGCTTCGACGCTCTCAATAGACTTAATAATAAGTTTTCGTTAGATCTTCAAAAACTATTCTTTCAAATTGTCCTGAAGCTGACAGCTCAATTAGAGAGGCCTTTTAGTCTAGATAGTGATAATTTTAAACTTGACAAGATCTTTGAAGCACTAGAAATATCAAATGACAAATTCTCTTTGCAGAATTTCTGTCTCTATGAATTGATGTTGAAGTATCTGTTCTCTGATAGAAATCAAATCTTGTCTTTTATTGAAAGGGCTGAACAATGCTTAGATGCAGTTTCGGGTTGGTTGACAGAATACATTTTTCACTTCTATGAATCATTAGTCTACCTGGATTATATCGATTGTGCTGAAGGTATAGAGGAAGAACGAGTTACTCAGTATTTAACAAAAGTAGAAACTAATCAGAATAGGTTTGCAAAATTGGCTTTGAGTGCTCCTATGAACTTTCAGCACAAGTATGATTTGGTCGAAGCTGAGACAAATAGAATTCTCGATAATAAATTTGAAGCTTTAGAGCGATACGATGCTGCTATCGCTGGAGCAAAAGAGCACCAATATGTCCAGGAAGAAGCGCTTGCCAATGAATTAGCCGCTAAGTTTTATCTGGCGTGGCCTAAGGAAAAGATAGCCTCAATTTATATGCAAGAGGCTTATCACTGTTATGCATGCTGGGGAGCCAAAGCGAAACTGGATGACCTTGAACAGCGTTATCCTGACTTACTTCGACCCATTCTTCAGCAGAGCTCTCTGTCTCTCAATCCTCTAGAAACGTTATCCAGTGTTGTTGATACTGAACTGGCCTTTTGTTCCGCAGCCTCAGATACCGCGAACCATACCAAACTCAATACTGCTCTTGACTTTGCCGCCCTTCTTAAAAGTGCTCAAGCCCTTTCAGAAAGTCTCGTTCTAGATGAACTGCTAGAACAGCTGACTCAGATGATGCTCCAAAATTCTGGAGCAGATAGCTTGGTGTTGCTCCTGCCAGACATGGATGGCTCCTGGCATGTCAGAGCGACTGCTACTCTTGCGGCCACAAGACTGACTTCTGAACCCCTGGCAGATCATCCCAACCTACCGATTCAGCTGATTCAATATGTCCAACGTACAGAAGAGATTCTGGTTGTTGAAGACCTAGACACCGACTTGCCTGTTCTGGATGACTATTTGCATCAACATCAACCTCGTAGCGTCTTGTGTCTACCCATCCGATATCAAGAGGGTCTCAATGGTCTGCTGTATTTGCAGAATCAATCTGCCGCAGGTGTTTTTACTTGCGATCGCATCACAGTCCTCACCTTCCTGTGTACCCAAGCTGCCATCGCCCTTGCAAATGCGCATCTGTATCGCCTTGAGCAGGATCGAATGCAGCAGTTACAAGCATCAGAAAAACGCCTTAAAACCTTATTCAATCAGGCTGCAGATGCCATCTTTCTGTTAGGGGAAGGTCGGTTTCTTGACTGTAATCGGGCTGCTGTTGAACTCTTTCGGTGTAAACATAAATCGGAATTATTAGCACTCTATCCCTACCAAATTTCGCCAGTGCGGCAACCCGATGGTCAGCTTTCCCAAGTTAAAGGGCAATCCATGGCGAAGGAAGCCTGGCAGCGGTGCAGTTTGCAATTTGAGTGGGTCCATCAACGTATGGATGGAGAAAACTTTTGGGCAGAAGTGACCCTAACCCCTATCCAATATCAGGATGAGAAGATATTCCACTGTATTGTGCGAGATATTTGCGATCGCAAAGCCACAGCAGAAAATCTCCGCGCCAGCGAGCAACGCTTCCGGCGGGCCATTGAAAATGCCCCTTTCCCAATCATGATCCATGCAGAAGACGGAGAAGTCTTACAGATTAATTCAACTTGGACCGAATTAACCGGGTACACCCACGCTGATATCCCGACAACAACAGCTTGGGCACAACGTGCCTATGGTTCTGCCGATCTGCCTGCTGAGGGCGTTGCCAAACCCGCTGACCTCAACGCCCAGTGGCAAGATGGCGAGGTTACCATCCGTAAGCAAGATCAAGACTCCTGTTATTGGCAATTGAGTTCTGCACCATTAGGCAAATTATCCGATGGTCGGCGACTTGTCGTTTCCATGGCGGTCGATGTCACTCAACGGCGCTATGCAGAACAGAATCTTGAACAAGCTCACCAACAGCTTGAAGACTATTCTCACACCCTAGAGCAAAAAGTGAAAATTCGGACGAATGCTCTCAACATTGCCAAGGAACAAGTCGAAAAAGCCAATGACTATGAACAAGCCCTGAACCGCATTATTAAAGATATTCGTCAAAGCTTAGATTTGGATGATATTTTTACCATTACAACTCACGAACTCAGACCTATTCTTGGTTGTGAACGAGTCACAATTTACAAGTTTAATTCTGATTGGGGGGGGCAATTTATATATGAATCAAAGCAAGACAACATTCAGCCGTTGGTCTTCCAATCCCGTCAGTCAGAGTGGAATGATTCTTTCTTAAGTAATCCAGATGGTAATCCCTGTATTTTTAACACGATCTATCAGGTCAGTGATATTTACAAGGCAGATCATTCCTCTTGTCACATTAATGCCCTAGAGAAATTTAATATCAGAGCCTACTTAGTGGTCCCGATTTATGTAGGCAAGACATTGTGGGGGTTGCTTGCTGCTTACCAGCATTCTCATCCTAGAGAATGGCAGCAAGGGGAAGTTCGACTTTTTCAGCAAGTGAGCAGTCATTTAGGCGTTGCACTCAATCAAGCTGAGTTACTCAATGAAATGGCTCAAGCTAGAGAAAAAGCTGATGCGGCAAACAAGGCCAAAAGTATTTTTCTTGCCAACATGAGTCATGAATTGCGGACGCCTCTGAATGGAATTTTGGGCTACGCTCAAATTCTCCGCCGTTCAGAATCTCTCTCTCGTAAAGAGCGGGAAGGCGTTCATACCATTTATCAATGCGGCTCTCATTTGCTCACCCTCATCAATGATGTTTTAGATATTTCTAAAATTGAGGCCAGGAAACTGGAGCTATGCTCTATGCCGGTTCATTTGTCTTCCCTTCTTAAGAGCGTTGTCGCAATGTGCAGGATTGACGCAGAACAAAAGGGGATTCAGTTTATCTATCAACCAAGTCCTGACTTGCTCCAGGATGTTGAAGTCGATGAGAAACGCCTGCGTCAGGTGCTGCTAAATCTACTCGGGAATGCCATTAAATTTACAGACCATGGCACCGTTACTTTATCCGTAGAGACGTCACAGCAAACTGAGACCCATGTGTCTTTGACTTTTCACGTCACTGATACGGGGGTTGGTATTGCAGAAGAACATGTGAAACAACTGTTCCAAGCCTTTGAGCAGGTCGGTGATTATAAAAAACAATCTGAAGGGACTGGATTGGGGCTCGTGATTAGTCAACGGATTGTTCAACTCATGGGCGGTGCCATCCAGGTCAGGAGCGTCATCGGACAAGGGAGTGAATTTTTCTTCACGCTTGAACTGCCTCTGACGACGGTAGCGGGTTTCAAGTCACAGCACAGAGACCATACTTTGATTGTTAATTACCAAGGTAAACGCCGCCAGATCTTAGTCATAGATGACCAGCGCGATAATCAAGTTGTCCTCTCAAACTTGCTAGAGTCTGTTGGCCTAGACGTCATTGTGGCTGAGCAAGGCCGAGAAGGTCTGGACAAGCTCAAACAGTTGCAACCCGATTTAGTCATTACCGATTTGGTGATGCCAATGATGGATGGTTACGAATTTTTATCGCAGGTCCGTCAATCGCCGGAGCTTCAGTCTACAAAGGTTGTGATTAACTCTGCAACGGTCTCTCAGCAGACTCGGCAGAAGGTCTTCGATGCTGGAGGTGATGCGTTTTTACCAAAGCCAATTGATGCCCTTGATTTATTGGAGATGATTGCTGAGCAGCTCCAGTTGGTCTGGATCTACAAAACGCCATCCGAGCCATCTCGGTCTTCTGAAGATATTGCCTATAGCCCCGCAGTTCTTGTGCCCTCTACAGCCGAGTTAAAAACGCTCTTAGAATGCGCCTCTAGTGGTGTTGTCAGACGTTTTTACGATCACTTAGAGCACTTGGTGGAACAGGAGCCCAAATACACAGAGTTTGCCCGGCCTCTATTTACGCTAGCCAAAGAATTTAAAGTTGAAGAAATTGAGGGCATTCTTGGACAATACCTTAACTCTTGCGTGGTTCTAGAATAGGTTCACTGGCAGTGCTTCATGATTCAAAACGAATTTCTCTTTGTTGCGACGTCTCCCTAAAAAATGGCACTTGTAGCACCCCATTCATCGCTTTCAATCACCGGTTACTCCATCACGGAATTACTCTATGAAGGGGAGCGAACATCAGTCTACCGTGCCTTTTCAGAGTCTCTTCAGCGTCCTGTTGTACTGAAGGTCTTGAGACTTCTCCATCCCCGCTTTGAAGACTTAATGCAGTTTCGCAATCAATTTGCGATCGCAACCCAACTCCATCATCCCAACATCGTCCGACCCCTTGCTCTCGAAGCGTTTAACAGCGGCTATGTTCTGGTCATGCCTGACGAGGGATTCGTGTCTCTACCCACCTACTGGGGGCAGAAAAAACGCAATGTGGCAGATGTCCTTGCCATCGCGATTCAGTTGGCTGAAGCTTTGCATTATCTCTCCAGCGAGCGGGTGATCCATAAAGATATCAAGCCAAACAACCTAGTCATTCATCCCAATACCGGACAGGTGCAGTTCATTGACTTCGGCCTGAGTAGTTTGCTGCCTAAAGAACAGGCGCAACTGACAAACCCGAATCAGTTAGACGGAACATTGGCTTACGTTTCGCCCGAGCAGACCGGGCGAATGAACCGTGGCATTGACTATCGGACTGATTTTTATTCACTGGGGGTTACCTTATTTGAATTACTGGTGGGCGA
>CALFCG010000388.1 GCA_937951315.1 uncultured cyanobacterium
CAAGCTCAAGGAACTCTCGCACCTGTCCAAGCGAGAGAAAGCGACAGAATGCGGCTACGTTGTCGGTGGTCGGGTCAACCAAAGTGGCTTCATGACCGCAATCCTAGAGGCCAAGGGCATTTCGCTCGACGGTGACGACAGGGACGGTAGAGGTCGAGAGGCAAGCTATCGGGTCAAGGTTCACAAGAATGGCCAGATGGTGATCGGTTCTTCCTACACCGAAAAAATGGGACTGCAAACGGGTGATGAGTTTGAAATCAAGCTCGGGTATAAGCACATTCACCTGACTCAGTTGACTGAAGACGACCCACAGGAATGATGGCACGACAATCGCGCACCATCGCACAACTCCTGCCAGCATCCTGGTGCTAAGCCAAAGAAGACCACAGCTCATCCGAAGTAGAGCGCTATGACGAAAGTACGATGCAAACAAAAACCCCCAACAGTGGTGGCTGGGGGGCATGTTCACTTATCTCATGTGCGTGATACTCATTACACAAATTCTACAGAGGAAGCATTATTAATTAGGTAATGATTACTACAAAGCAAAACACTCGCTAAGCCATAGATCAAGCCTTCGACAACTCAGGCGAAAACACTGCTGCCTCTCGCTCCTTCCCTCAGCATGGCAAGAGCAACCCGCCTGGAGACTGCGAGCGATGGCGACTGCCGAAGACTGGCGGAAACAGGGGCTTGGCTCGGGATTGCTGGGGTTTGCGATCGCATCTCTAGAGCAAGACGATCAGCTCAAGCCGATCTGGTGCTACGCCAGAGTTAGCGCGAGAGGGTTCTATCGGCGGCTGGGGTGGCAAGCGGTATCTGATGTCTTCCAGTATGGAAACGCTGGTTTTGCGATTGAGATGCTGTGGCGTTGCGATCGAACGTCTGATCACTTCCACAAAAGCGAGGGCATACTAGTGGCAACAGAAATGCAACTTTTTTGCTAGACGACATCTAACAATAGAAGCATTTTCAAGCAGCCCTAGCTCACAAGCTCTGGGCTGCTTTTGTTTCCGGCAGCATTGCTCCAGAGGTACGATGGTTTCCGACAGGTCTGCCTCTAGAGGAGGAGCATCGATAACGACTATCGCAACTCTGGAGTGTTTCGCTCAGCCTGAGTAGAACCGTATTCCATGCTGGGTATACTCTTGAGTGAGGTTATGGCGGGGGGAACCGCGTCATAGGCTTAAACATACAGGCATCCCTGGGCTGGTACCCTAGGGCTGCTTTTACCAAAAAGGAAAATCCCCACCATTGCCACTAACTAAGAGATAAATGCTTGACTGGAAACTGAACAACAGATGAAGCACCTGATCAACGAGTATCTTGTACCTTTGCGATCTGGATTTTCGGGTGATGTGCTAGCGACCTATAGCAACCCTCACTGATAGCAAAGAAGACACACAGCGCCCCGCCCAACAGCCGAATACGATAGCGACACACCAGCCCATCAAGAGCTTTCGCGGCATATTCTCGCGCTGCTACGATATTCCACGGTCTCTTGATTCGAGCGGAGATACTGCATTCTGGGACAGTTGCACGATCTCGACTACATCAACCAGCAGTTGCCAGTTGCTCAAAGTCAATCGCGGCGATTTCGTCATGAGTATTGGACTGAGAGGCTTCCCACAAGTCCCTGTTCTTCTGCATCCCTAGCCAAGTTTCGGCACTAAGACCTAGAGCTTTCTCCAGGCGTAAAGCCATATCCGCTGATACCGCTGTTTGCTGCGAGACGACACGAGCAACAGTGGAGTGAGATACTCCCAAGCGTTTAGCAAAGTCACGGGCACTGATTCCGTATGGCTCTAGATATAGCTCCTGAAGTATTTCGCCGGGGTGGGCTGGGTTGTGCATTCTCATCAGTGGTAATCCTCGTAGTCCAAGATATAAACATCTCCATCAGTAAATTCAAACGTTAATCGCCAGTTGCCACTTACCCAGATTGACCACCTATCTTTCTGATCCCCTTTGAGGGGGTGAAGCTTTAGCTGTGGTGGAAGTTGTGACAATACCTTAATCTCGGCCAGTAAAGTCAACCTGAGTCTGAGAGCTTTAGCATGATTGGGCTGAATCTTTGCAGTGCTGCCAGTCTCAAAAAACTGCTTCAATCCTTTATTCCGGAATGACTTAATCATAGCACTATTGTAACACGGTGCGCGTCATGTTACACGGCCCCTGATAGACCACAGCACAACATCTTCAGTCAGTTCTAGTAACTGAAGGGCTTCAGATTTTCGCGCTGAGAGTATGTCGGATTGGATGGGTTTAGTTTCTCCTGCTGCTGGGCGACTTGAGCTATCTCCAACAGATCTTTTTCTTGCATGTTCTCTGGGGTTAAATGGCCTCGGCCATCCTTCGCAAAAATGGAAATCGAGCCGGTCTTGTTGTTCATCTGGTACTGATAGTTTTGGGTTGATGCAGTGCTGATATCTCCCTCTGTTTGACCCTGAGACCGGATAAACGAATGAATAGCAGGCTCACCAACCTTTTGCATGAACTGCTGCCGTGCCTCAACTGAAGCTTGCCCTGGTGCATTGGCTGCCGGTTGTAGAGACATGCCCTGCTGCAGCTCCTCAACTGCTTCTCGCAGTGCGAGCACCGTATCATCAATGGTGCCGTGCTTTTGAAGAATTAGGTCTGTGTTATATGACCTTCCAAACCGAGTCGCAACGTTCTCGATATCACGACTAAATTCGTCGGCACGGGCAATTTGCTCTGGAGTAAGCTGATCACCATACGTCCGTATTAGGTGAGTCACATCATAGAGATCGCGGCCTTGGGTTCTACCCTCAACGGCAGCTAGTTTCAAATCAAATATGTGCTCAAGGGTGTAAGTACGAATATTGTTGACGACCTCGATTTTCTCGGCCTGGGGCGGTTGCCGGAAGCTTGTTTCAATCTTGAGTAATCTATCTTTCCCAGTTGATGGATCTCGGTAATGAGTTTTGAATCGCTGCACTGTCTGAGTATTTTTAGCTACGGTGAGGTCCAGAATTTCCAGCCTTGCAGCTTTGATGCCCTGGCGAATTCGTCCCTCAATATTGATGGGTTTAGTGCCGTCGAAATCAAGATCTACCGAATGCCGATCCAATCCCCGTGTGAACAATAGGGCAGTACCACCCTTCAGCACATAGTCAGTGTCCTGAATCCTGGCAAGAATTTGTCGCATTGCCTCTTCGTGGATCGCTTCGCTGGGTGTCAGTCGAACTGAACGGTTGCTATCCACTTGTCAAACACTTGTTGGTGGGCTGCATTGAGTTGGGTTCGCAAAGGGAGTAGGTATTCAGTGACAAGCTGCTGAATTTGCTCTTCAGTATCGAGCCACTGATTAATCGTCTTTGAATTGGCGATTGTGGGTATTATTCCATCGTGTAGTTCTAGCATTGCTATGTCTGCAATCGCTCGGTAGTGGTTGGCAACATAGACTGGGCCACTTACAGGCAAAATGTCCTGAGTTGCAAGAATACTGGACATGTCACGGATGCCTCGGTCTCCCAGTGACGGAGTAGTATCAACAGTACCTCCTTTGCCAGCAATGGGAGCTGTCCGAGTTTCGTTCTCATCGAAAAAGGCACTGATGGGATGCCAGTCGCCAGTATACTCGCCAGGAAGCCTCAGATTGAGAGCGTGTTGAAAAGAAATATATCGCTGTGGTGTGGTCTTAGGGATTGCGATCGCTTTCATGCGTTTGTCTCAGCGAAGCTGTTTTCATCTTATTAGATCTAATGAATTGAGGGCTTCAGATTCTCTTGCTTAGAATGTGTCGGAATTGATGGGTTTAGTTTCTCCTGCAGCTCTGCAATGTGGGCAATCTCAATCAGGTCTTTTTCTTGCATGTTCTCCGGTGTTAGGGTGCCACGTCCATCCTTCGCAGCCATTGCGATTGAGCCAGTCGTATTGTTCATCTGATACTGATAGTTCTGGGTTGAGGCAGAGCTGATAGCTCCCTCTGTTTGACCCTGAGACCTTATAAATGAATGGATAGCAGGCTCACCCACTTGTTGCATGAATTGTTTCCTCGCCTCAACCACAGCTTGCACTGGTGCATGGGTAACAGTCGGGCTAACACCTTGGGCCATTTGGGAGCCATTTTCAGTCCCTGGCTGCATTGGCTGATGGTGCATCAGTTTTATATCATGCTCCATCGCTGCTTGAGCCTTGATAGATATGGGTTCACCAGCTTTAAAGCCTCTGCCAATTTCAGCAATCCTTTCAAGATAGTTCTCTGGTCTCTTTAAATGCTTTGCAACCGCATACCAGTTCTTGATTTGCTTGAGTTGTTCCTGTAACTGATTTAAATCGTGCTTCATCGCGGCATGAGCTTCGCGGGAGAGAGGTTCGCCAGCTTTAAAGCCTCTGCCAATCTCAGCAATTCGATCAAGATATTTCTCTGGCCTCTTCAATTGCTCCGCAGATTTATACCAAGTCTTGACTTGTTTTAGTTGTTCCTGATATTCCTGCACATCCTGACGAAACGAGGAGCCACCCATACGGCTCAATTCACTAATGCCAAGCTGCTGCTGTACCCATGTCTGATACTGCTGAGGTTTACCGATTGCAGCGGCAATTTTGGGCCAGGATTGGGGGGTGATTGTTTCGGCTGGGGGTGCCTCCGCGTTGGGAGTGGGTTGTGGAGCTGGAGCGATCGGTGGAGCTGTGGCCGATATCTCTTGTTGAGAGGTTAAAGGTTCCGGTACTGAAGGTGATGGTGGTTCGACCGGCGACGGCTGGAACAAGCCAAGTTGTTCTTCGTTGTCGGAGACAGGAGACACAGGTATCTCTTTCGGTTGGGACTCAAGAGAGGGCACAGTCTCAGAAGGGGATACTTCTTGGATCGGTACCTCTGGGGGAGCCGGACCTATTGTCTCCAACAAGATCGCTGAATCATCTAGTTCTGGCTCAACAGAAGTCAAGGCAATGACCTCAGGCGCTTTCGCTTCTTTTACAGCATCAGGATCAATAAATGCCCCCAGATTTTGCAAAGCATCCAATACCTCTGGTGTCGTTTCACAGGGTCCGAGGTCTTCAACAGCCTCTGATTCCCGTAGCCAGCCTAAATTGTTGTCAGCACTGGTGAGGCTGTCTAGATCAATCAGCTCCTCTGACTTTTCGCTCTCCAGGTCATTCTTATGCTGCTCGGGTGTTACCGTCTCAGTCTCTTCCTCAACCACCGCAGTCGCTTGTTCGTCATCCTTATAGAGACCCAACTCAGTATTAATCTCCTGTTGTCGAGCGATCATCTCCTCTAGCTCAGCTTCATGCTCAAAGGGTTGGTCCTTCTGTGCCGAGAGTGCCTGCAGTTCATCCTGCTTTTGACCCAGCTTTTCTTTGGCATATTCCAACTGCTCTGGCATTTTTGTGAGCGTATTTTCCATAGAACGCACAATGCCTAGAGATGAATCGCCTCCTCGCACATCATAGGTTTGTCCTGAAGGTGATTTCAGCTCTAAATAGGTCGATGAGAATTTGCTATTGAGTACAACCGAAAAACCGGCAAACTCACCTATCTTCTGAATCCCTAACTTATTCTTCCGCTTGGCAACGGCCAAAGCCGCCTGCAGCATCTCACCCGAAGACTTTCGCTCGTCCAAGGTGCGATTACCTATTTTGAATCTAAAGTGATCCCCCCGTGTATTCTGTCGTCGTCCGATGTCCTCCGTTAGGTCATCAACCTCTTTCGTCAGCCTTTCAATATCTGCAGGCAGAATACTTGTTACTCGACGCTGGGCCGTGTAACGATCATTCGCAAACGCTTGCTGATAGCGCGACAGCTCAGACACACGATTATCAACAGTCGCCTTTTCCATGATGAGCGGATTGCCCGTGGCGATCGCCTTGATCTCGTCAAAGCTCAACGCAGAGCTAGAGATGTCATCTACCGACCGCAGGGAAGCGTCACCATTCATCACTTGTGAGACCATCTCTGCTTTCCGAGCTAGGGTCTGCCAGGAATAGGAGTCAAAACCAAGTTGACCATCTCGGCCTTGGGTGACATAGGTCAAAACCATGACCTTTTCATTGCGGTTGCCCTGGCGCAGGATTCGTCCTTCCCGTTGCTCAATATCTGATGGTCGCCAGGGGGGATCGATGTGATGCTCGGCAATCAGCCGATCTTGAACGTTCATACCCACGCCGCATTTTTCGGTGCTGCCAACCAGTACGCGCACCTTGCCCTCACGCACTGCTGCAAACAGTGTGTCCTTATCTTTGGCTTTGGGCGCATCATGGATGAAGGCTATTTCCTCTGGCGGGATTCCCTTCTCCATCAACCCCTCTTTGATGGAGTCATAGACGCTGAAACGATCTGGGTCGCCCTTCTTGGGTGTTCCCAAATCGCAAAAGACCATTTGGGCCAGCTTGTTCTCTGTTGTGCCTTCCCAGATGGCATGGATATTCGTGATTGCCTGATTCACTTTTCCCCGTGGTGGCTCTGGCAATTCTGGATTAACGAGCCTTAGATCAAGGGAAGCCCGACGACCATCTGTAGTCACCCACAGCATATTGTCCTGATCCGGCTCTACTCGACGATTCTGGACTGCCTCTGCTCGGTCAATCAGATGTTCCATGAATTGCAACTGTGGATCTGAAGCTTCGCAAGCCACGGTTATTTTCTTGACTTCTGGAACGGGCAGATTGAGCTGTTCCTGAGTCTGGATGTCTGCTGGCTCACGGAACAGCGTCATCAGTTCTGGCACGTTGCTAAATCGGGTCAATCGGGTCTTAGTTCTGAAGCGTCCGGTAGGGTCTATCTCCGGTGCGGTCACTTTCTCTGCAAATGCGGCTACCCAGCCATCAAAGTTTGCGATGCCCTGGCGTTCCAGTGACTCCGGTTGCAGGAACCGTTGCATGGTGTACAACTCGGCAATCGAATTCGAGACCGGCGTACCTGTGGCAAAGACAAGCTTGCCGCCATTTCGACGGACGAGCTGGCATTTCATAAAAGCA
>CALFCG010000389.1 GCA_937951315.1 uncultured cyanobacterium
GTATTTACAAAATTCTTTCTTGTGATATAAGAATTTTGGCCTAAACCTAGCTCCTGTATAGAACCCAGGGGGATAAATTTCTTTTCTCTGGGTTCGGTGGCTTTTGTGATGAGGCTGTCACTTCATGAGGGGGATGTACCGATTACTGACTCAGAGAGTTCTCAGATCCAGTTCAGCCATCTTCTATTTGGGGCTTAGAGGCCGTTCAGATTCGTCTGCCATTCTAAAAACTGTAAGCAGTCATTCAAACCGTTTGCGACTGCATTACCTTTTACAAGGAGACGACTGATATGGCTAACAAAGTAATTTTGGGTGTTCTTGCAATTCTTCCTACTGCGTTGGCTCTTGGCAGTGTATTGAATCTGACGACGCCTGCTCAGGCTTTTGAGGTGGAGCACACTCGTGGCAGTAATAAGGCCAGTCGGATCGTTCGGACTGATAAGACTGCTGCTCCTACTGTAAAGGTTGAACCTCAGGTTTCTACCCGCCGCTCTCCTATTTTTGTCAGAGGTAATCACGGTGCCCAGAAGATTGTCCCTCAAGGGGGTGTCTGACTTTGTCTCGAAAAAGTGGACACTCCGCTCTAATTTAGCTGATCTGCTGGATCTATCAGTTGAAACAGTTCGGGGATATCGTGAGAATTTTGATGAGGCTGGGTTTAAGTTTTCTAGAGCTGGTACCAGGAGTCGTGGTGAGTTGGCTTGGAAGGTTGGTAAACCTAACAAGTAACTCTGTTTGGTGAACTATGAGGAACTGGTGCTATTTACTCGGGCAAGAACTCACTATCAAGCACCTGCTCTTCTGTATAGGGACATTCTGCTGGAAATGCACTGATGTCTAGTCCTGTTTCTTCAGCCGCTTTTAGTCGCGCTTGCTCATATGCTTTGTCAAAAACTTGGGTGTAGTGATTTTTGAGACTTGGGCTGTCTTCCAAAGCATCTTGTATTCGTAGCCTGTGCTCAACGATAGTTCCTCTCCAGCTATTTGTTTGTTTACTGGCCTGATGCTGCCATTTCAGCAAGTGCATTAGCAGAACACGCAGATTGCTCTTCAGTGCGTTTTTCTCGCTTCGCCCCAAGGTCTCAACCTCTTCAATCAGATTCTTGAGATCCAGCTCACTAAATTTACCCTGCTTCAGTAGCTCAGCGGTTTGATCTGTCCACTCAACGAAGTCAGTGTCATAGAGCGGCTGGTGTGATGTGGTGGGTAGTTGTGTGCTGGTCATATCGATTACCATATTGGTTCGCTATCTCTAATCTGACACATTCACAGGTTAGGAATAGCGAGGATTGCACATTCATTTTGTATTCTCATTTTGCGAGGTGCTGAAGTTCTCTCACGGACGCGTCAGCACTTTGCTCAAGATATCTATCTTCACACACACACAGAACCAACTGCGTCCGTTAAACTCAGCAGGACAGTCACCCATCCCTCGTTCTAACGGATTCTGGGGTCACCTGAAACCACCTGTCTACGTCCATTCATCGACATACTGATTGATAAGTTCTGAAGCCAGTTGTCATGATACCTAAACCCGTTGAGATCATGAACTGGAGAAATACGCCCCTTCGCTTCATCTCTCGTTTTGGTCCCATAAGGATGGAAGTTCCACACCAAAGCCATTGCTCTCATTGATTGACGAGCTGAATCAAGTGTCCCGTGAAAGTATTGCATAGCGTAGAGTTGACGATTTTGATGATTCATCAAGCGGTCCACTTCGTTACTGGTACGAGAGGCTTCCGGAAAGGCATAGGCCACCTTAAACTTCGATGCTTTTCGGCAGACTTTGAATACTTTCATACGCAGATGTGGGGAGTTAACATTTTCTTTGGTCCATTTTCGCAACTGCCGTAACTGCTTCTGAAAGCGAGTTTTATTAGGCTGTTTATACGCAGCCCACAGCATTCCTGTCAGGCGCTTCCAGATCTCTGGCGTGCGACGACAGCTCTTTTGAATCTTCAAGACCGGAACCGTTGAAATTTATGACTTAAACGTAAAGCTCAAATCCCTTCCTTACGATTGAGCTGATAGTGTCTTAGCCACTGCGCATAGCTCAAGGGCGATGCCTGCAACGTTAACCCTAGGATCAGGCATCTTCAGATCTGACCCGTGCAACTTTTCGTACAATGCCAGCTCTCTATCGCTAATCACCGCTTTGAAGCTACCGGCATGATATTGGGCAAGTGCTGGCCAGCTTAATCTATTTGCAGGTGGTCTTACTCTGCGTTTGGGTCGGCTGCGCTTGTCCACTTTCCGCACAGAATTAGTGTATTGATTCTTTGGTTCTGCCCGCTTCCTACGCTTTGCAGCGATGGTTGATGTGGTAATCGGGCACTTTTCTTCAATCATCATTTTGCTGTAACCCCAAAACTAAATCAGCTAAGGCACCGGCCACCGGCTCATTAACTAAAAATTCTCCATTCTCACCCATGCTAAAGTCTCTGCAGAATTTATACCCGGATGACCCAACAGGCGAATGATAAAGGGGTTGTGCCGACATGCGGCTAATTTTTCTCGTTGGATCAGTAAAAAGGTTGCTGTGGTTGCTTTTCAGAGATTTAAAATCATCGTGATAATGTGACTATGAATTTAAATCTCTGTTGACCCAGCCTAAAGCACCTCTCCATAAGGATTAGAGCTATTTTGTAAGTAAACTTTGGGCATTTGAATTTTACTTGGCGCTCATGATTAAACTGCCCTGAATTTTATTCATAAAAATGGTGAAATGACTACCGCAAAAGGCTTGTACCGATTATGGATAAATCCAAGTTGGAACGGAAATACTTGTACAATCAATGAACTGGAACTTTTGTCTCTAGAAGTACCTAATGTAAGGGCTTTCAGCAATCCTGTGAGAAAAGTTAACCGCATGTCGGCACAACCCCAATGTGAAAAGCAATCCTGGCTTTCTCTGGAGCAACCCATTGCTTTCTGAGTGAACTGTCCACTTTCTCGGGACAAGGTCAGTCCGCTCGACCCAACTTGGATCGCGGCTCAGAAGCATGATCCTGAAGATTCTCATCTTTCAGAATACCTGCCTGTCTTTCTCATACTTGAGAAGTCAAAGCATCGGCATCCATATTTCAGCCCAAAGCATACGAATCAGGCAATGCAGAAATAACCAATCACCAAGCATTGAAGCTAGGCTTATGATTGAATTACTAAGAAATGTAACAGGAAGTTGTCTTAGATAAGAATTAATGCAGCTCCTTGATCCCGGTGTTAGGTTAGATATTGATGCAAAGTTGAAATCAATGTTCGCATCTAGAAGGCTACTATCTATGCTTTACGACTATTTGGTCTGAGGCTGCCAAATTCCGATATGACCATACCGTAATCCTATTAGCAGTTTTTGGGTATTGACCCCTGAACTATTTCTAAGAGTCTTTAGCAAGGTAGTCTCCATTCAATTGTCCATAGTCTCTTCGTTGCTAAGTCCGATCACGAGCTTGGGGATTGGCATCCTCAATGACGATCTGAGTTCAAGATTTTTTTAATTTAAGTTTTTTAATCCTGATAGACCTGTAGTTTTTGGTCTGACCGGATTGTCTGCTGTTGCCTGTGTTGATTCCATCGCAGGGATGTCAGTTTGATGATCTATTGGATCTTGTGGGAGAAGAAGTATGAAACTAATCGGTAAAACAGCTCTGGTGACGGGCGCTTCCCGTGGAATAGGCCGAGAGATTGCCCTAGAGTTAGCCCGCGAAGGGATGGCTCACCTCATTTTGGTAGCCCGCGATCGGCAGCGATTAGAAGCGGTAGCAGAGGAGATCAAAAATATGGGTGTAGAAGCTGTCTTGGTGCCCTTAGATTTGACTCAGATCGGGGAAGTTCGTATCGCGATGGCTCGAATATGGCAGCGTCATGGCCCAATTCATCTCTTGATTAACTGCGCTGGTGTGGCTCATCAACTACCTTTTTTGCAAGCTCGTCTTCCCGAAGTTCAGCATGAGATTGCCCTCAATCTCATGGGCACCTATACGGTCACCCATTTAATTGCAAGACGGATGGCCCGGAAACGGGAAGGGCGAATCGTCAATGTGTCGAGCTTGATGGGTAAGGTGGCTGCGCCGACAATGGCGACCTATTCGGCCACTAAGTTTGCTCTAGTGGGTTTTAGCCAGGCGCTGCGAGGAGAATTGGCTCCTTACAATATCCGGGTCTCAGCGTTGCTACCGTCTCTAACTGAAACGGATATGGTGCAGAACCTAGAGCGGTTCCGGTGGGTGGTGCCAACGTCTCCTCAGAAGGTCGCACAGGTGTTGGTTGCCAGTCTTGAGAAAGAGTCGGCTGAAATCCTTGTGGGATGGCAGAGTCATTTGGCGGTGTGGTGCAACCGAATTGCACCAGGCATCCTGGAGCAAGTGCTAAGGCAGACGACCCCCAAGACTCGATTCGCTCCTGCCCGCCGGGTGTAATCACCTCAGCTCTTACCTTGATTGTTTGGTGTATACGGTAGCCAGAAGGAGGGCTGAATGCTCAATGCAAGGAGTTCAATCAAAGCTTGAGCGAGTAGTTCATGGGCCTAAGTGTCTATTCCAGAGATTATGGCTCGGATGAAGGACAAGAGCCGTCATCGTAAGTATCACGTCTTTCTGGTCAGAGGTTTTCGACACCTACCTTAGAATAATGCGATCTCGAAGAGGATAAATTACTAATTAGTAAATTAAGACACGTAAACAAGAAAATTTAATTTATTTTGCCTTTATTTAATCAATTTTTAAATATTCACGTTATGTTGAGAACTCACTAGCAGGAAAATATGTTTATGATTGCGTATCTACCAATCCCCGCAACATCTAAAGGTCAGAGTGGCAATCAGTTCGTCAGCAAGGTAGTGAAAACTGCGATTTCAGCTTTGCTCAAGCGAACCGAGAAGTTAGAGGTCACGGTCAGGGCTGAGCCGATTGCAAAGCTGCTGCAGGGCAGTGTCG
>CALFCG010000390.1 GCA_937951315.1 uncultured cyanobacterium
GTTGTTGTGACATTGTTGCCACTTAAGATAATTCTGTCTGCAAAGTTGTCGTTTGGCATGGTTTGTCTCAACTAATTAACATACACAACAAATTGGCTTTCCTCACCTTGTGAAAGTGAAAAAAGATATCAATGGGAGTCCCCCGTCTGAGACAAATCCCACAATTGCCAGAGGGTCGGTTCTTATTCGAAAACTCACCGCTCAGGCTGAAAGAATGGCAAATGATTGCGATGGTCACGCAATCTATGCCGAAGGGCTGCCATCTCTTCGGCATGGGTAGCAAAAGTTGCAACCCATTGCTCATAGGCCACAGAACTGGCACCCATAAGCAAGTCTTCTAAAACTGCCGCAGCGTAAATGCTGCCCCATATCTGAAAGGCATGGGTCTCACCCGGACAGGGCAAGGCAATCCTGCGGCTAGGTCAGAAATAGCTGTTTAAAACGTTCTATATGAGAAGGTCTCCAGGATTAAATCGGCGATTCCTGGAAGTGGATAGTCTTTAAGTCTGAATTAGAGACTGACAACGCATCATGAATTGAGTTATCAGAAAATGAGCAACGTATAAGAAACGTTGCTGATCCAGAAAAGCGATCATATACAAAATCAGAGAGTAGAATGGCTGTGGGGAAAATGATGCTATTGAGAAATGAGAGCTGCCTATTTTCCCAGAAGAGAAGACAGCTCTTGACTTCCATAGTTCTAGTCAATTCTGGCATTAAATCATTTGATAGGTTTAGTGTGCCCAGCCATACATTTCATTCGACACACAAATCGAACATTCGAGAAAAATCAACCATTAACATATACCAGAAAACATACAAAACAGTTCGATCACAATTTCACCATTTTGATTCAATGACTCGATGCAGATACCGTTGCTGCCCCTCTATCAATAAATAGTTTTTTTCACATCGAAGCTGATTCCTAGCTGTTGCTATCCTCCTTAAAATAAGTAGCCAAACCTTAGCTAAAGGTGAAAGTAGGCACCATAAAACAGCGTCTCGGAACAATCTGCCCAGAGAGAGAAAGCATCAAAGGAGTGTCTCCTACATCTAGTTGCAGCAGTAAACACTCCTGGCAGATCCAGAGAATAAATATTGAGCAGTCGTGCAATCTTCTGTCAAGAGAAAAAGAGTTGCTTACCGTTAGTCGCGAGGGAATTTAATTTCGTTCAAGACAAGTAAATGAGGCAAAAGATTGAGGAGGCAGTTCTAACGCACAGTTCTAAAATATTACCTACAAGACTGAAGCCATCAATAACAACACTGACGGATATATAGCTCTAAAAAGACAAGATTTAGCCTTTCGAGGACGTATCAAGCTTCTAATCATGAATACGCTGATTTCTTTGTTTATCCTCCAATTTATTAAGGCAGAGATTATTACTGCCTTAATTACAGTTTGAGGCCAGAACTCTGACATCGGACTGTCGGCAGCTCAATCGAGCCATTCACAGAGGATTAAGGTCCACAAGTCTGTGTCGCTCAGCCAAGCGCTCGTTACTCTGTTGAACGGCGTTTCTGCAATCGTCTCAATCATTGGAGTGTTATGAGCAAGCAAGTACATCCAGTCGACTTTTCAATTCAAGGCGTTGTCAAGCTAGGTGAACTGACAACCAGTGAAACCAGCAGTTCCAGCATTATTGGCATTGACGTGCAGGCGATCATCTATTACTGGTATAAGCGATCTCGCCCCTCCGACCTTCAATCTCTGTGAAAGAACTAATGATTGCAAAACCGTTGACTGAAATAACACCAACGATGGCAACCGATCAGCCCACCACTTAGAGTTCTAGTGAATCGGATGCTGCTCCCACAGGTTCAACAAGACTGCTTCTAAATCACAGACCCACCGACTGGGCTGGAAGAGAGGTAAATGATTGCGATGGCTCAGCAATCGATGCCGAAGGTCTCTCATCTCATCGGCATGGGTAGCAAGGTAAACCGCCCTCTGCTCATAGGCGACAGAATTATCACAAATGAGAAAATCTTCTAAACCCACCGCTGCAACAATGCTGGCCCCCATCCGAGAGGCATTGGTCTCACCTGGATGAGTTAACAACGGTACCCCTGCAGACAGGGCACAAATCGCCGTCGAACCCGCTCCATAGGAAAAGGTGTCCAAGAAAAGATCTGCAAATTGGTAACGAGCTAAATATTCATCAAAGGGGAGTCGAGGAGCGAAAATCAATCTTTCTGGCTCCACGCCATGTTTTTGTGCTGCTTGACGTAGATTGGCCTTGACCTGATCTGGCCCATCAGAAAGCCAAAGCACCGCCCCTGATACCTGCTGCAAAATCTGCATCCACACAGCAAACACCGTCGGTTCGATTTTGCGATGGAGATTGAAACAGCAAAAGACAAAGCCCTCAGCAGGTAAACCATAGTTCTGGCGTTGACTCTGCCTTAAAGCCTCTCGTTCTGATTTATTCTGCTCCGCTTCGACCTGAACAGCAGAAAGGGCCGATTCTCCAAAGGTCGGAGACACCACAAACTGATGGGGTAGATACACCACGTGCTCAGAACAATGGGCTGCTAACTGAGGCGGCACCACCCATTCATCTGTAAGCAAATAGTCCATACTCTCTGCCCCCGTCGTGTCGGGATACCCCAAGTAACTGCACTGAATCGGCGCAGGCCGCAGGGCAAAAATTTCGGGCCGAGAATCAGTGGTATATCCCGCCAGATCAATCAAGATATGGATGCCATCGGCATGAATACGACGGGCACTTTCTTCCGGTGATAGTTGTGAGCAATCGACAAACTGATCGCATCCTGCTTGAATACTTGCCTGGACTTCATCCTCGACGTGGCGAAGACTATAAGCAAAAACTTCAAACAGCTCTCGGTCATGGTGCTGAAACAAGTCCTGAATCAGCCAACCTACTGGATGATGGCGAAAGTCAGGTGAGACATAGCCCACCCGTAATTTATCCACCACCCTTTGTGAGTGCTGGAAATTGCAACGGTCTTTGGTGTCAGCCATGCGGCGCTGAATCTGTGCTGCATGATGCTCATTCACCGCTCGATGCAAAGCTGGCGTAGCCGGAAAAACACTCAAGCTTAAGGGCGCTAAAGCAGGACTCTCACGCTTGGAGATATGCGCCTCCACTCGTTGCAGTAGCTCTGCCATCCGCTGATCGTGGTGTTCCCAGTCGCAGAGCTGACGCCGCACATAGCTGAGTTGATAAGCCGCTAAATCCTGCCAGTCAGGACAGTGGTTAAACAGTTGGTGATAACAAGCCCGAGCAACGGCTAAGTCCCCTTGGGCCTCGGATAAAAGACCCAACTCAAACAGCGTGGCGGCATGATCGGGCTGAAGTTTTAAAACCTGGCGAAAACAAGCTCTTGCCTGCTCTAATTTGTCTTGACTTAAGGCTGTTTTACCGAGGCCATAATGGGCTTCTAATTGTTTGGGGTTAGCCTGAATTGCAGCTTGATAATGCTGTTCAGCAAACTGTAATTCGTTTTCTGTTGCGTACAGCTTGGCGAGATTAAGATGTGCCACTGTTAGATCGGGTTTGAGAGCAATGGCTTTTTGATAGGATGCGATCGCATCTTCCTTCTTGCCCTGAAGCTGCCAGATTGCCCCCAGATTGGCATGGGCCTGAGCCACATTGGGATTGAGTTTTAAGAGGTGTTTGTAAGTTGCGATCGCATCTTCCGTTTGCCCCAATTGTTGATAGGCATTGCCAAGCTGGTTATAGGCTGCGAGATGATCCGGATGTTGGCGAAGGGCCTCAACAAAACAGGAGACGGCTGCGTCTAAATCTCCCTGCTTGGCAAAGGCTTTACCCTGCTCAAAGGACGGTTGATCTGAATTTTCAAGCTGAGCTAAAGGAGCCGAGGGTGTACCCAAACTTTTCTGAACTCGTCGCTGGCCATCTTCTTGGACAGGCGTTTGCCAACCCAACCTCTGTAATAGAGGTTCCAGTGCCACTTGGGTTAGTGGTGTCGGGGCATAGTTGAGTATGATCTGCGTACAGTTCTCTTGGCACAATCCCTGCTCTAGCAGTGCGACCAAGCGCTGCCCAATCCTCTGCTGTCGATACTGGGGGGATACCCATAGTGAAATCAGTTCAGCCACTTGTCCTTGAATAAATTCAGCAACGGCAAAAGCGACCATGTCACCCTGAACCGTGGCTGACACGCCGAAGAGTTCTCCGTTTTGCGGCTGCTTCGACCAACGCTGGCTTAATCGAGGGAAGGTAAAGTGGTCATAGTCTTCTAGATTCTCGGGGGTTAGATGATAGACCTGCTGAAATTTGAGAGAGGCTAAGGCTTGGGAAGTTAAAGAGGGAGCTATCGATGCGGGGGGAGGTTCAGTGAATGATTCTTGCCCATCCCAGGCCTCACGGGGCACTCCAGAAATGGGGGCTTTGCCGCCAACACTAGGCCGCTTAACAGTGGGCTTCGTGATCATAATTCCCTCTGACTCGGGGAATGTGACCAAGCGTTCAATTTCATCCGATTGAAATCCGATGGACTGAGGCTGACGCACATTAGGCAGCACCACCACATCAAATAGTTCTTCAACCACCCCTTCTAAATGCAGCCAGTGCAGGACTTTCCCTGACTCTAGGTCAATCACCATTAAGCCACAATGCGGGTGGTTCCCTTCTGCCGTCAGACGTTCCTCTAGGACTAAGCCAGTAAAGGATTTAGATCTCAGTTTTGACAGACCAATAATGGCCACATTGCCGCAAAAGGCCATCCCTCGAACGAAGCCCGGACAAAAAGTGAGGGGGACAAAGGTGCCTCTATTTAGATCGATATGGCCGAGTTCGCCGGTCCCCGAATTGAGCACCCATAGTTTGCCGCGATACCAACGGGGCGAATGGGGCATTGAAAGCCCCGTTGCCACAACTTCATTGGCTTGGATATCCATGACCAAACCGCCATTGACTCGCTGGTTGCGCCAACTGGCTGCTTTATCTGCGCTACCACAGGCGGTCATATACGCTGGCTGGCCCTCTCGCATCGCCAGACCATTGAGGTGGCAGCGATCTTCTGCCACCAACTTTGAGATAAATGGAGGCTTCCACAACGGAACAAAATGGTAGTCAGGGCTGAGCTTCGCGAGACAGCTAAAGTCGGTGTTCACGAACAGCAGTTCGCCGGACTGATCAAGGACAACATCATGGACGTTTAAATCGCCGGTCGTGTGCGCTAGTTTCGGGGTGTAGATGCGATCGCAACCTTGGCGCAGTTCTCCTGGACTGAGCAGATTATCAAACTGCCATATTTGATAGCGAGTGCTCATGTAGAGGCGATCATTCTGGGCAAACAGACCCATCGGCTTATCAAATAACCGCTCGTGCAGTGTGATTTGCTTTTCGTTTGTAGTCCCCAGACAAAACAGACGATTCGTTTGGTAGGTGGTAAAGGCGAGACTCAGTTGCTGCTGCTGTAGCCAATCGGCAAATCCTTCAGAATGGGTGGCTTCTAAAGTTGATGCTGAAGGGACATCGTTTTCACGGCCGGTCATATTCGACAATCGTGACTCATTTAAGGAAGCGATCATGCATCAATATGAGGTAACAATAGGTTCATTTCGGGCCAAAAGAGATGGAAATCGAGCGACCTCTGCCTCGCGAGTTGCGGATAACTCTGGCCTCAAGCTTTTCTAGCAAACGCATCCTCGCTTTTACCTTCAGTATTCCCAGACCACCCACCAATCTAAGCCACCATAGAAATCGCACAACTGACTGCTCAAAGCCAGTTGTGCGAATACACATCGGGTAAAAAAGCCGGCAACTTATGATTTACCGGCTTTTACTGAATCGAGGATTTTGCTGAGAAAAGGCGCAGTATTCAAAGAGATGTGCCTTCACTCTGATGGATTCGCAATTTCTAAATCTACTTTTAGAGTTTCACCACGAAAACCGACTAGAAGTCTTATGGCATCAGCTATAGCAGCAGAGGGGCTGGCTTGGACAATGGACCTCCATCCAGCAATGGTTTTAAATCACAAAATGTCCTAACCAATGCCTCGGTTGCTATATAGGCTGGTGTTGTTTTCTGCAGGATTTCTACGGGTCGAGAAATACCCCCTACCGCTTACCTCCCTAGCCAGAACCTGCTTCACCACTGACGGAGAAATCGCTGGACAGTCTGTGTAAACGGTTGTGGGTTTTCCCAGGGGACTCGATGGCCTGCATTTGCAATCTCAACCCACTCCACGACAGAACAATCGCGAGCCAGACGACGGCCAATCTCACCATACTTCGCATCCAACTGCCCCGATACATATAAGATTGGTGGCATTGTCAACCCCTTTAACTGCGGCAATAAATCTTCCTGACGGCCCTGGGAATAGACATCGAAAAATCGCGCAATCTGCGGCCTAGAGAAATGGTGTTCCTCCCGGTGGAGGGGACAGGGAATGTCATTGAAAACGGGGAGACGATCCCAATCAGTCAACAGGGCTTGCCAAGGTTCTGTTAGGAAGCGCTGGCCCCATCCTTGATCACGCTGAAGGCAAGCTCGACGGTCCTGAATATTCGGGATGCCGGGAGATGCACTAGTTGCGATCGCACCTTGCCAAAGCTCGGGTTTAGACAACACCGCATGGAGAGCTAACCGCCCGCCCAATGAGTACCCCAGAATCACATTATGGGTTGCCCCCTCTGCCGCCACCCGCTCACAGAACTGCTGCGCCCATTCCCAAAAATCAGAAGCCGTTATTGACCACAAACTGACCGGGATAATTGTAATGGCTGGATCATTCCAGAGGCCTCCTAGAGCCATTTCCCAAACCCTAGACTGCTGTAAATTACCGTGCAAGCACCAAAGGAGAATGGACACAGGATTGTTTGTGTTGAGACTCATATCCTAAAAACGAAAGGCTGGAATGTCAGCATCCTAAAATAGAGCCTAAAACAGAGGCAAGTACCTAGTACCTAACCACATTTGAATGCGATAGACATCACTAGCCGATGCCCCTGAAAGCCACCTTTCTTGTTTTTAATGAGAAATGATCACTGTGTCCAAATAAACGACTGCACAGAGAAAGTTTCATTTGAACCACTTGGACTGATAAAAATGGAAGAGGCGGGCCTGGTTCCTGGTCATATGATAAATGCGGTGATACTTCCTCAATCACCGTCAATTCATGACTAGTGATTGTGACCCACGGCAGAGAAACCATCCCAAGGAAGTGATGATGAGTGAGGAGTATCCTC